>CABUSR010000026.1 GCA_902494245.1 uncultured Collinsella sp.
CATCAGATGAAGTAGGCAACGGCTCGCTCAGTGCTCCAGACGAATTCGCCCATGCCATACCATCGTTCAAGTTGATCCAGCACGAAGATGCCATTGCACCGGAATCATAAGAAAAATAGCGCTTGCTTCCTACCGCAAATTCACCAGTACGCATTGCGCCGGATACATCATCAAGGTAATACCAGGCGCTTCCGGACTTTATCCATCGCCCTCGTTGAATAGCTCCGTTTGATGCGGCGTAATACCAAGTATCATCAGCAAGTGCCCAGCCTGTTGCCATGGCACCTGAACTCGTAAGGAAATAGGAGGTTGTACCCACTCGCACAAAGCCCGTGAGCATAATATGGCTTCCTGGATCCAGGTAATACCAAGAATTCCCTAGAAGCAACCAACCTCCATGCAGCAAGCCGTTGGAGTCAGCGTAATACCAGTTGTTGTCAATAAGCGCCCACTGGGAGGAGAGCATGGCCCCCGATCCGTTAAAGATATAAGGGGTTCCATTGCATGCATTCAGCCCGGTGGCCATAGAACCGTCCGCAGGATCAAGCCAATACCAACGGCCCCCATCCGAGAGCCAGCCCTTTACCAGGGCGCCAGAGCCGGAGAAATAATGCCAGACAGAAGCATCAAGATGCCATCCGATAAGCATTGCGCCAGAAGAGGAGAATCCATACGTGGCTCCCCCGATCTGCAGCATCGAGTCGTGGACCATCTTGCCTTCATCATCCAGCCAATACCAGTTGTTGCCGTCTGAAAGCCAGCCTTTTAACATGGCGCCAGAACCGGAGAAATAACGCCAAGCAGAAGTGGAGCCCGTAGAATCTAGGTACCAGCCGACACGCATTGCACCCGAAGAGGAGAATCCATAAGTCGCACCCCCGACTTGAACCAACCCATCCTGAGCCATTCGACCTTCGTCGTCGAACCAATACCAGCTACCGTTTATATGTCTCCAAGAAGAAACAGCGACTGTTCCGTCAGACAAGCCCCAACGCCAAAAACCAGCCCCCTCTTCGGGCGATATCCATCCTTGATGCCAAACAATTTGATTCGAAACCTCAGAAGAGACCTCATTATCCACCTGAGAGTTCTGCTCAACGGCGAAGGCCGATTCGCGCTGAGCATCAACACCTGACTCGACAGAAGCAATGGCAACGTTAGATGCGGGACCTTCGTCAATGTTATTCGAATCAAGGGCGTATAACATCGAAGGCGAACCCAAAAGGAGCCCAAAAGAAATGAGGCCCGAAAAAGCCAGCACTCCGAATGACCATTTCTTCATAACAGCACGGTATCCAATCACGCAGCGGCCCCGTCGCTTCAGGGCAACGGGGCCTCAATCAAAACTAGCTCAGTAATGTGCTAGCCAATTTGCTGGCAGTTTTTGCACTCTCGTGAAGCGCCACGCCTCTGGGCCTCCTGAATAGAGATCTGCGAATAGCCCTTTGCGTCCTTACCAACGGTACGGCACTTATGCGTATGGTAAACATCGCTACCGTTCTTATACCAAACTAAACCGTAGCCCGGAATCCACTTGCCGTCCTCGCCGACATAGTAGGAGCCAACCCAGGCATTCGTAGCCATGGCACCGGAAGACTGGAGGTAGTAGTCGCCGACCCAGGCGTCGTGAGCCATAGCGCCGGAACCGCTAAAGTAGTACCAGGCGCCGCCGACCTGACGCCAGCCGGTGGCCATCGCGCCGGAATCGTCGAACCAGTACCAAACTCCACCAACGTTAGCCCAAGAGTTAGAGGCCATAGCGCCCGAACCTCCGAGCCAATACCACGTGCCGCCATTGCTGAGCCAGCCGGTTGCCATGGCGCCCGAACCGCTCGCATAGTACCAAGAGCCGCCTGCCAAGAACCAGCCAGTGGCCATTGCACCGGAGTCGCCGAACCAGTACCAGGAGCCGCCGAGGCTGCGCCAGCTGTTAGCGACCATGGCGCCCGAGCCGTCGAGGTAGAACCACGTACCGCCGATGTTGAGCCAGCCAGTGACCATCGCACCGGAGGCATTAGTGTAGTACCAGGTACCCGAATCGTTGATCCAGCCAGTCAGCATGACCCCAGATTCGTTGAAATAGTACCAAGCCCCGCCGAGATTATGCCAACCGGTCAATAGCTCACCGTCGGAGGTCGCATAGGACCACTTTCCGTAGATGGAGTCGTAGAACCAGCCACTATGCTGCATGCGGCCATCGGCGTTGGCACCAGGGGTGTTCAGGAAGTAGTTCTTGCCGTCAATCTGAACTCGGCCGTATGCCATATCATGGTTTTCGGGATAGAAGTAATACTTGTCCCCACCGATAGACTGCCAGCCCGACACCGCGGTCCCGTCAGCGCCAAAATAGTACCAGACAGCTTCGTATTCGTTATGCCACTGGTTCGTGACCATGGCGCCAGTTTCGGGATCGAAATAGCGAAGGTTGCCGTCCTCGCACCGAACGAGTCCAGTCTTCGGACGACCGTCGGAACACCATTCCGTAATCGGTCCACCGCCTCCGCCACCGCCAGCAATATCAGCAAATGAGGGCGCCGGGGCAACCGTCATGCAGGCAGCAGCAAATGCAACAACTCCCAGCACTGTTAGTCCGTGCCATCTTTCTCGAAGGTTTTTCATACGACATCCTTTTTCCGAGATTTAAGGCTCTCTTAAGTTATTTTTAAACTATCAATTCAGTATTTCAACGGGAAATCGATAAAAGGTGTCTTTGTGACTGCAATTTAAATATGAGTCGCCACACCTCAACCGTTACGCTAAATAGCTTCTAAGGCAAACTTAGCGCATGAGCGAACTGATTAAACGAGTGAACTGAATAATAAAGCAACAAAATACAAACCTTGGTCATCAATCACATCTACCGCGGGCCGATAACGCCCGCCTCATGTGCTGCGATATAATCAATCTCACTAAATGCCAAATCAGCAAGCCGAAGGAGCTAACGTGCTAACAATTCACTATGGTGATATGGAAAACGTTATCTACAACACGTCGGTTTACTTCGATAACGTCTATTCGCCCCAGTGGTTTCAAGATGCCTTTGCTCAAAGGGTCATAAAATCCATCGACAAAGGCACCGTGGTAGGCCCCAATGCAATCGATACCAAGATTCTAGGTATCATTCCTCCCGAAAAACTATCCAGCGGCACCAAAACACTGCTGCTTATGTACTTTATGCCGGAGAACGTATATAACGCCTCAAATTGCGGTGATAATTGCGCCTACTGGATTCTGCGGGTCGCCGCGCAAAAGGATTTAGCAATCAATCTCTACCATTTAATGGATTTTGGAAACGGCAAATTCACGGCTGTCATTGCGAACACAGGCGATGTCGTTCACACGATGTTTGACCTTGTCCCCATAGCTGGAAAATGCCTTAGGGAGAACTCCTGATGCGCGGATCATACAAGGTAATTATTCAAAATAACCGTGTTCAGTTTAAACTGACCATCAATAGAAATCTGACCATCATCCAAGGTAACAGTGCTACAGGAAAGACAACTCTGCTTGATATGGTGGCAGCCCACGAAGAGCTTGGGGCACAAAGCGGCGTAACAGTAAGTTGCAAAGTGCCCTGTAAAACAATATCTGGAAAATATTGGCGCAGAGATCTCCAAGAAATTTCCAGCAGTATTGTTTTTATTGATGAGGGCAATACTTTTGTTCGATCAAGAGAATTTGCCCATGAAGCAAAACGTAGCTCAAACTACTACGTAATCGTCGCCAGAGAGTCACTGCGCCAACTGCCCTATAGCGTTGATGAAATCTACGGTCTTAAGAACACCAACCGAACCACAACGAAGTATCCCGTTTACTCTCGTGTCTACACCTCTACATATCGTATTTACGATGATACTGAATTTAGAGGCGAGAGGCCCGAGCTTGTCATCGTCGAGGACACAAATTCGGGCTACGAATTCTTCAGTTTGCTATGCAAAAAGAGCAGCATTAAGCGCATCAGCGCGGGAGGAAAATCAAATATTTGCAACTGCATTATGAACGCACCAGAAAACGACATCCTCGTGATTGCCGACGGCGCCGCCTTTGGACCAGAAATTGTGGAAGCAGCTGCTCTATTGCGCCGAAAGAACATCAAGCTATTCCTACTGGAATCGTTTGAATGGCTCGTGTTGAAGTCGGGATTATTCAACAGCAAACACATTAAGGACATACTGCTTAACCCCGCCGAACATATCGAAAGCTCAAAGTTCTTTAGCTGGGAGAGGTTCTTTACTGCAGAACTCATCGAATGCTCACGAGACACACGTTTTCGATATGACAAGAGCTGCTTGAACGAGGAGTACTTGAACCCCACCGCCCTTGCAGCTCTTGAGGATACTTTGCCGGAACTTGGCATTACTTCGCACTAAAACGAGAAGTACTCGCTCTCAGCGGATAAGTTCGGCCCCAACCACGGATCGCCATCGAGGAAGAACTCAGGCCAGCGTTGCATGAACAGCGCCTGTTCACGTTTCCAGCGGCGCAGCTTTTCCTCGTTGGCCTCTTCCCTGCCGCGCGAGGTGAACTCGTAGTGATACAGCTCGGCATAGGGCGTAAAGATGGTACGGTAGCCCGCCTCCCACACGCGCAGGCAAAAGTCCGCATCGTTAAAGCCGACGGCGAATTCCTCGTTGTAGCCTCCGACCTGCTCAAATACGTCGCGTCGAACCATCTGACAGGCACCTGTTACGGCGCTAAAGCTGCCCGGTCGTACGGCACGAGCAAGATAGCCCTCGCGCTTTGCCGAGAAGTCCTGGTTGGCATGGGCAAGTGCGCCGCGCACGCCGACCAAAATGCCAGCGTGCTGCACCAGATGATCGGCAAAATAGAGCTTGGCACCAACCACGCCCGCATCGGGACGCTGCAGATAGCCCATCATCTCTTCGATAAAGTCGGGGCTTATGACCTCGGTATCGTTGTTGAGCAGCAGCAGGTAGTCGCCCTTGGCATGCTCCACGCCAAAATTGATGATCTGAGAGTAATTGAACTCGCCCGGCCAGTACACAACGCGCGCGCTACCTTTGCCCTCAGATGCCGCGGACACGCGCTCCGGCAGGGTTTCGTAATACGCAAACGTCTCCGGGGCTTCGCTGTTGTTCTCCACCAAAACGATCTCGTAATTGGCATACGTGGCCTTCTGGGCGATCGACATCACACAGGCATCGAGCGTCTCAACGTGGTCCTTGGTGGGGATCACAATGCTCACCAGCGGCGCAGGCTCCGACAGCGCATAGCGCATGCGGTAGACAAACGGCGTCTCGGTCTCCTCGACCGTTCCGCAAATGCCCAGCGCGTTAAAGTGGCGCTGAAGCGCAAGGCGCCCGGCTTCAATGGCATACGGTTTGCTATCTGCAGAGCCATCGGCGGTGGAACCGGGATGCACACGCCAGTGATACAGCACATGCGCAACATGCTCAAACCGCGCGCCCGCCGCAAGGCAGCGGAGCGTCAGGTCGTAGTCCTGGGCACCCGCAACGTCTTCTGGGGACGTGCCAATGTGATCGATGAGCGCCTTCTCCACCATCAGAAAATGCGTCACGCAGTTATGGCTATAGAGCAGGTCGACGTTGAGCCGCGTCTTAAAGACCGGCTGGCCCCACTCCCCCGTTTTCTGGAACATGTCCTCGTCGCAGAACAGGACCTGGGGACGCTCGCCCTCGGCCGCCTTATTCAGCGCGGCAACATAGTGGAATAACGCGTCCGGTTCCAGAATGTCGTCATGGTCCAAGAACGCGATGTAGTCGCCCGTCGTTTGCTCGATACCCGCGTTGGTGTTGACGACAATGCCGCCGTTGCCGGGAAGCTCGATGCGACGGATGCGCTCGTCGTTGGCACCTGCCGCAAGGGCGGCCACCGCATCCCATTCAGGCGAGGCATCCATAAGGAGCAGTTCCCAGTTGTCATAGCTCTGGGCTAGCACCGAATCCAGCAGCTCGCGCAGGTAGACCCGATCAGTCTTGTAGCACGGCACCACAATGCTCACGAGCGGCCTATAGGCAAAGGCCGCCGAAGCGACACGCTGGCACGCCAAATCACCCGGCTTTGCGCGATGCTGCTCAAACCAACGTCGATAAGCTGCGTCGTCTGCACGCGCGTCCTTCATGCGGTTCCAACTGTCGTCGACCATGCCGTTGTACAGGCGACCATCCATGGCGCAAAACCCGCTCTGGATCTGCTCTGTGGGATCGCTCACAATCGCGACAAAATCCCGTATATCCTGAGGCATCTCAACGCTCAGATACGTTTTATTGACGCGGCAACCGTTGCGCTGCGGCACATCGACCTGCGACTCAAACACATGCACGGTGGCATCGATGACATTCATATGCGTATCGAAGATCTTGAGCTCAGGTGCGCACTGGGGGTCTCCCGCCCAGGTAACCTCATAGCGCCACACCGCGCCGGCGTCTGCCGGTAAATAGCGAATGGCATCGATCTCGTAGCGACCGCAGCATTCGCCACGCTGCGCATCGCGGATAAGCGCGCACAGCGCAGGCTTTGCTTTGTAGTTAATCTTGGATTCCAGCTTGGCCACGCGGCTATCGAGGCGAATGGAGCCCAACCTTTGACCACCGGATGCAAAAACGACATCCATCGACGAGCCATCCAAAAACGGAAGCACCAAGACGGCGAGCTCGCGCTCGTAATCGGAAACGGAAGGGCAAAACGCCAGCACACGGCCATGATCGACTGGGAACACCAGCAACGGCACACAAGAACCGCTCGTCGTCGCATGGGCAAACGCTTGAGAACCCTCCCGCTCAATAAGCGCGGCGACATCCTGACCGGCAAAACGAAGCAGCACAAACAGACGGCCCTGGCTGCGGCAAAGCGCCAAACGCTTGATACTCATCTACACTTCTCGCTTTCCCAGGGCGTTCGCTGCCATGCGTTTGCAGGCACCCAGGCGCCCAAACCTCAAGACGTCGTAATCGAACATGAGCTTTTTACATGCACGGGCATTGGGACCCTTGCCGGTAAGCGCCGCACGCACCATAGCAGCAACAGAAGGAGCGCATTGTGCGAGCGCAGCATCGCCGCCCACGGCAGAACCGGCAAGTGCCGTAGCAACGGCAGCAAACACCTTGCCGCAGTCCGAACCCAGCAACCTGAGCGCATCGTACAGCACCAGATCGCATAGGAAGTACGCCAGGTCATCGGCGTGCTGTACATCGAGACCGTCGCGCTGCCAGTCAGCCAGCACCGCGGAGTAAATCTTCACGTGCTCCAGCAGACGTGTCTCGTCGTCGTAGCGCATGGTGTCCATGAGCGAACCCTTGCGCGCCACGCGGTAGTCGTACAGCTTGTTCGAAATAAGCGCGGTCTTGCGCGAGCGACCGTACACGGCAAAATCGAAGACCTGGTCCTCGCCATATTTAACGGTTTCGTCGAACACGATCCCGTTACCCAACAAAAACTCACGCTTGCAGGCGGTGCGCCAGGCAAAGGGGCGAGATGCTTCCTTAAACAGCAGGTCAGAGCAATAGCCTTCAAACGACACATCGCGCGGGCTCAGCACATAGTTAAGCCACGGATACCCCGCCTCCAGCGGATACGGATTCGCGCCAAAGGTCAACACGTCGCAATCCTCGCGTTCAAAGTCATCGACGATCACGTGGCATGCATCGGGCGTAAAGCGGTCGTCGGAATCCAAAAACGCAACGATAGGCGCCATGGACGCAGCGATGCCTGCATTACGTGCACTCGACAGGCCGCCGTTCTCCTTATCGACCAGCGTAAAGCGCGCGTCCTTTTCGCAATAGGCAGCCGCAATATCGCGCGAACCGTCCGGCGAGCCATCGTTGACCAGCACGCCTTCCCAATCGGGCATGTCCTGCGCAAGCAAGGAGTCCAGGCACCAGGCCAGACACTCCTCCACCTTATAGATGGGAACAACAACGGAAATCTTGGGGGTAACCATAGTCACTCGCTCCTACTGTGCGGCCGGAACGTCATCAGGGTGCGGGTTGTCGCCGTAGGTGCGCTGATACGTCAGCACGCGCCAGACCAGCGGCAGGCCGCCAATCTTAAAGTAATGCTTAAACGTATTGAGCTTGCCCGGCTTCTTAAAGTCAAAGCGCGAATCGATATAGGCGCGGGGCGATTTGACCATCAGGCGCAAGTCGGTCTCGCCACGCGGATCGAACAGCGACAGGTCAAAGCGACCAGCATCCCAATCGGACTTGAGCTCGGGAGAGGCCTTCTCCCAAAACTGCTCGCGCAACTCATCGACCAGGCGCTCATCATTCCAACGGTACGTATCGACCTTCATGCGCATTAAAATGCCCTGAAGCTGAGCCTTAAGCTCGGGGCGTTCATCCAAAAAGCGCTGCATCTCGGCATATTCGTCGCACACGCAAAACACCTTGTTGGGCGAATTAACGGAGCTCTTCTCGTTATCCTGGCGATAGCACAAAATGGGGTCCGCAATAAACGCGGCACGCTCGGCGCAAGCCCAAACCTTAAAGTTAAAGCCTGCGTCCTGATACGAGGCACCCGGCGTGGGAAGGAACCGAATCTGATTGTCGATGAGGAACTCGCGCCGATAGATAGCCGACCAAATGGAAGGTTTGCGGTAGAAGATGCCCGGGCGATCGACGGGGCGATACGCGGCGCCCGTCATATGCTCGTCGATGATCCCAAACAGCTCACGGCGCTCGTTGGGCGTGGACCAATACAAGTAAAAGTCGCCCTTTACCACATCGGCATGTTCAGCATCGGCCTTGGCGACCAGCTTTTGGAGCGAATCCTCAAACATAAAGTCGTCGGACTCAAGAATGCCCACGTACTCACCGCGCGCCATCTCCAGGCCGCGGTTCATCGAGTCGCCGTAGCCGCTGTTGGCCTTGTCGATCATCTTTACACGGGAGTCGCGCTCCATGTACTCGCGGATGATATCTGGCGAGCTATCGGTGGAGCCGTCGTTGATACAGATGATCTCGATGTCCTTGAGCGTCTGAGCCACGGCGGAATCGAGGCACTCGCGCAGGTAGCGTTCGACATTGCAGATGGGAACAAGCAGCGAAACTTTAGGGGTATCAGAGTTCTGCAAGAGAACCTCCTGTTGAATAGCGTGTAACAGGGTTATTTTAGCAGCCGAGCTGCGACGGGCGGCAGCGCTTGGAATTAGAGAAAGCGCTCCAGACAGGCTTTGAGACCGCGAGTCGAAAGATAGAACAGCGTGGCGTCTGCCATCGAAACGCCCGAGGTCGTCGCGACGAGCTTGTGGGCAACACGGCGAACGGCGCCCTTAGCAGGCATATCCGCCCACTCCGTTCCCAAAAACGTCGTGAGGTCCATGTTGACGCGAGCCGCCACGCGATGGAAGTCATCGGCATCCAAGCGTGCCAGGTCGAACACAATGAGGTCCAAAAACCAAGTTATCAGCTCACCGGGACACAGGTCCAAAAGACCGTAGGCCGACCAGTCCTCCAAGACCTCCTCGAGCATCCTCATGTGGGCGTCAAGCTTTTTGGCGCGCGCCTCGGCACTGTTGAACTCGTGCGTCGCCGATTCGCTCTCCATCACGTAGTGGTAGAACTTGTCAGGCATGACGACGGTCCTGCGGGCAAGCGCATAAGCCGCAAATTGGAAGACGACGTCCTCGCCCAAAGCCAAACCGGGGGCGAAGCGAATGCCTTCGCGATTGAGCAGCTCGCGCGAAAAAGCCGCACGGCAGGCATAGGGCTGCGCATTCGAATGGAACAGCAGTTGAGGATCGCGGGCGCCGAAGGTACCAGCTTTGGGGCTCATGAGTTGCTGGACGCGTTTGGGGGCAGCATCGGCAGGTTCACAGACGCCGCCAAAAACGGCGGCCTCGGCATCCGCAGACTCCATGGCATGCAGCACGCGCTCGACCGTCTGGGCATCGATGTAATCGTCGGCGTCCACAAAAAAGACGGTCCCGCCCACGGCGGCATCGATGCCGGCATTTCGAGCACACGAGACGCCCGCGTTTTCCTGGTCAATCACCAGTACGCGATCGTCGGCCTGCGCGATCCGACGCAACACGTTCAACGAATCATCAGTCGAACCGTCGTTGACGCAGACAACCTGAATCGAACGCTCAGACTGGGCCAACAGCGAATCGAGGCATCGCTGAATGGAGCGCGCAGAGTTGTAAACGGGGACGACAATGGTAGCTTTAGGACACGAGGCCTCTCCCATGCCGACCTACCCCCTCAGCGATTCGATGAGGAAGGCGGCGACCACGCCTGGGCCTCCAACCGAGGCGTAATACTTAGCACGCCCCAAGGCACCATCCGTCGCAAAACTCGGATGCTCGTCAACCCAGCCCTCAGGATCTTTGAGGATGGCAGCGAGATTTGCGCGCTTCCACGGCTTGAGGTCGTCAAGCGAAAAGTCCCCGACGTCCAAGGCCGTTTGGAACTCCTTGGCCATCTGAACCAGGAACTCCTTATAGAACTTAGGCGCCAGGCGCACGTAGTTCCACATGTACGAATCGTACTTAATGAGTTGATTGAACTTGAGCATGCGCGCGACATCGCCGCTTGCGTGGTCGCGGGCATAATCCTCTCGAATCCAACGCTCAATCTCGGCATACTCGGAATTGACGCAAAAGACCTTAGCCGAAGAATTGACCGAGGAATTCTCGTTGTCCTGGCGATAAGACAACACGGCATCATGCAGGTAAACAGCCTTATCGGCGCACGCGATCACCTTAAAGGCGAATGACGTGTCCTGAAAGGATGCCCCCGGAGTCGGCAGGAACTTAATGCCGTTGCGCTCAAGAAAATCGCGACGGTACACGGCCGACCAAATCGACGGCTTTTGCTTAAAGAACTGAGTCGTATCGCTCGGGTGCACCGGCTTGCCGCAGTCCTTGGCCTTAAACATCTCGTGCAGCGAACGGCGCTCCTCGGGCTTAGACCAGTAGAAATCAAAGTTAGCCTTCGCAAAGTCGGCATTATTGCTATCGGCGGCCGAGACAAGCTTTTCGAGTGCGTCGGGCGCCATAAAGTCATCGGACTCCAAGATGCCAACGTACTTGCCACGCGCCATCTCCAGACCGTGGTTCATTGAGTCGCCGTAGCCGCTGTTGACCTTGTCGATCATCTTGACGCGCCCATCGCGCTCCATATACTCGCGGATAATCGCCGGCGAGTTGTCGGTCGACCCGTCGTTAATGCAGATGATCTCAATATCCTTGAGCGTCTGCGCCATGGCGGAATCGAGACACTCGCGCAGGTAGCGCTGAACATTGTAAATGGGAATAAGTAGCGACAGAACAGGGCTGCCAGAGGCGTTAGTAGACAAATGTGCTCCTTAGGAAATACCTGTCGTTTCATGGTATCAAAGGGTCAGCGCGCCAGCGGGCGTTTATATAATCTATGGAGCCTCTTGCGGGCAAAGCAGCCCCACATCATGCGGCGGGCCCATGGCAGGTTCCTGCGTTTTATTCAAAGCTTGCCGCCAAGGTGCGCCGAGCCTTTACAATAGGACAGTCCCAAGGACGTATTCGATAGCTTCCGTGCAGCGCTCGCCCGCCGCGCGTGAAAGGATATATTGCCCCATGCCTTCAACCCTTCCCGCCCCCATCGACAAGCTCGCCATTGTCGTCGTTACGTACAAGCGCCAGGAACTCCTGGCCAACTTGTTCGACTCCATGACCGAGCTTACGGCAGCGCCCTGGCGCATCGTGATTGTCGATAACGAAAATTCGCGCGAGACCGAGGCCATGTGCGCCGCATTTAACGAGCGCCTGGCCAACCTGTGGGGCATCGACACCGAGCAGCCCGACGCGCAGGGCGGCACCGACCGCGTCATCTACGCCCCGCAGCTCGAAAACGGCGGCGGTGCGGGCGGCTTCTCCGCCGGCACTAAATGCGCCTACGACCTGGGCGCCCAGTGGTTCTGGGTGATGGACGACGACGTGCTCGTCATCCCCGAAGGCATCGAGCGTCTTGCCAAGTGGACCGACCGCTACGATGTCATCCAGGGTTCGCGCCTAGACTTTGACGGCGGCGCCTTCTTTTGGCAATACCAACTCATCCTTTCGCTCGGCATTCCCAACCCAGTCGCCAAGTGGGATCTGGGTCCCGAGGGCTACCGCACCATGAACCAGCTGTGCTTTGAGGGCGGCATGTTCTCGCGCCGCGTGGTCGACAAGATCGGCCTGCCCGACGCGCGCTTCTTTATCTACGGCGACGATGCCTGCTATGGCTACGTGGCCAGCCAGCACTTCTCCGCCGCCGTTGTTGCCGACGTGGTTCTCAAGCGCGCCCGCGCCGTCTCTAACTGGGATATCGCCGGCAAGCGCCAGCTCAACTCCACGAGCGACACCAACCGCTACTACATTATGCGCAACCGAGGCTTCCTCGCCCGCTACATGCAGATCTACGGCGACTATCACCCCGTGCTGTTCCGTCTGGGCAACGCCGCGACCTTCTGCAAGGAATTCATTCGCCTGGCTGCCGTTGACAAGTGCTTTAAGACCGGCATCCCGGCGCTGCGCCGTGGCATGAAAGACGCCCGCAAGATTATCAAGGACCCCGACTGGGAGCCCATGCCGCCCATGAAGGACGCAGAGTAACGGAAGCCGGAAACACCTCAGCGCTTAAAGCCGCTGGCACACCGTAGCCACATGCTGCCCATCAAAACCGAACCCCCAGCGCATGCGACCCACGCCGGGGCGCGGCACACGGATTTCGTCGATGCCGTCGCGCTCTATGTCGAGTAGCGACTGCACGGCCAGCAATTCCAGGCCCAGCGCATCCACATCGGGGTCATACATCAAGTTAATCGTTATCAGCGGGCGCTCGTCCAGCATGCCAATCGTATCTGCTACGTCGAACACAGCACCCGTAGGGAAAACCTGGATGTCCCAGCGACCCGCGCCACACTTTCGCCTCGAGGCAGGATTGGCATAGCCCGGCAAGCCAAAGCAGAGCCCCTGCAAGAGCAGATGATATGGCAGCGGCGCATCTGGGTCGGTCGCACCGATTCCCGCATCTCCCAGGATGCGGCTTAGCGCCCGCCTCACCGTATCCTCGTCCCCACGGCACAACCCGTCGCGAAACGCATCGACGTCTCGAATGTCTTCGGCAGCACACTCAAACCACTCAATAATCACTAGACGCAAGGCCTGGCGAAGCTCGTTATTGGGCAATCGCAAAGCACGGAGGCGATCGCCATGTTCTGGCTCCTCAGTCATATCCGTCGTGAGAAAACCGGACAGATACAGCGCTGTCCACATGCCATCGTCAGGCGAGACATCTGGCTCTGCAGTGCCCAAACAAAGCGGGACCTCAGCGCACCCATGGGCCTCGAGCAAATCAAACAAGACCGAAAGGCGGTCGAGATTCCACCCGGCAACTACCCTACTCAGGCAATCCGCATACCCATACAGATCGGCGCGCACAGGCGCCGTGCAGCCTCGGTCCAGAAAACCGATCACGCGCGCCGGACTCGAGCAATAGACCCTGCCAAACCGATATCCCTCGAGCCATTCACGCGCATCATCAAGGTTTTCCTCGCGCCCAGCACGATTCAACAGAGCCTGGACCTCGGCATCCGAAAAGCCGAACCAACGGTCACACCACGTCGAAAGCGGCGTCGACAGACAATACGAGCAACTGCGCGACGAAAGCGCCGCTTCGGCAGGACTGGGACGCTCCCCCATCAGACACGTCAGCCGCAACGAATCGCGCGCAGTGGCAATGGCGTCGAACAGCACACGATCGAATAGCCCTGCCGGATCGGCGCCGGAAGCGCCCCTCGCGCTCGCACGGCCCAACCACGCCGCGTCGTACCCATCAACGAGCAATACAACCTGCTCATCGCAGGCCATCTCCAGCAGCCCAATGAGCACGCCAAGCACCGAGGCGACCTCATCCTCGCTCGCCGCGCCACGCGCAACGCGTTCGATGTGACGCACCTTGTCTCGAGCTAAATCCGGAGCCTCCAAGAGCGCCAACAATCGAGCGCACTCGCCCGAAAGGGCATCGCGCACGGCGCCGGCAACAGCGGGGCCACGCCTCGCAGCGCTAGAAAAGTCCAGCGATATCACCGGATAGCAAGCGTACTCATCCCGATAGCGCCCGCCGTCTGCATCCCAAATCTGAGCATCGGCAAACAAACGCTGACCAGCGCGACCGACCGCTGGACGCTCCAGAAAAGCCCTGAGCATCGACAAGTTCATGCTCTTGCCAAAACCCTCGGGTCGACAGCACACCACAACGGACGCGTCGCAGTCCAACACATCGGCAATAAACATGGTCTTGTCGACCAGCATGCAGCAACCAAGAGCTTCCGCATAGTCGTGCATGCCAATGGGCAAAATCGCATCGTCATCACAGCCGATCAAACGCACGCCAAAGCCGGCAGCACAACCATTATTTGCCTGTTCAGACACCAAAACGTTCCCCCCTAAATCGCAGCACGATGCCAATTGTAATGACCGCCTCGCGCGTACCGATGTCGCCGCGCGAACATATCGGGCAACGGTAGCAACAAGAGGTGTGAGGGGGCACAACTAATCGTTGCACAACAAAAAACGGGGCCCGATGCATTCGCACCGGACCCCGTTCCGACTCTTTAGTTATCTGGCAACCGAGAGGCTACTCCTCCGAGCTGTCCTCCCCAGAAGCTTTCTTCTGCTGATCGAGCTTATGCTTACCGCTCACGATGGACGTAGCGCCCAGCGTAGCCAAGCTCGCACTGGCAAGGCTCGCCATCACGATCAAGTCGCCCGTCTTGGGCATATTGCCGCCAGATGACTTGGTCGTTGTAGTCGTCGTGGTTGTAGTGGTCACCGTCTTGGAGTCATTTTGCTCCTGAACCTGGTTATCAGCGCCGCTCTTGTCGTCGTCTTCGGACTGTTTCTTTTCGCCCTCGGTCTTGCTCTCGTCCTTCTTCTCAGATTCAGACTTCTTATCCTCGTCCTTCTTCTGAGCGGACTTGTCGCCCTTCTCATCAGAGCTAGGACCCTTATCGGATTCAGCCTTCTCGGAAGCCTTGTCCTTTGAGTCGCCCTTTGCGGCCTCGGTCTTTTCCATGGAAACCTGATCAGAGTTGTCCTTGTTCTGAGTCGAGCCATTATTGACGCCAGCCATCAGCGAAGAGCCCAACGTAGAACCAAGCTGCACGGAGAAAGAAGGCTTCTTGTCCGGCGAAGCAACGGGAGCGTCCGGCGCCTTATTCGAGTCGTCCTTGGAAGCATCGGAATCAGGGGTTGCGTCAGAGCCGAAGCCGTTGTTAGAGCCGGTGCCAACGGACGAATCGCTCGAACCAGTGGAAGAATCAGAGGAACCAGCGTCGGTCGAACCAGAGGCGGCGCTGTCCGTATTGCCGGCAGAGCTTGAAGACGAATCGCCCGCAGCAGAGCCGTTCAAATCGGAGCCGTTCGAGGTAGAGCCGTCGTTGGTAGTGCCGCCAGCAGAGCCATTACCGTCAGCATCGGTCGAGGGCGCATCCATCCTGTCATCGTTGACATCGTCACTCGAGTCGCCATTCGAATCAGGTGTCGGCGAGGGCGCCGGTGTGGGCTCGGGCTGCACGGGCGTCGCAGCGGCAGCCTCATCCTCGGCGATAAAAACCAAGCAGTCCTTCAGCTCATTTTTATAACGATTCTTCCAGCCCTCATGATACTGGGGCTGACTCGAAAACTTAGTGGCGACATTGTTGACCACGCTATTGGAGAGCGCCGTCACAAACTCGCGGTCGGACATATCGTTGGAAAGATTCGCCCAGCGGAAAAAGTCCCTGCAGCCACCGGTGCCGCACATGTTGGTGATGCTCCACACCATGCCCTTGACGCAATCGGCGCGGCCCGAAATATCAATGCCCAGGCCGCTCTTGAGCCACGCCTCGGTCACCGCATAGTACGAGTTGTACGCATAGGCATCTTGAAGTGCTGAGAACTCAACAGGATCGGTGTTGTACGCACCTTGGAAGGCATCCTGCGCGATATGGCCCAGCTCGGTAAATTGGCCGTTCTCGTACATGGCATTGCTCGCGTTGGAAATCTCGCTGCCGCGATCAATCGCATCCTTGAGCATGCTGTATTTTTCGGGGTTGTAGTTGTAGGCCTGCTTCATAAACGGAATGAGCGACCAACGGCGGTCGAACTGGTAATAGCCCAGCGCGTTATAACCGTCGCCATACGAAAAGCCCTGGTTGTAGTTGCCATGGCTCTCGTACTTGGTAAAGTACTTCATCTCGGGAGTCACGTTTACAAACGAAACGCCCTGGACCGACCTCAGCACGCCCGAGAAGGACTGCTGGGTGTAGAGGCCTTTGTCGATATCGGTGGCATCCGAGGCAACGCCCGGCGTGGGTTCCTCGGCAGCGGCGGGCGCGGGCGCGGTAACGGCGCTAAACGAAAGCGCCAGCGTCAGGCCCGCGACAATAGCAGAATGCTTGGGCTGCATAAGATCCTCCCTGCATTGGTGTAGTTAAAGTGCAGTTTGCAAAGATAAAAATAAGTATTGCAGCTCGCCCGTTGTTACACAACAACCCCTCGGTAAACGGCAACAACCCTCCGCGAATTCTTAAGGAATTGCGGTCAACCTACAGCTTAATGTCGAAGTTGATCTCGGGGACGGCGGCCAGGTCGGCCAACGTCACGCCGTCAACATAGTTCTCGATGACCTCGTCCAGGCCGCGCCAGAACTTGACGGTCGAGCACAGATCGCTGCGGGCGCAGCTGTTGTCGATGCCATCGCACGCCACTGGAGCCGTGCTGCCCTCGACGGCGCGCAGGATGTCGCCGGCACGAACCTCGGCCGGGTCCTTAGCCATCATGTAGCCGCCGCCCTTGCCGCGCACGCTCTTAAGCAGGTCCGCCTTCATAAGCGGACGAACCAGCTGCTCCAGATACTTTTGCGAGATATGCTCGCGGTCGGCAACCTCGCGCAGGGCAATCTTGCCCTCGGCGTCGCCCAGCGCCGCGATATAGATCATTAGCCGGAGGGCATAGCGGCCCTTAGAAGAAATGAGCATACCTACCCTCCCGTTGTTCCTGGGACAAAATCAGGCTTGTTAGTCCCAAATCCTATGCACGCGGGGCAAACAAACCTGATTATTATGTCCCACATCTAAAAAGTCGAGTGGATTAGTCGGGTTTTCCCTTGACTAACGCCGAACCCATAGTAACTTTATTCCGAGAAGATTCCTAGGGTTTAGTACACCCATGAGTACACCATATACAGAGAGGGACAGCATGAGCGCAAATCCGCTGCTTTCCATCGAAGGTCTGACCGCCTCCGTGGACGAGAAGACCATCCTCCACAACGTCAACCTCAACGTCGCCGCCGGCGAGACCCACGTGTTGATGGGTCCCAACGGCGCCGGCAAGTCCACCCTCGGCCACCTGGTCATGGGCGACCCCGTTTACACGGTCAACGACGGCCGCATCGTCTTTGACGGCCAGGACATCACCGAGCTCACCACCGACAAGCGCTCGCGCGCCGGCCTGTTCCTGAGCTTCCAGGCCCCGGTCGAGATCCCCGGCGTGCCACTGTCGAGCTTTTTGCGCGCCAGCATCGCCGGCCGCCCCGGCCTGGAGATGAAGGGCAAGGAATTCCGCCGTCGCGTCAAGGAGCTCGCGGCCGAGCTCAACATGGATACCGCCTACCTCAACCGCGAGCTGGGCGTAGGTTTCTCGGGCGGCGAGAAAAAGAAGGTCGAGATGCTCCAGCTCCTGCTGCTGCAGCCCAAGCTCGCCATCCTGGACGAAACCGACTCCGGTCTGGACGTCGACGCCCTGTCCACCGTCAGCCACGGCATGGACGCCTACCGCAAGAGCTGCGACGGCTCCATGCTCATCATCACGCACAACACGCGCATCCTAGAGCACCTGGATGTCGACCGCGTCCACGTTATGGTCAAGGGCCACATCGTGCGCGAGGACGACGCCTCACTGATCCCCTGGATCGACAAGAACGGCTTTGAGACCTTCGAGCGCGAGGCCGCCGAGCAGCGCGCTCAGGCCGAGGCCGCCGCTGCCGAGCAGCAGGCGTAAAGGGGCGACGCAATGACCAAGAACCGCACCGAGGTCGCGGACATCGATCGCAGCCTCTACGACTTCACCTATGGCGAGGAGGGTTTCGAGCGCCTCGACGCCGGCATCACGCCCGACATCGTGCGCGAGATCAGCGCCAAGAAGGACGAGCCGCAGTGGATGCTCGACCTGCGCCTCAAGTCCCTCGAGATCTTCAACCGCTTCCCCGATCCGACGTGGGGCCCCTCCATCGAGGGCCTAGACATGGACAACATCGTCACCTACGTCAAGCCCAACACTGACCAAAAGCACGACTGGGAGTCGGTGCCCGACGACATCAAGAACACCTTTGAGCGCTTGGGCATCCCCGACGCCGAGCGCAGCTACCTGGCGGGCGTCGGCGCGCAGTACGACTCCGAGCTCGTCTACCACAACATGCAGGACACCGCCTCCAAGATGGGCATCGTCTACTCCGGCATCGAGGAGGCCCTGCACGACCCGCAGTGGGAGCCGCTCATCCACGAGAAGTTTATGACGCTCATCCCGCCCACCGATCACAAGTTTGCAGCCCTGCACGGCGCCGTGTGGTCGGGCGGCTCGTTTGTCTACGTGCCCAAGGGCACCAAGCTCGACTTCCCGCTGCAGAGCTACTTCCGCCTTAACGCCAAGGGCGCCGGCCAGTTTGAGCACACGCTCATCATCGTCGAGGACGATGCCGACCTGCACTTCATTGAGGGTTGCTCCGCGCCCAAGTACAACGTGGCAAACCTCCACGCCGGCGCTGTGGAGCTCTTTGTGGGCAAACGCGCACACCTGCGCTACTCGACCATCGAGAACTGGTCCAAGAACATGTACAACCTCAACACCAAGCGTGCGCGCGTGGACGAGGACGGCGACATCGAGTGGATCAGCGGCTCCTTCGGCAGCCACGTGGGCTACCTCTACCCCATGAGCGTGCTCAACGGCCGCGGCGCCCGCTCGAGCTTTACCGGCATCACCTTTGCCGGCGCCGGCCAGAACCTCGATACCGGCTGTAAGGTCGTACTCAACGCGCCCGAGACCTCGGCAACCGTCGAGACCAAGGGCATCTCCAAGAGCGGCGGCATCCAGACCTTCCGTAGCTCTATCGTGGCCACGCCCAAGGCCGAGGGCTCCAAGGCAACCGTGAGCTGCCAGTCGCTCATGCTCGACGACCAGAGCCGCTCCGACACTATTCCGGCCATGGACATCCGCGCCAAGAACGTCGACATCGGCCACGAGGCCACCATCGGCCGCATCGGCGACGACAAGGTGTTCTACCTGATGAGCCGCGGCATCTCGGAGGAAGAGGCCCGCACCATGATCGTCAACGGCTTTGCCAACCCGGTCTCCAAGGAGCTGCCGTTGGAGTATGCCGTCGAGATGAACAACCTGATCAAGCTCGAGATGGAAGGAGCGATCGGATAATGAAACAGACCACCAACACCGCTGCTACCACCCTTGAGCAGGTCAATGCGATGCCGGCTGCCACTTGGGGTTGGCTCAAGATGAACCAGACCAAGCTCGAGCTCTCTGACGAGCTTGCCGCCGCTCCCACCGAGGCCGTTGAGGTCGAGGGCTTGGACGAGCAGTTTACTGGCGTGGCAGACGCGTTCGAAGCCGCCATGGACACCATGGCCGAGCGCTTCCCCGAGCGCCGCGCCTCCGCCCCCGGCGACGCCGCCGACCGCGCCCGCATCACGCCCGAGACCGAGCTCGACGTGCCCGCCACCTCCATCTACCAGGCCGGCGCCATCAAGCTCGAGGAGGAGCTCTCCCCTGCCGAGGCCTTCGAGACTGGCATGGGCGAGGCTGCCTACACTTACCTGGCCGACCACGCCACCAAGCGCGTCGTCATCGATGTGCCCGCATACAAGCACGCCACGGTTACCGTGCGCGTGAGTGGCGTCGACGCTGCCGCGGCCATCGCCGCCATCGATGTCGTCGCCCGTCCGCAGGCAACGCTCGACCTGCGCATAGCCCTGGACTCCCCCGTTGCCGGCCAAGGCGTCGTGGGCTCCGCGCTACGCGTGTGCGCCCACGAGTACGTCACCGTCAACGTGACCTGCACGCAGACGCTCGACGATAGCTGGATCGCGCTCGACGACACCGGCCTGTTCCTGGACGAGGGCGCGCGCGTCAACGTGCAGCACACCGTCCTGGGTGCTGGCGCCAGCGCCACCGGCCTTGCCGGCGACCTGCTGGGCGATACCGCCAAGGTGACGATCGATACCGATTACCTGGGCGCCCGCGAGCAGGTGCGCGACTTTAACTACGAGCTGCGCCACCGCGGCCGCAAGACCGAGTGCGAGATCGACGCCAACGGCGTGCTGACCGGCACGTCCAAGAAAGTCTACCGTGGCACCATCGACCTCGTGCACGGCTGCAAGGGCGCAACCGGCACCGAGCGCGAGACGGTGCTTTTGGCCAACAAGGGCGTCGACAACAAGACCGTTCCCGTCATTCTATGCGACGAGGACGACGTCGCCGGCAACCACGGCGCCACCATCGGTCATGTCCGCGACGAGCAGCTGTTCTACCTCGCCTGCCGTGGCCTTGACCAAAACGCCGCCGAGGACCTGTTCATTCGCGCCAAGCTGGAGGACGCCGCGCTTTCCGCCACCGACGAGCGCACCCGCGCAGCCGTCGTCCGCTTGGGCAACAACCTGATCAACAACTTTGAAGAGGAGCTCGCATGATCGACACCGAGCACGTTAAATGCGATACCTGTACCGCACCGGAGCCTATGGAGCTCGACGCCAGTGACGAGGCCTCGCGCGGCTGGCCTACCGTCGACATCGAGACCAATCCCTACAAGGCACAGTTCCCGCTTTTCCAGCAGCACCCCGAGATCGCCTTCCTCGATAGTGCCGCCACCGCGCAGCGCCCCGCCTGCGTGCTCGACGCCGAGCATGACTTCTATCAGCGCATGAACGCCAACCCCCTGCGCGGCCTGTACTCACTGTCCGTCGAGGCCACCGGCGCCATCGCGAAGGTCCGCCAGCAGATCGCCGACCTCATCGGCGCCTCACAGGCCAACGAGGTCGTCTTCACCCGTAACACGAGCGAGTCGCTCAACCTGGTCGCCAAGAGCTTTGCACCCACGGTGCTCGAGCCCGGTGACGAGGTCGTCATCACCATCATGGAGCACCACTCCAACCTGATTCCGTGGCAGCAGGTCTGCCGCGAGACCGGCGCCAAGCTCGTCTACCTCTACCCCACCAAGACTGGCCAGCTCACCACCGAGGAGGTTCTTGCCAAGGTTGGTCCCAAGACCAAGATTCTGGCCGTGGGTCAGGTTTCTAACGTGCTGGGCGTCGAGAACCCGGTCAAGAACCTCGGCAAGCTCGTCCACAAGTACGGCGGCTATCTGGTCGTCGACGGCGCGCAGTCGCTGCCGCACATGCCGGTCGATGTGGCCGACCTGGGAGCCGACTTCTTTGCCTTTAGCGCACACAAGGCCATGGGCCCCATGGGCATCGGCGTGCTGTGGGGCAAGATGGACCTGCTGAACGCCATGCCGCCCATGCTCACCGGTGGCGAGATGATCGACTCTGTCACCGAGCAGGACGCCGTCTGGGCGCCCGTCCCCGAGAAGTTCGAGGCCGGCACGCAGGACGCCGCCGGCATCTTCGCCACGGGCGCCGCCCTTGATTACCTGGTCAACACGGTGGGTTACGAGAACATCCAGGCCCGCGAGCAGGCACTCGTCCACTATCTGATGGGCGAACTCATGCAGCTCGACTTTGTCCAAATCATCGGTTCCATCTACTGGGACAACCACCACGGCGTTGTGAGCTTTAACGTCAAGGGAATTCACCCGCACGACGTCGCGAGCATCATGGACATGGACGGCGTCTGCATCCGCGCCGGCCACCACTGCGCACAGCCGCTGCTCACCTGGCTGGGCGTCGAGAACCTTGCCTGCTGCCGCGCCAGCGTGGCCTTCTACAACGACAAGGCCGACATCGACAAGTTCATCGCCGGCCTGCATCACGTTTGGAGCACGTTCAATGGGTAATCTGTACACCTCCACCACGTTTATGGAGCACAACTCGCACCCAGACTATAAGTACGAGATGGATGCTCCCACGCACGAGCACGACGGTATCAACCCCAGCTGCGGTGACGAGCTCACCTTGCAGCTACGAGTCGAGAACAACGTGATCGAGGAAGCCTCCTTTACCGGCCACGGCTGCGCCATCAGCCAGGCCAGCGCCGATATCATGGCCGACCTCATCACCGGCGAGACGGTCGAGGAGGCACGCCGCCTGGCCGGGCTCTTCCTGGCCATGATCCGCGGCGAGCAGCTCTCAGAGGAGGACCTGGAAGATCTGGACGAGGCCGCCCAGCTCCAGGACATCTCGCACATGCCCGCCCGCGTCAAGTGCGCCGAGCTCGCCTGGCGCACCCTCGACGGTATGCTCGAGGGGCAAGCTAACCAGTAGCGGATGCCCCAAATCCAAGGATTTTGATTGCCGAGCCGCCCGATACGGGCGGCTCGGCTTTTTCATAACGAGCGCACACGCAGCCCATGCGTCCGACGCCCCGTCTGTCATTTATCGCACGGCCAACCACGAACACGAGCGTTTTCCACCGTACTAAAACTTGTGACAGGACCACGGGCACGCCAGGCAATGTCCCAAGCCTCGTCTTACTGGGCTCCGGCTCGCCTCACGCCTGCCGCAGACAGGTCCCCTAGGGTGCGGCGTGCATTTTTGCGAGTATTCAGCACGCCAAGCCGTGTGTATACGCATTGGAAGCGTTAATCAACATCTCCAGTGGCCTTTATATTGCGTTTTAGAACAAGCATCGTGGTCTCAGGGGCGCAAACATGAGCTTCGGGAGCGCATCGGCAGGCATAAATAGCTTCAGAGCCCATATGTTGCAAAATTGCGGCGGTGCCGACAGTACCACGATGCAGAAAACTCCGCTTTTTGCACGGCGCAGACGGGGGTAGGTACGGGCAAAACCGAGCTAAGGCGTTATTTTATGCATAACGGCGTCTGTTCTATGCAAATTAAGAAGTGCAGTTACCGTACCCGAGCTTTTAGAACAATAGCTGTGGCGTATGGGCGACCCCAGCTGCGGTGCACCGGCGGCCCTACACCACGTTTCCGCCAGTCCGCACCGCCGCTCGCGCACGGGCGCGCACAATACGAGAAACGGTACTTTTGCCAATCCCCGTATACCGCTCAATCTGGCGCACCGTAAAGCCGGCATTGTTCAATCCAACAATAACGGTATCGCGCTGCGCCGTCGGTGCAGTTTTAACCCCGTTGAGCGGCACGCCCAGGCGCTTCGCCATCTTGTCGGCAAAGGCGTGGCGTTCCCACTCTGTCTCTTTCATATCGCGCAGCGCCGGTTCGCCGCCGTCGGGCGTCGAAAGCGAATAGGCAATAAAGCCCTCGGCAGAACCAAAAAGCTCAAGCACGCAAGAAGGATCAGAAAATCCCCTCGCGACATCGGCCGCGTCACCGTCGTAAGCGCACAAATGCTCCGGAAAGCTGCTCCAGGGATAACGCTCAATAAGACTGATGCCCGCCTCCTGCGGATCGGCGTGAACGGAGCGAATAGCCTCCATCACCTGCCAGTCGGTATCGAGCGAGCGCCGGTCAAAACGGTTCTGGAACAGATGCCCTGTGCGCCCCGTGCGTTTATTGAACCGCCGCGCGTACGTCAAAAGCAGCCGGTGCATCGCCGCGCTCATCGCATCCTCGTAATCTGCAAGCACCAGACGCACGTGATTGCCCATAAGGCACCAGGCGATAACCGTCACGCCCGCCTTGCGGCAGCACTCACGCATCAGCTCCAAGAACTCCCACCGGTCTTCATCGCCCTCAAAGATGAGCTGCTTGCCCGTACCGCGGGCACAGACATGGTAAAAGCCGGTAACCGTTCTCCAAACGCGCTGCATGGCGCTCCCTTCGCCGGGATCTGCTTGCCATCCAATACAGCACGATTGAAGCGTGCCATCAAAACATTCACGCAAAACAATTCGCTCGCGCGGCCAAAGGCAGTAAACAGGCGGCGAACGGCACCGTTGCAACAGGTCAACCCCTGCAACGCTTACAAAAGCTGACCAAAAGCTTGCCCAAGACGGACCCCCTCTACGGAAGTGCACGACCACAGAATATAGAGTTAAACCGTTTCAATTGAAAGTTCCGCGCATCTCGCTACGAAAACTGAGCCGTTCGCCGAATATTCCGTGCATTTCGCGGTATTATAGGGGCTGCATGTCATGTCCCTTTCGAAGGGTCGCCCGGCAATCGCCAGCCACGGCCCCCAGACGGGACGCCAACACGATAGAGAGGAGAGGCATGCAGTACTCACAGGAAGTGGAGAACATGTGCCCCGTTGCCAAGGGTGCATACCACGGCCCCGCACCCATCCCCGAGGAGGGCAAGTGGGTCCAGGCTAAGGAGATTTCCGACATCTCCGGTCTTACGCACGGTGTGGGTTGGTGCGCACCTCAGCAGGGCGCCTGCAAGCTCACGCTGAACGTCAAGGACGGCATCATCGAGGAGGCCCTCGTTGAGACCATCGGCTGCTCGGGCATGACCCACTCTGCCGCCATGGCTTCCGAGATCCTTCCCGGTAAGACCATCCTCGAGGCCCTCAACACCGACCTCGTCTGCGACGCCATCAACGTTGCTATGCGCGAGATCTTCCTGCAGATCGTTTACGGCCGCAGCCAGACCGCGTTCTCCGAGGGCGGCCTGCCCGTGGGCGCCTCCCTCGACGACCTCGGCAAGGGCCTTCGCTCTCAGGTCGGCACCATGTTCGGCACCAAGGCCAAGGGCGCTCGTTACCTCGAGCTCGCTCAGGGCTACGTCACCCGCATGGCTCTCAACGACAAGAACGAGATCATCGCATTCGAGTTCCTGAACCTCGGCAAGTTCACCGACGCCGTCAAGGCCGGCAAGACCCCCGAGGAGGCCATCGCTGGCGCTATGGGCCACTATGGTCAGTGGGAGAACGCTGCCAAGTACATCGACCCGCGCACCGACGAGGAGACTCACTCCGTCGCCAGCGTGTTCCCGGTTCACGAGTAGAAAGGGAGGGAAATAACTATGACTGTTACGTTCGAAGGTTACGAGCGCCGCGCTGACAAGATCAACAAGTGCCTCGCCGACAACGGCATCGCCTCCCTCGAGGAAGCTCTGCAGATCTGCACCGACAAGGGCTTCAACCCGCGTGAGATCGTCAACAACACCCAGTCCATCGCCTTCCAGAATGCCGAGTGGGCCTACACCCTCGGTTGCGCTCTCGCTGTCAAGCGTGGCGCCAAGTCCGCTTCTGAGGCTGCCGCCATCATCGGCGAGGGCATCCAGGCCTTCACCGTTCCCGGCTCCGTCGCCGAGGACCGCAAGGTCGGTCTGGGCCACGGCAACCTGGGCGCTATGCTGCTCTCCGACGACACCGAGTGCTTCGCCTTCCTGGCCGGTCACGAGTCCTTCGCTGCCGCTGAGGGTGCTATCGGCCTGGCTCTGAACGCCAACAAGGCTCGCAAGAAGCCGCTGCGCGTCATCCTCAACGGTCTGGGCAAGGACGCTGCTCAGATCATCGCCCGCATCAACGGCTTCACCTACGTGAAGACCCAGTTCGACTACTTCACGGGCGAGCTCAAGGTCGTCGAGACCATCCCCTACTCCGATGGTCCCCGCGCCGCCGTCAACTGCTACGGCGCCGACGACGTCCGCGAGGGCGTTGCCATCATGTGGCACGAGAACGTCGACATCTCGATCACCGGTAACTCCACCAACCCCACGCGCTTCCAGCACCCCGTCGCTGGCACCTACAAGAAGGAGCGCCTCGAGGCTGGCAAGAAGTACTTCTCCGTCGCTTCTGGTGGCGGCACTGGTCGTACCCTGCACCCGGACAACATGGGCGCCGGCCCTGCCTCTTACGGCATGACCGACACCATGGGCCGTATGCACTCCGACGCCCAGTTCGCCGGTTCTTCCTCCGTGCCTGCGCACGTTGACATGATGGGTCTCATCGGCATGGGCAACAACCCCATGGTCGGTGCCACCGTCGCCTGCGCTGTCGCCGTCGAGGAGGCCCTCAAGGCCTAATCGCGCCCGCGCGATGCTCATATAGTTGAGCTTTGGAGCCACTACCCACCCAGGTAGCGGCTCTTTTTGTTTGCGCTGTCGAAGGGTAGCTAATGCCGATATATCAGTTGGGGCGAAATACAAGATGTGATGAGATGGAGCGTCAGAGCGTCCATGACGCCCACCTGCCATATTTGCCCTTTACCGATTTGCCGAGTCTTTGCGGCCCCATTGCCGATCACCCGTGCGACAATGCGCCGGACGAGAAAGGAATCCGATGGAATCGACTGATGTACTGGTAATTGGATCTGGCATTGCGGGCC
>CABUSR010000027.1 GCA_902494245.1 uncultured Collinsella sp.
ATTCGCATGGACACCGACCTTGCGGCCGATACCATCACCTGGTCGATTGACTACGGCCGCTGCATCTTCTGCGGCCGCTGCGAGGAAGCCTGCCCCATGGAGGCCATCAAGCTCACCGAGGAGTTTGAGCTGGCCGTCATGAGCAAGGAGGACCTCACCAGCAAGAGTGTCTATACGCTCGAGCACTGCTCGCGTTGCGGCAAGCCGTTTGCCCCGCACAAGGAGATCGACTACGCCAAGCGCCTGCTGCAAAAGGCCGGCGGCATGGAGGCCATCCAGGCCGCCCGTACCGTTGGTATGTGCCAGGAGTGTAAGCGCGAGCTCGACGCCCTGCGCGCCGCATCGGCCGTAAAGACCGGCAACGCGCACGGCATGGCTGCCAACGAGACGCTTGCGTCCGGTGAGCCCCAGGGCCCCGGCATGGAGTATCTGGGCGGCCACGGCGTGAACCCGGAGTATATCGACCGCGAGCTCAACCCCGATGCGCCCGAGATTCCCGCCGGTCCGGCGCCGGTCGAGGGCATCATCATGGATTTTGAAACGAAGGAGGAGTAACCATGGCCGAACCCACGCTTTTGCCCGAGCGGCTTCAGTACCGCCCGACCAAGATCGAGCTCGACGAGAGCATCGAGAAGGCCAAGGCGACCCTTCTTAAGAAGATCAAGCGCTCGGTGTACGTCTACCGCGTTGACTGTGGCGGCTGCAACGGCTGCGAGATCGAGATTTTCGGTTCCATCACGCCCGTCTTTGACGTCGAGCGCTTTGGCATCAAGGTCGTGCCCTCGCCCCGTCACGCCGACGTGCTGCTGTACACCGGCGCCGTGACGCGTGCCATGCGCATGCCGGCCCTGCGCGCCTTTGAGGCCGCACCCGATCCCAAGATCGTGGTGTCCTATGGCGCGTGCGGCTGCACCGGCGGCATCTTCTACGACAACTACTGCGTCTGGGGCGGCACGGACAAGATTCTGCCGGTCGACGTCTACATTCCCGGCTGCCCGCCCAGCCCCGCGCAGACCGTCTACGGCTTTGCCATGGCGCTCGGTCTGCTGGACCAAAAGCTCCATGCCGAGACCACGGTGGAGGCCGCCGGCGAGCAGGCCGATATCCTGCACCCCGGCGTGCCGTACAAGCTGCGCGTTGCCATCGAGCGCGAGGCTCGCGCCATGAGCGGCTACCGTTACGGCCGCGACCTGGCCAACGAGTTTATGGATACGCTCGAGGGTGCGCCCAAGGGCGATATCCGCGGTGCCATGGCGCTGCTCATCGATAAGCAGGACGATCCCCGCCGCGTTGAGGTCTACTCGGCGCTGCAGGATCTGGTGCTGGCCGGAGGTCGCTAGATGGAGCTCACGGACCGCTCTGGTTACTTTGCGGGTCCCGGCATGCTCGGCGGCTCTTTTGGCGACGCCTCGCGCGCAAGCGTCGAGGCCGCCGAGGGCGTCGCCGACCCCTGCCTGGACCACGCGCCCGACCAGGTGGTCTTCTACGAGCTCACGCGTAAGTTTGTGGAGACCGAGGAAGACATTCCCCAGGAGGCCTGCGACGTGCTGTACTACACGCTCGCCGTGGGCCACCACACCGGCGTGCTCGACTGCTTTGAGCCGCGCCTGTCGGTGCCGGTGGACGTGTTCTATTCGCTCGTCGATGCGCTGCCGGAGGGGGAGGCCAAGACCAAGTTTGAGGCCATCCGCTCCTTTGGTGAGTGCCAGCTCGACAAGGCGGCGGTGCCGTCACTGATCGAGGCCTGCGATGCGCTGCTCGACGAGCGCGGTTTTCGCGGGTCGGCCAAGGCCGGCATCTCGGTGTTCGACGACGACTTTGGCCTGCATGCCCAGCAGGTCGCGTTCTTAATGAAGTTTCGCGATCTGGTGGAGCGCGTGCGCGATGTGTCGGGCGTGTATCTGACGGGGAGGTTGCAGTAATGGGTCGCGTTGTGGATGGTCGTGTGAACGGCGCCCCGTTTGCGGGTATCGTGCTCACGGCGGGAAGCGTGCTGCGTGCCGACGATGCCGCCGGCCCTGTGCTCTCCAAAAAGATGGAGGACGCGCCGCTTGCCGGCTGGTATACCATCGACGGCGGTCAGACGCCCGAGGACGATATCATCGAGGTCAAGCGCGAGCGTCCGCCGCGCCTGGTCTTGGTCGATGCCGCCGACATGGCGCTGCCCGTCGGGTCCATTCGTTTGCTCGACAAGCGCGATGTGGCCCGCAAGTCGATGTTCACCACGCATTCGCTTCCTTTGTCGATTCTGATCGAGGAAATCGAGCAATCGTGTGATGATATCGTCTTCGTTGGGATTCAGCCGGGCGACACGGAGTTCTACAACCCCATGTCCCCGGAAGTCTTTGACGCCGTCGACGCCGTGTACGACGCCGTGGCCGCCAACGACTTTTCCCACTTTGTCCGCTTGGGGCAGGAGCAATAGGAGCGCTTGTCCCTGCTGATTAGGAAAGAAGTGATTGACATGGCAGATTCCAAGGCAGAATATCCCGCTCCCGATTGCCTGGCGCCCGCCGCGATCGAGGCCAAGACCGAGGCCGCCGGCGTGACCAAGGCCAACCTGCCGGTCGCAAGGGCCTTTCTGTTGGCAATGTTCGCCGGTGCGTTCATCGCCTTCGGCGGTCTGTTCTTTACCGTGTTCTTGAGCGATAGCACGCTGGGCTGGGGCGCCCAACGCGTCGTGGGCGGCCTGTGCTTTTGCCTGGGCCTGGTGCTCGTGCTGGTGTGCGGGGCCGAGCTGTTCACCGGCAACTCGCTTATGGTCTGTGCGCTCAAGAGCAAAAAGATCACCCTGGCTCAGATGCTCAAGGCGTGGCTCGTCGTGTGGCTTGGTAACTTTGCCGGTGCCCTGTTCATCGTCTTTTTGGTGTACATGGCCGGCATCTATAAGCTCAACGGCGAGGCGGTCGCCAACTCCATGGTGAGCGTCGCCGCCGGCAAGGTGACGATCGACTGGGTGACGATCTTCTTCCGCGGCATCCTGTGCAACATCTTTGTGTGCCTGGCCGTGTGGATCGGTACCGCCGGTAAGACCGTGGTCGATAAGGTTGTGGGCATTCTGCTGCCCATCGCCGCCTTTGTGGCCTGCGGTTTTGAGCACTGCGTTGCCAACATGTACTTTTTGCCCATGGGTGCCGTGATGCACGCGTGCGGCTATGGTGCCGACGTCGCCGGCGCCGATGCGCTCAACGCTGCGGGCATTGCGTTTAACTTGTCCGCCGCCACGCTGGGCAACATCGTGGGCGGCGCGGTTCTGATCGCGCTCGGCTACTGGTTTGTCTACGCCAAGAAGTCCGAGGCGTAAGATACCGTCTGTTTGACGTTGGGCCTCCCGCGGGGCGTTGCCGTGCGGGAGGCTTTTTTGGCCTGGGGCTCGTTCCCGGGCTGTTGGCCTGTTGTGTTTGGCTTGTGAAAGGGGTAATCGAGATGGCATCTGCTGTGAAGCGTGACGGTCGCGCCGTGGTGACCACATGCGGGGGATGCTATGCCGATTGCGCCTTTGTGGCACGAGTTGAGGACGGTCGCGTGGCGGCCGAGTTGCCGGTGCCAGGGCATCCGTGCGCGGCGCGTGCCCTGTGTGCCCGCGGACGGCATCGCCTGGCAATGCCGTTTGACGAGCGCGACCGCATTGTGCACCCCATGCGCCGACGAGCTGATGGCTCGGGGTTTGATACGATTTCCTGGGATGAGGCGTTTTTGGAGATCGCGGCGCGCCTTGGGGGGATTGTTGACGAACGCGGGCCCCGTGCGCTGGGTATGACGCTCGGCGTGCCCTCGTTCGACCGTTACTGGGCGTATCGTTTTATGCATGCGCTGGGCTCGCCCAACGTATACGGTGCCGACGGCGCCTGCGAGGTAAGCAGACTTACCGGCTGGGAGCACAGTCTGGGCTATAGTCCCGCCTCCGACCTTGCGCGCACCGATTGCATCATGTATCTGGGGCGCTCCATTGTCGATTCGTCGACGATGGGGGCTGTTGATGCGCTCAACGATGCCCGTCGCCGTGGGGCGAAGATTATCGTGGTCGACCCACGGCGCAGCGGCTCGGCTGCGCTTGCCGACCGCTGGTTGCGCGTGCGCCCGGGCTGCGACCTGGCCTTGCTGTTGGGCATTGCGCATGTACTCATTGCCGAGGACTTGTGCGACCGCGAGTTTGTTGCCCGCTATACCACGGGTTTTGACGAGCTGGCGAAGGCGGCGAGCGCTTGGACGCCCGAGTGGGCCGAGTCGATGTGCGACGTGCCGGCCGCAGAGATCGCCGCCACGGCGCGTGATCTGGCTGCCGCCGCGCCTGCTGCCGTGGTGGACGCCGGCTTTCATGGCGGCATTGGCATTGCGTATGCCAATAGCACCCAGACCGCGCGCGCGATTTGTCTGGTCGATGTGCTGCTGGGCTGCATCGGACACGCAGGCGGCGCGCTCAATCCACCTACACCGCTTGTGCTGGGCGACCTTGATCCCGCACGTTTTGCGACGCCGCCGGTGCCGCGCATATCCAAGCTGGGGTCCGAGCGCTATCCACTGGTCGATCCGGTGCGCGGCCTGTGCACGACCATCGGACAGTCGATTCTTGCCGGCGATTTGCGTGGGCTCATCGTCTATGCCAGTAACCCCGGTGCGGGCTATGGCAATGCCGATGCGTGGCTTTCGATTCTGAAGCAGCTCGACTTGCTCGTGACAATTGATATTCGCTGGTCCGAGACGGCGCGCGCTTCCGACTTCGTGCTGCCCGATGTGACGTATCTGGAGGCCGACCGCGGCGTGGGCACGGTCGTGGGCCGCAGCGACGCGCGCGTGTTCTACCGCAACGCCGTGCTGCCCGTGCTGCATGACGACACGCGACCGGGGCGGGAGATCTTTGCCGGGTTGGCTGCGGCCTGCGGCGTTGGCGAGTGCTTCGACTTTACGTCTGACGATCTGGCGGCTGCCCAGGTGGCGCCGTTTGGGATTGATCTGGACGAGCTCAAGGAGCGCGGTTGGGCCGATACGGGCGTGGCGCTGTCGTCGCGTACGGGCGAGCCGGTGATTCCGCTTGCCGGCGGTAAGATTGCGCTGGCAAGCGACGTATGGGAGCGAGCCGGCATGGGTCGTGTGCCCAACTGGATCGCGCCGATGGTGGAGCCTGGCGCGGGGATGTTTCGCCTCATTAGCGGCAATCGACCCTTTGAGTCGCATACCTCGCGCAGGCTCGCGGCCCAAGGTGCCGCCGAGGCCGGATCGGACCTGGATGCCGTGCAGATGAATGCCGATGTCGCCGCTCGCATGGGTATCGCCGATGGCGAGGTCGTTGAGCTCGTGAGCGATATGGGCCGCGACCGCGTGCGCGTGGAGACGACGCCGTATCTGCATCCGGCGTGCATCTTTACGTCGGCCGCCCCCGGTGGGCGTTCGTTTGGCCGCGATGCCGGTGACGCTCAAGCCTTGGGCGTGGGCCCGCTCGACCATACGCCGTTGCGTTGGGATCCGTTGACGGGTGCCGCGCTCACCCAGGAAAACGCCGTTCGCGTGGAAAAGATCGCGGTGCGCGAGGATAATAACGAGTAATTGACTCAGCTGATGTATTCGACTGATCCACGTTTCTTTTGAAAGGCTGCACATGAGCGATAGCCAGAACATGTCCGATGAGGTGCGCGCCCGCCTGCGCGCCATTCCTTCCGTCAACGAGCTGCTTGCCGAGTGGCCGGTAGTGAAGGCGGCGGGGGAGACCTGCGACGCGGTGGTCCATGCTGCCGTCACGGCTGAGCTCGACGAGGAGCGCGCCGCCATTCGCGCCGGTGCCGCCCCGCGCTCCAAGCGCGAACTGGCATCGGCCATTGAATTTCGCGCACATCGCTCTGCACTGCCGAGCCTGCGTCCTGCCGTCAACGCCACGGGTGTGGTCATCCATACCAACCTGGGTCGCGCCCCGCTCGCGGAATCGGCCGCCAAAGCTGTGGCCGAGGTTGCGCGCGGCTACAGCACGCTCGAGTACAGCGTCGACACCTGTTCGCGCGGGTCGCGCAAGGAGCACGCCGCGCAACTGATCCGCTCACTTACCGGTGCCGAGGATGCGCTGGTCGTCAACAACAATGCCGCCGCGGTGCTGCTGGTGCTGGCGACTCATGCCGCGGGCAAAGAAGTTATCGTCAGCCGTGGCGAGCTCGTCGAGATCGGTGGCAGCTTCCGTATTCCCGACGTCATGGCGGCCTCGGGCGCCAAACTCGTCGAGGTCGGTGCCACCAACCGCACGCATTTGGGCGACTACGAGCGCGCCATCACGCCCGATACGGCGATGATCCTCAAGGTCCATCCTTCCAACTATCGCATCGAGGGCTTTCACGAGGAAGTGAGCTCAAAGGAGCTCGCCGCACTGGCCCATAAGCACGGCCTGCTGTTCTATGAAGACCAGGGCTCGGGGGCGCTGTTGCCTGACGACATCCTGGTTCGCGGCGGCGAGGAGACTACGCCCGCTTCGGTGGCGTCGGGGCTCGATATCGTGTCGTGCTCGGGCGATAAGCTGCTGGGCGCCGCACAGGCGGGCATTATCATGGGCCGTCGCGATCTGGTCCAGGCTTGCGGCTCACATCCGCTCATGCGTGCTCTGCGCCCGGGCAAACTGGCTCTGTCGGCGCTCGAGGCCACGCTGCGCGTCTACATGGACGGTGCCGATGTTGCCCATCGCGATATTCCGGTGCTCAGCATGCTCACGCTTCCGCAGGCTCATTTGGAGCGACGTGCCCGCAAGTTGCGCGATCGTATGGTTGCCGGGCTCGATAAAGCCGGTTGCCCGTGCGCCGTTGAGTTGGAGATTGTCGAGGAATCGTCGACCCCCGGTGGCGGCTCGCTGCCTACCGTGGAGCTGCCCACGATGTGCGTTGCCGTGCGTCTTGTTGACGAGCGCCTGACGGTCGACGCGCTCAAGCGCTCGCTTGTCCAGGACTTCGACACGCCGGTTGTCACGCGAACTTCGCACGATCGCATCTTGTTTGACGTCCGTACACTTGTGGGCGACCGCGATATCGAGACGGCGGCGTCGACGCTTGCCGCATGCGTTGAGAAGGCGGTGCGCCGATGAGTGAGGCCGAAGCGTTGGTGGAATGCCCCGTTATCGTAGGTACGGCGGGACATGTCGACCACGGTAAGTCGGCGCTCATCGAGGCGCTGACGGGTAAAAACCCCGACCGCCTGGAAGTTGAGCGTCGTCGCGGCATGACCGTTGAGCTTGGCTTTGGCGAGCTGGCGCTGCCGAGTGGCAAGATCGTTGGCCTGGTCGACGTGCCGGGCCACGCGCATTATCTGCGCGCCATGGTGCAGGGTGCCACGGGCATCGACGTTGCTGTGCTGGTGGTATCGGCCGTCGAAGGCGTGATGCCGCAGACCCGCGAGCACGTGCATGTGCTGGAGCTGCTGGGCGTCACGCATATGGTGGTCGCGCTGACGATGTGCGACTTGGCCGATAGCGAGATGACCGAGCTTGCCGAGCTCGACGTCGATGATTTTTTGTCGGACACCGTGTTTGCGGGCGCGTCGATTGTCCCCGTGTCGTCCAAGACAGGCGAGGGGATTGGCACGCTGCTGGCCGCGCTTGACGATCAGGTTGGTACCTGCTGGGATTCCTGCCGCGACCGTGCCGAGCGTACCGATGCCGCGCCGCGCTTGCCGATTGACCGCTGCTTTACTATCAAGGGCGCCGGCACCGTCGTGACGGGAACGCTGCACGATGCGCCGGTTGCGGTGGGCGATGAGCTCGTCGCGCTGCCGTCGCGCACGGCCTGCCGCGTACGCGGGATCCAAGTGCATGGCGATACGCCGCGCGCGCTGCCTGGTCAGCGTGTGGCGCTCAACCTAGTTGGTGACGGTGTCGCGGCGCTTGACCGTGGCGAGATGCTCGGCGTGGCGGACCGCTTTGGCCAGACGTTGCGCTTTATGATGACGTTCACCTACCTGGGCCGCGAGGGCGCCAAGCCGCGTGTGCTCGAGTCGGGTGCGCGCGTGCACGTGATGGCCGGTACGGCCGAGGTCGTCGGCCGCATCATGCTCATGGAGGGCGAGGCCCCCATGGCGGTGGGCGAGACTCGTATCGTTCAGGTGCGCTTGGAAAACTCGCTGCCGCTACGTGCCGGGGACCATGCCGTGGTGCTGTCCTATTCGCCCGTGATGCTTGTTGGCGGCGGGCGCGTGCTGTTGTCGCGCTGCCGTCGCTCGCGCGAGCTTACTGAGGGGGAGTGCATGCTGTACGCGGCGCTCGAGTCCGGCGATATCGCGGGCGGTGTGGGCGCTTGGCTAGCGTTGCAGACGCTGCCGGTTACGGCGGTTGATGTTGCCGAGGCTTTGGATCTTGGTGTCGGCGAGGTCGATGCCGCACTGCGCGGGCTGGTGGCGCAGGGCTCCGTTCGCAAGCTTGTCGTGGGTGATGCGGACCTCCTGGCGGACGCCGTGGTGCTCGACGCCGCGATGGATGCACTGGCGGCGACCCTGTCAGCCATGCATGCGGCGTCTCCCAAGGAGACGGGCTTTACGCCTGGCGCCGTTGCCCATGCTGCGTGGCCTACCGCTGACGAAGACGTTGCCGCGGCTCTGATTGCCGAGGGCTGCTCGCGTGGCGTGTGTGCCGCCGAGGGCGCCGAGGTATTCGATCCGCATTCGGCCGCCGCGGCGGCACGCGTGGTGCGAGAGGCTTGCGAGCGGATCGTTTCCTTGCTGGATGAAACTGGCCTCGATGCACCGACGTTGCCCGAGGTGGGCGAGCAACTGCAGCTCGATCGCGACACCATGACGCGCGCCCTGCGCGAGCTTTCGCTTAACCGCTCGATTGTTAAGGTCGAACGCGACGTTGCCTTGTCCGCCACCGCGGAGTCGCATGCGCGTGAGCTCGTCGCCGCCGCCATTGAGGCAGCCGGCGGCGCAGCCACCACGAGCGTGCTGCGCGAGGCCCTTGGCGTGTCGCGCAAACGCGCCATCAGCATCTTGGAGCATCTAGACGCCGTACGCTTTACAGTGCTCGACAAAGAGGCCGGCGGTCTGCGCTCCCTGCGCTAGGCCGGTCACTCGCTCCCGCCTCCTCAGTTGCGGTGAAATAGTTCCTGTTTTCCGGTTTAGATGCCTCTTTCAGGAACTATTCCACCGCAACTTCTTGTTCGTCTTTTTGGGATGGGGCCTGCTCGGTTTGGTAAAATATCGCCGCACTTGGGAACGGATGGGCTCCGGTGGGCTCCGCGGTCCTCAAAACCGTTGCGAGGCGTGCAAAACGTCTTGGATGTGTTCGATTCACATACGTTCCCGCCACACGCTACCAGCGCTTTTGTGCTCGCGGTCTTGCTGCGTGCCGCAAAGGCGCTGTTTTGTTTTTGCACGAGTTTTTCGTAGCGCCGCTATTTCGGCAGCTGTAGTTAGCATCGTGCACCGGGTTTCGAGCATGCCGATGGAGGTGTTTTGCCGTATGACTACCGTAAGACGTGCCGATCTTTCTTGTGTCGTCCAAGCGGGCGGGCTGTCCTCGCGCATGGGCCGCGATAAGGCGCGCATGACGTTTTGCGGCGAACCGCTCATCGAGCGCGTGCTGGGTCGGCTGGCGACAGTTGCCGGCGAGTTGGTCGTGACGACTTCGCGCCCCAGCGAGCTTGCCTATCTTGAGGAGCGCACGTTTGGCGGTCTGGTGCCGCGAATAGTGTCGGACCTTGAGGGGCCGGCGGGCGCCATGCGCGGCATCGCGAGCTCGTTGGCTGCGGCCCGGCTGCCGCTCGTTGCTATCGTCGCCTGTGATATGCCGTTTGTCTCTTCGGAGCTAATCGGTGCCCTTGCCGGCTGTGTCGAGGCCGAGGCGCTTGACGTGTGCGTGCCGCGCGAGGAGCGGGGGATTGAGCCGCTTTGTGCTGTCTGGCGCCGTGACGCGTGTGCGCCGGTCGCCCAAGAGCTGCTCGCCTGCGACCGTCAGCGCATTCGCTGCCTGATCAATCGCGTTCAGGCTGGTTATATGGATGAGCCGCAGATCGTTAAGGCCGCGGGCTCGACGCTCTGCTTCGAGAACGTCAATACGCCCGAGGAGTTTGCGGCGGCCGAGTTACTCGCCTAGACGATTGGAGTTGCCATGTCTCACGATATTTGCCCCGACACGGGAGAGCCTTGCACTTGCGATGGTTCCGAGCCCTGTACCTGCGGCTGCGGTGGCTGTGGACATACTGCGGAAGAGGAAGCGGCCGCCGCGGCGTATCGTGAGGCACACCGCGAAGGCCCGTCCGGCGATGCCCTCGACCACGAGCGCAAGATCATCGTGTCGTTCGACAGCACTTTCGATGTGATGGAATGCGAGCAGCTGTGCCTTGCCGCCGGTGTGCCTGGGCGCATCATGCCATTGCCGGGCTCCATTACTGCCGGCTGTGGGCTTTGCTGGGCCATGCCGTTCTCCGGCGATGCCCTCGCCGCCTTCCGCGCTGCCACCGAAGGCCGCATAACCCCCGCCGACTACCATCAGCTCGTCCTCTAACCACCAACACCACCACATTGGGGACAGGCACCTTTGTGGTGGTTTGGAACACGTGGACGAAACAGGTTTGAAACACAGGTTTTGCACGTCAGGCACTCAAAAACGCTTCTACCTGCATCGTAATCAAAACGAAACATCTGCTCGTCGGCTTATGCGAAACTTTGCTGCAACAGTGCGATATTATCCATACTCGATAAAGCTCGCGGCGCATGGTACGCCGCGAACGACACCTTTCTTTTCCATCAATTGGAGGAAGCATGAGCTATACGCAGAAAGTTCTCGACGAGCTCAAGGCCCGCTATCCCGAGCAGCCTGAGTTCATCCAGGCCGCAACCGAGATCCTCGGCACCATCCAGCCGGCGCTCGACGCCCATCCCGAGTACGAGGAGGCCGCTCTGCTTGAGCGCCTCGTCGAGCCCGAGCGCATCGTCATGTTCCGTGTTCCCTGGGTCGACGACCAGGGCAAGGTCCAGGTCAACCGCGGCTATCGCGTCGAGTTCAACTCTGCCATTGGACCCTACAAGGGCGGCCTGCGCTTTAACCCGACGGTCACCCTGGGCATGCTCAAGTTCCTGGGCCTGGAGCAGATCCTTAAGAACAGCCTGACCACTCTTCCCATGGGCGGCGGCAAGGGCGGCTCCGACTTTGACCCCAAGGGCAAGTCCAACAACGAGATCATGCACTTCTGCCAGTCCTTCATGACCGAGCTCTATCGCCACATTGGCCCCAACACCGACGTTCCCGCCGGCGACCTGGGCGTTGGCGGCCGCGAGGTTGCCTACCTGTTCGGTCAGTACAAGCGCCTGACCAACGAGTGGACCGGCGTCCTCACCGGCAAGGGCCTCTCCTTTGGCGGCTCGCTCGCCCGTACCGAGGCCACCGGCTACGGCCTGGCCTACTTTGTGGACGAGTACCTCAAGAGCCGCGGCGACTCCTTTGAGGGCAAGAACGTCGTCGTTCACGGCTCCGGTAACGTCGCCATCTACGCCGTCCAGAAGGTCTCTCAGCTCGGCGGCAAGGTCCTGGCCTGCTCCGATACCCACGGCTGGGTCGAGGATCCCGACGGCATCGACTACACCGTGCTCGAGCACGTCTACAACAAGAAGCGCTCCGGCCACGACAAGGGCGTTACGCTCGCTATGTACGTTGACGAGAAGCCCAACGCCGTGTGGCACGAGGGTGACGGCCGCGGCGTGTGGCAGCTGCCCTGCGACATCGCGCTGCCCTGCGCTCGCGAGAACACGCTGCTGCTCGAGGATGCCCAGGCGCTCGTCGCCAACGGCTGCAAGGTGGTCGGCGAGGGCGCGAACATGCCCACGACCATCGAGGCCACGAACTACTTCCAGGAGAACGGCGTCGCCTTCATGCCCGGTAAGGCTGCCAACGCCGGTGGCGTGCTCGTGTCCGGCCTGGAGATGAGCCAGAACGCCGAGCACCTGTCCTGGACCTTCGAGGAGGTCGACGGCAAGCTCGAGCAGCTCATGCGCGGCATGTTCCACAACGTGGACGATACCGCCAAGGAGTATGGCCAGGAGGGCAACTTCGTCATGGGCGCCAACATCGCCGGCTTCCTGAAGGTCGCTGACGCCATGCTCGCCCAGGGCGTCTGCTAAATCTTCGCTCGATATACCATGTGATGAGGCTCCCAGTCATCTTGGCTGGGAGCCTTTTCTGTCCCGGAGGACTCTTCATAACTTGCGGTGAAATACGGACTGTTTAGCGTCCCAGAACGGCTAATCAGTCCGTATTTCACCGCAAGTTATGGATGGGTGGGTGGATTTTGTCCTAAAACGGTGTGCGGCCCCTCGTTTGGTACACTTAAAAGTACTGGACAAGTGAAGAGATGGGGGAGAACGTGCTCAAGTTCGGTACCTACGTCCGTGTTGGAAACGCGGCCGAAGCCTATGAGCTCTTGCAGAAAAACCGCAACAACAAGATTGTGGGCGGCGGCATCTGGATGCGCCTGGGTTCGCGTCGCGTGGCGACGGCGATTGACCTTTCGGCCTGCGGACTCGATCAGATCGAGGAGACCGAGACCGAGTTTCGCATCGGTGCCATGTGCACCCTGCGCCAGCTCGAGCGTCATGCCGAGCTCAACGCGCTTGTCAACAATGTCTTTGAGTTCGCCGTCCACGACATCGTAGGCGTGCAGCTGCGCAACACCGCCACGGTGGGCGGCAGCATCTACGGCCGCTTTGGCTTCTCAGATGTGCTCTCGGCGTTCCTAGCGCTTGATTCGTATGTTGAGCTGACGGGCGCCGGTCGCGTGCCGCTCGCCGAGTTCGTGGACATGGGCTACGTGCGCGACGTGATCGAGCACGTCGTGGTCGTTAAGCACGACTACCGCGCAAGCTACGAGGCCGTGCGCAAGGCCGCGACCGACTTCCCCTCGCTCAATGTCACCGCCGCCTGGTGGGACAACTCCTGGCACGTTACCGTGGGTGCCCGCCCGCTGCGCGCGACCCTGCTGCAGGGCGAGGCATGTGGCCTCACCAGCGAGCAGCCTTCCGAGGACGAGCTGCGCGCCCTTTCCGCATCCGTGCGCGCCCTGAGCTACGGCACCAACCTGTGGGGCTCGGCCGAGTACCGCCGCCGCATCTCGGCACCGTTGGCGATTCAGGCCGTGCGCCGCGCCGCCGGCATCGAGCTTTCGGCCGCGCTTGCCCGCGAGCTCGAGACCGTGCAGGTCCCTAAGTTCGCCACGGACGAGTATTCCTGCCGCCGCGTGCCCGGCGTCGATTCTAGCGAGGTGCGCTAATGGCTGCCAAACTCATCGATCTTTCCTTTACGCTCAACGGCCGCAAGGTTAAGGTTCAGATTGCCCCCGACACCATGCTCTTTGCGCTATTGCGCGAGCAGGGCTGCGCATCGGTGCGCTGCGCCTGCGAGACCACCAACTGCGGTTTGTGCACGGTGTGGCTCGACGGTGACCCGGTGCTGAGCTGCTCGGTTCCCGCCGCGCGCGTCGAGGGCCGCTCCATCACTACGCTCGAGGGCCTCAAGGCCGAGTCCGAGGCGCTTGCCCGCGCGATGGCTGCCGAAGGCGCCGAGCAGTGCGGTTTTTGCGCCCCCGGCCTCATCATGAACGTGCTGGCGCTCGCCCGCGCCGCCAAGGAGGACCCGAGCCTCGTCGCCACGCGTGAGGAACTCTCGCGCCAGCTCGCCGGCAACCTTTGCCGTTGCAGCGGCTACGAGAGCCAGCTGCGCGCCATCGTGCGCTTCCTCAACGAGTCCGGCGTACAGGTGGGCTTCGAGATGCCCGAGCTGCCGGTCAACGACACCAGCTGCGACGGTGTCTCTTACAAGCAGATCACCCACAAGCAGCCCAAAAAGGACTCGAAGGCGCTACTCGAGGGTCGTCCCGTCTACACGGGCGATCTGGTGCCCGCCGGCGCCCTGATCGTCAAGCTCAAGCGCAGCCCCTATGCCCGCGCCAAGATTCGCTCCATCGATACGTCGCGCGCCCTGAAGGTGCCCGGCGTGGTGGGCGTCTACACCTACGAGGACGTGCCCAAGCGCCGCTTTACCATCGCCGGCCAGAGCTATCCGCAGCCGAGTCCCTACGACCGTCTGATCCTCGAGAACCTCGTGCGCTACCAAAACGAGGAAGTGGCGATCGTCGCCGCCGAGACCGAGGAGGCCGCCGACAAGGCGCTCAAGCTCATCAAGGTCGACTACGAGGTGCTCGAGCCGCTGCTCGACTTTACCAAGGCACTCGATAACGACGTCGTGGTCCACCCCGAGGGCGACGTGACCTTTATGTTCCCGCAGGGCGGCGACGTGCCGCGCAACCTGGTGTGCAGCGGTACCAGCGATTATGGCAATCTGGACGAGGCCTTCGCCCAGAGCGACATCGTCTTTGAGCGCACTTACACCAGCCAAGCCACGCAGACCGCGCCCATGGAGACCTTCCGTGCCTTCGCGACGACCGACGCGTTCGGCCGCATCTCGGTGACCACCTCCACGCAGGTGCCCTTCCACGTGCGCCGCATGGTTGCGCAGTCGCTCGATATTCCGCAGTCGCAGGTGCAGGTCATTAAGCCGCGCATCGGTGGCGGCTTTGGCTCCAAGCAGACGGGCTGCTGCGAGATCTTCGTGGCGTTCGTGACGCAGCAGACCGGCCGTCCGAGCTATTGCTGCTATACCCGCGAGGAGACCATCACTGCGGGCAACTCGCGCCACCAGATGCAGATGACCGTCAAGCTGGGCGCCATGAACGACGGCACCATCACGGCCATCGATCTGCATACGCTGTCTAACGCCGGTGCGTATGGCGAGCATGCCACCACGACGATCGGCCTTTCGGGCCACAAGAGCCTGCCCATTTACAACCATGTGAAGGCGAGCCGCTTTAGGTGGGACGCCGTCTACACCAACACCAACCGCGGCGGCGCGTATCGTGGCTACGGTGCCACCCAGGGCCAGTTTGCCGTGGAGAGCGCCGTCAACGAGCTCGCCGACATGCTGCACATGGACCCTGCCGACCTGCGCCTTAAGAACATGGTGCACGAGGGCGAGATCATGCCGCAGTACTACAACGAGAAGCTCAACGCCTGCGCGCTCGACCGTTGCCTGCTGCGCGCGATGGACATGATCGGTTGGCGCGACAAGCCGCTGGCCGTGGACCTGGGCGACCGCGTGCGCGCCCTGGGCTGCGCGCTCACCATGCAGGGCTCGGGCATCTCCAACGTGGACATCGCTGGCATCGACATGCGCCTGGAAGAGGACGGCTTTATTACCATCGGCACCGGCGCCACCGATAACGGCATGGGCGTCGATACGATCCTGGCGCAGATTGCCGCCGAGGAGCTGGGCGTGGAGAGTTCGCAGATCGTGGTGCGCGGCGTAGACACCGACGTGTCGCCGTTCGATGCCGGCTCGTACGCGAGCTCGGGTACGTATGTGACGGGCCTTGCTGCCAAGAACGCCGCGACCGAGCTGCGAGAGAAGATTTGCGTCAAGGCCGCCCAGATGTGGGATGTGGACGTCGCCGACGTGGTCTTCGACGGCCAGTACGTGCGCCTGTCCGACGAGCGCGCCGCTCGCGAGCGCGGTCGCTACCTTACGCTGCGCGACTTTGCCAACCTGTGTGTCAAGAACATCGAGGGTGGCGACGCGCTGACCTCGCACGCCTCTGCCTGCCTGCCCGTTTCGCCTCCGCCGTTTATGGCCGGTATTGCCGAGGTCGAGGTCGACAAGGCCACCGGCAAGGTGACCGTGGTGGATTACGCCGCTGCCGTTGACTGCGGCACAGTGATCAACGAGGCGCTCGCGCGCGTCCAGGCCGAGGGCGGCATTGCCCAAGGCATCGGTCACGCGCTCTACGAGATCGTCGAGCACGACGACCGCGGCCGCCTGCGCACCGGCAACTTTATGAGCTACAAGCTGCCCACGCGCCTCGATATCGGCAGCATTCGCGTGGCCTTTGAACCGAGCTACGAGCAGACGGGCCCGTTTGGTGCCAAGTCGATCGGCGAGGTCGTTATCAACACGCCGCTCGCCGCCGTGGCCTCGGCCGTGGCACACGCCACCGGCCACCAGGTCCGCTCGCTGCCGATCACGCCCGAGAAGGCACTGCTGGGGGAGTAGCGGGTCAGCGAACAAGTCGTAATGGGCGGGGCGGGGCAACTCGTCCCGCCTTTTGCACTCGTGGTGAGGTCGTGAGCCTGTAAAACGTGAGCGTGCGCTTGTCGTTCGTATCTGCTATCATTCCTAGTCTGTGCGCTCATGCGGGCGTGGCGGAATTGGTAGACGCGCCAGATTTAGGTTCTGGTGGGATTCCCGTGAAGGTTCGAGTCCTTTCGCCCGCACCAACGCACCTGCGTCGGCTCTCGCCGTCGCGACTCTTTGTTGCATAAAGGTACCAGCACCTCAGATAAGCTGGGCAGTATGAGGAGGAACGTGTTGAACATCACCGCTTCTGACGTCAAGGACGCCAAGCTCACCGCTACGGTCACCATCCCGGCCGCCGACGTCGACGCCGCGATCAAGAAGGCCTACAAGGACACCGCCAAGAAGTACCGCTTCCCGGGCTTCCGCGCCGGTAAGGCTCCCCGTCCGGTCATCGACTCTGCTCTTGGCGCCGAGGCTACCCTCGCTCAGGCCACCAACGACCTAATCGCCGCCAACGAGCCCGTCGTCCTCAACGAGCTGGACATCGTCCCCACCAAGAACGGTGACTACAAGGAGCTTGACCTCGCTAAGGATCACGAGGACTACACCTACACCGTCGAGTTCTCCCTGCGTCCTGCCGCTGAGCTTTCCTCCTTCGACGCCGTTGAGATCGAGATGCCTCCCGCAGAGGTCACCGAGTCCGAGATCAACAACCAGGTCGAGATGCTCCTCAACTACCGTGCCACTTTCGAGGACGTCGAGGGCCGCGCCGTCGAGGCTGACGACTATGTGACCGTCGACCTCAAGGCCGTTGAGAACGCCGACAACTTCGCCGCCGAGGGCCGCATGCTCATCGCCGGCAGCGACAGCAACCCCAAGGAGTTCAACGAGGCCCTGATCGGCGCTAACGTTGACGACGTCAAGACCGTCACCTGGACCGACGAGGTCGAGGAGGGCGAGGAGGCCGAGACCCACACCGTCGAGGTCACCGTCAAGGGCATCAAGGTCCGCAACACCCCCGAGCTCACCGACGAGCTCGTCAAGTCCGACTTTGGCTTCGACAGCATCGACGCTATGCGCGACGCCATCAAGATCGAGATCGAGCAGGACAAGGCTTCCCGCCTGCCGGCCGAGAAGGAGAACCGTTGCGTCTCCGCTCTCGCCGAGCGTCTGCAGCTCGACGAGATGGACGCCGACTACGAGCAGTCCGTCTTTGAGGAGCTTGGCCAGAACTTCCTGTCCAACCTCGCTGCCCGCGGCATGACGCTGGACACCTGGCTGCCCGCTTCCGGCCTGACCATGGAGCAGTTCATCGGCGACCTGCACAAGCAGGCCAACGACGTCGCCCGTGAGTCCCTGGCTCTCGACGCCCTCGCCCGCGAGCTCAAGATCGAGGTCACCGAGGACGATATCAACGCCGAGTTCGAGAAGGCCGGCGTCAAGGACGTCGAGGCTTCCAAGGCCGAGTTCATCGCCGATGGCCGCATGCCTGCCGTCCGCGAGTCCATCCGTCGCTCCAAGGCCGTCGATCACCTGGTCGAGAACGCCAAGGTGACCGAGGTCGACGAGACCGCCAAGGACGCCGAGTAATTCTCGCCACCTTTTCCGCGAGCGCATGGATGCGCCCGTGATGGGGTAAAGTTATAAGCCGGTTATCCGGTTGCTTCGTACGGTGCCAGCCAATGCATAGCATGCGGGCACCGTACGTTTGTCTAGAACCACTATTGGTCCGTAAGAGAAATGGAGATGCGTATGATCGCTAAGTTCGATTCCGCCCTCGTGCCATACGTTATCGAGCAGACGCCGCGCGGCGAGCGCAGCTACGATATCTATTCGCGCCTGCTCAACGACCGCATCATCTTCTTGGGCGAGGAGATCAACTCCGTCAGCGCCAATCTGGTCGTTGCCCAGCTGCTGCATCTTGAGAGCCAGGATGCCGAGAAGGATATCTCGCTCTACATCAATTCGCCCGGTGGCGAGGTCTACTCCGGCCTGGCGATTCTTGACACTATGAACTTTATCAAGCCGCAGGTCTCTACCATTTGCGTCGGTATGGCCGCGTCCATGGCCGCCGTGCTGCTTTCGGCCGGCGCTAAGGGCAAGCGCTTCTGCCTGCCGCACTCCAAGGTCATGATTCACCAGCCCAGCGGGGGTGCCCAGGGCCAGCAGACCGAGATCGAGATCGTGGCCGAGGAGATCAAGAAGACTCGCCGTGAGCTCAACCAAATCCTGTCCGACGCCTCGGGCCAGCCGATCGAGAAGGTTCAGGCCGACACCGAGCGCGACAATTACCTGACCGCTGCCGAGGCCCTCGACTACGGCCTGATTGACCGTATCGTCACCTCGCGCGATCTCGCTGCGAAGGACGCCTAGGATGGCAGGTAACATGCAGGACAACTTTGACGAGAACGGCAACCCCATCCGCTGCTCCTTCTGCGGAAAAGAGCAGGGCCAGGTCCGTCGTCTCGTAAAGGGTCCGACCAACATCTTTATCTGCGACGAGTGCGTCGCCGCCTGCTCCGAGATCCTTGAGGAGTCGCTGGCTTCGGACTTTATGGACGCCGCCCGCAACGGCAAGCTGCCGGGCTTCCTCAACGACCATGGCCAGGCTGAATCCCAGCCCGCGGTTGACCCCGAGGCCGAGGGCTTTGAGCTCGAGGACGACCGCCAGGTCATCACGCACGTGCCGACCCCGCACGAGATTTATGACGAGCTTTCGGCCTATGTTATGGGCCAGGAGGACGCCAAGCGCGCCATGTCGGTGGCCGTGTACAACCACTACCGTCGCGTGATCGAGGGCGGCGCCGCGGTGTCCGCCTTTGACGCGGCATCGGGCATGGGTGCCCAGTTTGATGACGATATGGACGAGGTTGAGCTCGCCAAGTCCAACATCCTGTTGCTCGGTCCCACCGGTACCGGTAAGACGCTGCTGGCCCAGACGCTCGCGCGCATCCTCGAGGTGCCGTTTGCCATCGCCGACGCCACCGCGCTCACCGAGGCTGGCTATGTTGGCGAGGACGTGGAGAACATCCTGCTCAAGCTTATCAACGCTGCCGATGGCGACATTGAGCGCGCGCAGGTGGGCATCATCTACGTGGACGAGATTGACAAGATCGCCCGCAAGGCCGAGAACCTCTCCATCACCCGTGATGTTTCGGGCGAGGGCGTTCAGCAGGCACTGCTTAAGATTCTTGAGGGCACGGTGGCTAGCGTTCCGCCCACCGGCGGCCGCAAGCATCCCCAGCAGGAGCTGCTGCAGATCGACACGACGAACATCCTGTTCATCTGCGGCGGTGCCTTTGTTGGTCTGGATAAGATCATTGCCGATCGCGTGGGCAACAAGGGCGTGGGCTTTAACTCCGAGATCGCCGGCCCCACCTCGGTCGACGAGAACGATCTGCTGCGCCAGGTGCTCCCGCAGGACCTCAACGCCTTTGGCATGATCCCCGAGTTTGTGGGACGTACGCCCGTCGTCACCCAGACGCAGGCGCTCGACGAGGACGACCTGGTGTCGATCCTGACCGAGCCCAAGAACGCCGTGGTGCGTCAGTACCGCAAGATGTTCCAGCTCGAGGACGTTGAGCTTGAGTTTGAGGACGCGGCTCTGCACGAGATTGCCCGTATGGCGCTTGCCCGCAAGACCGGCGCCCGCGGCCTGCGCGCCATCTGCGAGGACGTGCTGCAACAGACGATGTTCGACCTCCCCAGCGAGGAAGGCGTTGCCAAGGTCGTCGTAACCGAAGCCGCCGTAAAGGGCGAAGAACAGCCCCAGCGCATCTATAGCTAGACCTGCCTAAAACGTGTTTGCAAATAGCCTCCGACCACCCGCGGTCGGAGGCTATTTTATATATACGCAATAAGCCCAACTACCTGTGTTATTCTGTGTGTTTGTTTAAGCCTCAGCGAAGTCATATCAGACTGAAGTAATCGATACCTAAGGCGTGTCCGCCTGCTTGGTTTTCGTAGATTCCGCACGAGCCGAAGAGCACTAAATGTACTCTTCGTGCGAGCCAGGACCTGACCGAGCGAAAACCAAGCAGGCGGACACGCCGGCGGGACAGGGAGAGATATATGGAAGAAATGCCCAAGAACTACGATCCGTCGACCAACGAGCCGGCGATCCTGCAGAAGTGGCTTGACGGCGGTTACTATAAGCGCCGCGAGGGCGTGGGCGACTGCACCGTCACCATTCCGCCTCCCAACGTGACCGGCAAGCTCCACATGGGCCACGCCACCGATGACTCCATCCAGGATGCCATCGTTCGTATGGCCCGCATGCGTGGCAAGTCCACGCGCTGGGTGCTGGGCACCGACCACGCCGGTATCGCCACGCAGACCAAGGTCGACAAGAAGCTCAAGAGCGAGGGCATTAGTCGCCTGGAGATTGGTCGCGACAAGTTTGTCGATGCCTGCTGGGACTGGACCCACGAGTACGGCGGCATCATCGTCGAGCAGATCAAGCGCATGGGCTGCTCCGTCGACTTCGACAACGAGCGCTTCACCATGGACGAGGACTATGCCCAGGCCGTGCGCAAGGTCTTCTGCGACTGGTACCACGACGGCCTGATCTATCGTGGCAAGCGCATTGTCAACTGGTGCCCCAACTGCACCACCGCTATCTCGGACGACGAGGCCGAGTACAAGGACGAGAAGGGCCACCTGTGGCACCTGCGTTACCCGCTGACCGAGCCGGTCAACGGCCAGGACTACATCGTCGTCGCCACCACGCGCCCCGAGACCATGCTCGGCGACACGGGCGTCGCCGTCTCCCCGAAGGACCCCGAGAAGGCCGCCTTCGTGGGCAAGACCGTCATGCTGCCGATCGTTAACCGCGAGATCCCCATCTTCTCCGACTACCACGTCGACGCCAACTTTGGCTCTGGCTTTGTCAAGGTCACCCCGGCTCACGACCCCAACGACTATGCCATGGGTCAGGCTCACGATCTGCCGCAGATCAACATCTTTGACGAGCACGCGGTGGTCGTCGAGGGCTACGGCGAGTTCACCGGCATGAACCGCGACGAGTGCCGCGAGGCCGTCATCAAGTGGTTCGAGGAGCACGACCTGCTCGATCACGTCGAGGACCTCGACCACTCCGTTATGCACTGCTACCGTTGCGACGCCGCCCTGGAGCCGTGGCTGTCCGAGCAGTGGTTTGTGGCCGTCGACAAGCTCAAGGGGCCGGCGCTCGACGCCGTCAACTCCGGTAAGGTCACCTTCCACCCTGCGCGCTGGACGCAGACCTACACCACCTGGATGGAGAACCTCAAGGATTGGTGCATCTCGCGCCAGCTGTGGTGGGGCCACCGCATCCCCGTGTTCTACTGCGAGGACTGCGGCTGGGAGGACGCCCTCACCGAGGACACCGACGTGTGCCCCAAGTGCGGCGGCCATCACGTGCACCAGGACGAGAACGTGCTGGACACCTGGTTCAGCTCGCAGCTGTGGACCTTTGCCACGCAGGGCTGGCCGCAAAAGCCGGAGCTGCTCGAGGGCCATCATCCCACGACGGCGCTCGTCACCGCGCGCGACATCATCGCGCTGTGGGTCGCCCGCATGGTCATGAGCTCGCTGTACTTCTTGGACGAGGTACCGTTTAAGGACGTCGTCATCTACCCGACGATTCTGGCCAAGGACGGCAGCCGCATGTCCAAGTCCAAGGGCAACGGCGTTGACCCCATGGACCTCATTGGTATGTACGGCGCCGACGCCATGCGCTACAACCTGCTCACGCTGTGCACCAACAACCAGGATGTTAAGTTCGACGCGAACATCGACAAGAAGACCAAGAAGCTCATCGACAGCCCGCGTACCGACCAGGCCAAGAGCTTTGTGACCAAGATCTGGAACGCTAGCCGCTTCCTGCTCATGAACATGGAGGGCTACACGCCCGGCGAGCCTGTCGTGGAGACGCCGGCCGACGCCTGGATGTTCAGCCGCCTGGCCAAGGCCGTGAAGATGGTCACCGAGGGCATCGAGAACTACACCTTTGGTGACATGGCTCGCGGCGTGCAGCAGTTCTTCTGGAACGAGGTCTGCGACTGGTACGTCGAGGTCACCAAGGCCCGCCTGAAGGGCGAGGGTCGTCTGCAGGCGCAGCGCAACCTGATCTTTGTGCTCGATACTTCCATTCGCCTGATGCACCCGCTTATGCCGTTTGTTACAGAGGAGATTTGGGACAACATGCCGGCGAGCGTGCTCGATCTGGACGCCGAGGGCAACGTGAACCGCGCCGAGGCGCTCATGATCGCCAAGTGGCCCGAGCCCGCCGACTACGCCAAGTATGTTGACGAGGACGCCGAGCGCGCGTTTGAGCTGTGCCGCGCCGTCGTTTCCGCCGCCCGCGCCACGCGTTCGCGTTATCGCTTGAGCCCCAAGGCCGAGCTCGACGTGGTCGTGCGCGCCGGTGCCGAGGATATCGAGAAGCTCGAGAGTCTGCGCTCGACCATCGAGCCGCTGGCCAACACCGCTTCGCTGGTCATGGGTACCGACGTCGAGAAGCCGGCCGCGAGCATCGCCGTGGTCGACAGCGGCGTCGAGGCCTTTGTGGTGCTCGAGGGCAAGGTCGACCTTTCGGCCGAGAAGGCACGCCTGGAGAAGGAGATCGCCGCGGCCCAGAAGGAGCTCGCCGGCTGCGAGAAGACGCTCGCCAACGAGGGCTTTGTGGCCAAGGCCGCGCCCGCGGTGGTCCAGAAGAAGAGGGACCGTGCAGCTGAGCTCAAGGAGATCCTAGCGGCGCTGACTGCTCAGGTTGCTGACTTCTCATAGGTCTAACTTGGGGGCGCTTCCCGATGCTTTGCTCTCCGCTGCGAACAGTCCTGCGCAAGACGGACAGCACATTAAGCGCTGTCCTTTGCGTGCGGAACTTGCGGCGAGCAAAGCATCGGGCCGCTCCTAGTTCGTTTACGTGGTTGTTTGCAGCTGGTAGGTTAGGGCCACTGGGTTGTGGTCTTGATCTTGCTGCAAGCGGGTAAAGGCTGATATTGTCAACGCGAGGGGCTCATTATTTTTTGATGGGCCTCTTTTTCTGTAATTGGAGACTTTGGGTTATGGCTAAGCGTTCTGGGTCGTATGTCGTTCCTTTCTCGTTTGAGCTGCTTTCGTTTGATGAGGCTGTGGGGCTTGCTGCTGATACGGGGCGGATTTCTGGGGATGCTGGTCCTCTGCTCGAGACGGTTATCGATATGCTCTATGAGCTGGGGCGTCCGGACGAGTACTTTGATTGCATTCAGGTCGCCGGTACCAATGGCAAGACTTCGACTACGCGTTTTTCGGCTGCCATTCTTCGTGGTGAGGGGTTAAAAACCGCACTGTATACGTCTCCGCAGCTGGTGCGCTATCCCGAGCGCATGGAGGTTGACGGGCGCGTTGTGAGCGACGAGGCCTTTGCCCGTGGCGTTTCGGCGGCTGTCGAGGCGGGGCGTCGCGTGAATGCCCGTCGTGTGGCGGCGGGGGAGCGTGACTATACCATCACGCCGTTTGACCTGCTGACGGCTGCTGCGCTTGTGGTATTTGCCGAGGCCGCGGTAGATGTCGCCGTGCTCGAGGTTGGTATGGGCGGGCGTTGGGACGCCACGAGTGCGACCGATCCCGTCGCCGTTGCCATTACGGGCATCGGGCTCGATCACACACGTATTTTGGGAGACACGCTCGAGGCCATTGCGGGGGAGAAGGCCGCGGTTATCAAACCCGGGCGCTTGGTTGTTTTGGGCGTGGGCACACACGAGGCGAGCGTTCAGCGCGTGATGGATGCCCGTTGCCGCGAGTGCGGCATTGTGCCGCTCGTGGTGAGTCATGCCACGACTAAGGTGCCGGCGCATGTGGGCGACACGGTTGAGTTTAGCTGCACCACGCCACGTGCGATCTATACGTCGAGCATGGTTAAGCCTGCGTATCAGCCGCAGAATGCTGCGTGCGCGATTATGCTGTGCGAGAGCTATCTGGGTCACGAGCTCGATCATGACAAGCTCGATGCGTCACTTATGGGCTGTCCCACACCGGGTCGTTTTGACGTGCTGGGGACCGATCCCCTCAAGCTGATCGATGCCTGTCATAATCCCCAGAGCTGCGAGAACTTTGTGAGCGCGCTGGATGAGATCGACCCGTGCGTGGAGAATCGCCCCACGCTGCTGTGCGCTGCGCTGGCCGACAAGGACGTGGCAGGCATCGTCGACGTGTTGATCCCGGCTTTCCCGCGCGTGGTTGTGACCCAGACCGATTCCGATCGCGCCCTGCCGGCGGAGGAGCTCGCCGCCCTTGTGGACGCCGATAAACTCGCGGGCGTGTACGCGAGCGTGCCCGAGGCCCTCGCGGCCCTCGATGCCGCAGACGAGCCTTTCGTTGCCGCCGGCACCATCACCCTAGCCGGCGAAGTAGCCGGCCTGCTGCGTTAACCCATCCCCTCATCAGTTGCGGTGAAATACGGACTGTTTAACAAGCCAGAAGTCTCAAACAGTCCGTATATCACCGCAACTCAAAAGCAGTCAATTTGGGATGGGGCTTTTTGGCTGCCCTGTGCCCCGAGTTGACTCGCTTGCCACGAAATGAGCCTATCTACTACGTTTTACTGACTACCCTCGACCACACGGAACATCGCGAAATTATAACCGCAGGTACACGGCTTGCGGATTTTGCGAAAAGCCGGTTATGGTCGACCTGTACGGGTTAAACGTAGTAGATAGGCCGTTTTTGTGGCGCGGTGTTGGTGGGATGTGACAAAGGGACTGTCCCTTTGTCACATTGGCTAGTCTAGGCGGACCGGATCGTGGGGGTAGGCGTTGAGAATCTCGACGCCGTTCTCGGTCACCAGGGCAAGGTCCTCGATGCGGACGCCGGTGCGGCCGGGGAGGTAGATGCCCGGTTCGATGGAGAACGTCATGCCCGGTTCAACGACCTGCTCGTTGACGAGCGAGACGTCGCCTGGCTCGTGGTCCTGCAGGCCGATCGAGTGGCCCAGGCGATGCGTGAAGTACTTGCCGTAGCCAGCGTCCTCAATCACGTCGCGCGCGGCGCGGTCCAGGTCACACATGCGCACACCCGGTGCGATGAGCGCCTCGGCGGCCTCGTTGGCGCGGCGCACGATGTCGTAGATGTGTGCCGTCTCCTCGTCCGGCTCGCCCCAAAAGAACGTGCGCGTCATGTCCGAGCAGTAGTTGCAGCGGCGTCCGCCAATGTCGAACAGCACCACGTCGCCGCGTTTGAGCACGGTGTCGTCGGGCTCGTGATGCGGGTCGCCGGCGTTGGCGCCAAAGCTCACGATGGGCGGGAAGCTAAAGCCCTCGCAGCCGTGCTTGCGATACAGACCGAGCATCCGGTCGGCAATTTCGCGCTCCGTCACGCCCTCGTGAACGAGTTTGATGGCGTCGGCCATCACGTCGTCGTTAGCGGCCGAGGACGCGCGCATCAGCTCCTGCTCGGCTTCGTCCTTGTGGGTGCGTGCGGCGGTGACGGCAAAGTCGCCCAGGAAAAACTCGCTGGCGGCGTGGCGCTCCATGAGCGGCATCAAAAAGCCGGAGCGCATGACGGTATCGATGCCGAGCGGCTTGGTCGGATCGATCTCACTCGCGATGGCGTCGGCCACGACGTCGGTATCGGTGTGGTAGGCGACGCGGGCATTGTCGTACTCGGGCAGCTGATGCAGTGCGTTGACCAGGATCACTGGCTCGGCATTGCGCGCGAGCAGCACACCGCAAAAACGCTCGAACATATCGGCATAAAAGCCGGTCAGGTAATAGATCGACCATGGGTCGTTTACGAGCAGCTGTGCGCCGGGGTGCTGAGCCTCGAGCGCATCGAGCACGCGCGCCACACGCTGGTCATCGACATGTGCCATGAAACATCCTTTCGCTGGGCTGCCACCATGGTATCCCCAATGCCGGGGTAGTCAATTTGGGACGGGGCTATTTTAGCTACGTCCAACATGCGGAATGATTTTTCTGGGACGGGGATTAAATAATCATTGGGTGCCGAATGATTATTTAATCCCCGTCCCAGAAAAATC
>CABUSR010000028.1 GCA_902494245.1 uncultured Collinsella sp.
AGACCTTCTGGTCATGCCGTCCTCTTTGAATGACAAGTTGTCGCTCTGGTGGGCGCGCAGCGTCAACTAGTTACGCGGTTCGTAGAACCGCGTAACCCCTAGAAGCGGTTGCCGCGGAAGCCGCCGCCGTTGCGGCCGCCACGATCGCCGCCGCGACCGCCGCGGTCGTTACCGCGGTTGCCGCCGAAGCCGCCACGGTTGCCACCGCGATCGCCATAGCCACCACGGTTGCCACCAAAGCCGCCGCGACCGCCACGGTCGCCGCCACGGTCACCAAAGCCGCCACGGCCGCCACGATCGCCACCGCGGCCGCCGCGGTCACCGCCACGGCCACCGCGATCGCCAACGCCGCCGCGACCGCCACGGTCGCCGCCACGGCCACCGCGATCGTCACGACCGCCGCGAGGACCGCGGTCCTCGTCCAGGCCCATGGCGACGAGCGGAGCGATGACCTTATCGAGAGCGGCCATCAGCTCGGTGGCCTCCTCGTAAGAAAGCTCGGGCAGGAGCTTCTCCTTCTTGTTGGCAAGCTCGACCAGGCCCTCAGCGGCATCCTCGGCAGCGAAGACAACGATCTTGCGCATATCGCCCTCGGCGTCGTCGATGCGGCCAACCAGATCGGCAGCCTCGGCCTCGGCCATCAGGCCATCGAGCTCACGAAGGCGCATGCCCAACAGGTCGGACATTTCCTTCTGCTCCATCTTGGGCTTGAGGTCAAGGAGCTTGATGGCGCGCTCGATGTTCGCCATGCGCTCGGCCTTGGCCTCCTCCTCTTTGGAAATAGCAAAGCGACGGCTACGCAGCAGGCGGGCGGCCTTCTGCATCTTGTCCATCAGCTCTTCGTCATCGTAATCAACGGCGGCCTCGACAACCTCGGCCTCCTCCTCGGCGGAAACCTCGTCAGCAGCCTCAACCTCGGCAGCTTCGGTCTCCACGGTCTCGACTGCCTCGACCTCGGCAGCCACGGTCTCGTTCTCGGTCTCGTTCATGATCTCTTCGTTCTCGGACATGAGACTCCTTCTTGGCCCTCTCGGGCATCATCGCCCCATTCGCGGGGCCCGTCGCGCACTCTTTGCGCTTTAAACATTCATGCCTCTCGGCAAAACGTCCATTAGTTTATGGTGTTGCCATCCAATCTAGCTGCAGAATCTATGTGTACACATTAATGCGACATGTGTGACTCGCGACGAGCGTACACCAGCGACGCCACGAACCCGACCACGGCAATTACAGCCGCCACACGCACGGCAGCTGCAAATCCAATCGCCTGGGCAACGTCCGTCGCAGCGCCAGCGGTGCCGGCAGTCGCCGCAGAACTCGAGAGCAGACCGATAAACAGCGACGGGCCAAACGATGCGGCAATCATATTCCACGTGTTAAGCAATGCCGTTCCGTGAGGATGCTCAGCGGCAGGCAGCGTCTCCAAGCCGGCCGTTTGCGAGGGGCTTAGCACCAAACCGACTCCGGCATACACCACAACGGTCAGCGCCACGACGACGCCGATGTTCATGCTTGCCGCCGTCATCGAGATGGCAGTCTGCCCCACGGCAATCAGGGCAAAGCCGACCGGCAGCAGCGGCCATGCGCCACGGGCGTCCATCACGCGTCCGCCCACAATCGAGGTCACGGCGTTGCAGGCAATCGCCGGCAAAATGAGCAAGCCCGCAATAAGTGCGGTCATGCCGTATGCGCCCTCAAAATAGAGCGGCAACAAAACGCTCATCGAGAACGTTGTCATCATCGACACCACCACAAGCAAACACGCAGGCCAAAAACGAACGCTCGCCATGGGACGCACGTTAAGCACCGGATGCTCGAGCTTAAGCTGGCGGGCCGCAAACAGGCCGAGCAGCACAATGGCGGCGAAGAGCGTCACGATGCCGGCAATCAGATTGGTCGAGAACTCGCCTACGGAATACACAAATGCCGTAATGCCGGCGGCGAGCAAAACAACCGACAGAATATCAAGCGTGGTGTTCGAGCGCTCTCCGACATTCTGAACGAGCTTTACGCCCGCCGCAGCGACCACAATGCCGCCCACCAGCGGCACTACGAACACCGCCCTCCAGCCAAACAACGTGCACATAAGACCACTGATCACGGGTCCAAACGCCGGCCCCAGCGTAATGCAGGCGCCGCCCAGGCTCAGGTACAAACCGAGCTTCTCGCGCGGGGCGCAAGACAGCACCACGTTCATCATGAGCGGGAACAAGATGCCCGATCCCGCAGCCTGCAAAATACGACTTGGCAGCAAAACGCTAAACGACGGAGCGACCAGGCACAGGACTTCGCCGGCGACCATGCATCCGCATGCGAAAAACAGCAGCTTGCGCGTCGAGAAACGGCCGGACAGGAAGGCCATGATGGCCGTAAAAATCGACGTCACGATCATGTAGCCCGAGACGAGCCACTGTGCCGTGGTGGCACTCACCGAAAAGGCTGCCATAATGTCGTGCAACGCCACGTTAATGATGTTCTCGTTAAACGCGGCAACAAAGGCTGCAATATACATTACGACGAGAATCGCCGCAGAGGCCGATGGCGTTACTTGAACTTGTTGCTGAGATTTGCTCCCCATGCATTTCCTTCCTCTTGGAACGACAGTCGCATCGCCCCAGAGGAACGGTCCAGGGCGAAAAATGAGCCCTAGACTTACGCCAGACGCCGTACACGACGAATCTGGCAACATGGTCCAACATCGAAAGATTGTAACGCGGACGCACAGCTTTCCTTCCGCGCTATTATTAAAAGTCCACGAAAGCATAAGACATGAGGAGCCCGCCATGATTAAGCCCATCATGAAATCCGAGTTCTTTTTGCGTCTGCCTTCCGAAGACGCGGGACCCGACGATGCCGCAACCGGGCAGGATCTCCTGGATACACTCCACGAGCATGAGCGCGAGTGCGTGGGCCTCGCCGCCAACATGATCGGCGTGCGCAAACGCATCATCTGCGTAAAGGACGGCAACAGGACACTCCTGATGTACAACCCTCAAATTCTTGAGCAGGTCAATGCCTATCAGACGAGCGAAGGATGCCTCTCGCTGATCGGCGAGCGTCCCTGTACCCGCTATCGCCGCATTAAGGTTGAGTATTTGGACGAGAACTTCGTTCACCGCATCAAAAACTTCTCGGGCTACACCGCCGAGATCATCCAGCACGAAATCGACCACTGCAACGGCGTTGTGGTTTAGGCCACCTGCCAAAATGAGGGTACCGGAGGCCTCCCTATGGATATCAACCGCTTTGGCGAATTCGCCATCTTAGCGCAGTCACGCACGTTTCTTGATGCGGCGGAACTGCTTTTCATGTCGCAATCAACCCTCTCCAAGCACATCATGGCAATGGAGCACGAACTCGGCTGCAAGCTCATCGATCGAAGCCAGCGCCACGTAACACTCACCGCGCAAGGTGAAGCGCTCCTCCCCTATGCGCAAAAAATTGCGACGCTTCAGCACCGCTATCTTGCCGCCATTCAAATAGGCGCAGGTGAGCCGCTCGAGCACCTCACCGTCGGTTCTATCCCCATTATGGCCCCTTATGGGATCACGGACGCCGTCATCGATTTTCAGCAGGCGAACCCCTCATATTCTGTCGAGCTCATCGAGGGCGAGGGCGACACACTCAAGCGCATGCTCCTGCACGAGGACATTGACCTGGCCTTCATCCGTGACGGCGGCGCCATCGAGCCGGAGTTCAAAAAGATTCCCTTTACGACCGACCGGCTCGTGGCCGTCCTTCCGCTCGACCATCCGCTCGCCGAACGTGACGCCGTCGAGATAGACGACCTTATCGACGAGAATTTACTCATGCTTCCCCAAGGCTCGTTCGTAAGCGAGCTCGTCCTTTCCATTTGCCGCGAAGCTGGATTTGGCCCACGTGTTACGTTCACCGGCAAACGAGCCGAGAACATCATCTCTCTTGTCGCACGCGGCGCCGGTGTCTCATTCCTCATGCGCAAGCCGGCGGAATCGCTTGCCAGCGGAAAGGTAGCCCTGGTGCCGCTTGAGCCCGCGACGACCTCCGAGGTCAGGCTCTACCTCAAGCGGAACGCCGCGCACTCGCAGGCGGTCGTCTCGTTCATCGGCTTCCTCCCCTACCGTCAGCTCCTGCAGGGCGACCGTATGTCTTCCACCGCGGCACGCCCGTCATAATCCCCGCTGCTCCACAACCGCAGACTTGTGTCCGCAAACACGATGACAGCGGCACGAAACACAAATATGCCTCGGGCGGCACGTCGCCGTCCGAGGCATATTTAGTTAAAGTGCGCAGAAAGACTAGTCCACCGAGATGTTGAGTGCCTTACCGCCCTCGTCCTTCTTGGTACCGATCACCATAGCGGCGACAAGAGCCAGAACGAAAGCGACCACACCGGAGATGACAAGGCCGATAAAGCCCGTGTCGATGCCGGCAGGGTTAATAAAGCTCGGGAAACCGAGCGGGCCGGAGGCACCGAAGGCATAGAGCTTGGCACCCATGAGGCCGGCAATGGCGCCGCCTACACCAGCGGAAATAAAGGTTGCCCACATAAGGCGCTTACGCGGCAGCAAGATGGCGTAAAGCGCAGGCTCGTTGACACCGAAAATCGAAGAGACAAGGGCGGGAATGTTGACGGCAGCATTTTCCTCGGAGTCCTTGGTTCGGATGATCATGCCAAGCACAGCGCCGGCGATGGCACAACCGCCTGCATACACGAGCGGGTTAATGAGGTCATAGCCGTAGGTTGCGACATCGAGGAACCACAGCGGGATGATACCCCAGTGCAGGCCGAACATGACGAGCAGGCTCCAGAACGTGCCGATGACGAAGCCGGCGATGGCGGGTTGGAAGTTGATGAGCATCAGAATGATCTGGGCAACGATGTTGGAGAGGACCGTCATGACCGGACCGACCACAAGCAGGCCAAGGATGCCGCAAATGAGGAGCGTCAGGATGTTGGAGAAGAACGAGCTCACAAGCGCGGGCAGCGCGTTAGAAAGGGCCTTGTGTACCTTGGAGGCAATCCAGACGATAAAGATCGCAGGCAGAATCGTCGATGAGTAATTCTGCATGATCAGCGGGATGCCAAAAATATCACCGTAGACATTGGACTCGAAGACCGTGCCGGCGCCGAGCGTGTAGAGCGGATCTCCGCCCATAAGGCCAACGAGCGTCGGGTAGACGAGGATACCACCGAGCGCCATTCCCATAACGGGCTTAAGTCCGAACTTCTTGGCCGACGTCCAACCAATGATTAGCGGAAAGTAATAGAAGACCGAATCTCCGATTGCCGAGAGCGTCACATAGGTATTGCTGTCCTTGGCAAGCCAACCGGCAACCGTGCAGAGCGCGAGCATCGACTTGATAAAGCCACCGGCCATAAGCACGCCAAGAACCGGCTGCAGAATCTCGGAAATGATGGCGAGCAGGCGCGAGAACGGATCGCCCTTCTTGACATTGTCGCCCTCATCGATATCGAGCGCGGGCTTGGTGTCGAACCCGCCAATCTGAACAAGGTCGTTGTAGACAGCCTCGACAGTGGCACCAATCACGACCTGATACTGTCCGCCAGCCTGGATGACGTCAACGACGCCCTTCGTCGCCTTAAGTTCATTGGTCTGGGCAAGTGATTCATCCTTGAGGTGGAAGCGGAGACGCGTAATGCAGTGGCTCACGTCTAACACATTGTCTCGACCACCGACCTTTGTGATGATTTCATCGCAAAGCTTCTGGTATTTCATGGAATTCTCCTTTTTCTGAGCGGGGTATAGCATCGATTTCAGGCCTCCGTAGTCGACGTGGGAGGGCAAGGAACCCGCTTCCCCCTTTGTAATCCGCGGACGCACGTACGCCCGGGATGGGAAACGGCAGAGAAGATGGAAGATGCCGATCACATGGCAGGGAGCCTCATTGGCCCATGTCACGCAATCAGGTCTACAGACGCGAATCTGCTGCGCCGAGAAGTCTCGTCGTCTGGCAGAACTTGTCACACAGACGTTCCGGTTCGCCCTGGGGAATCTGAGTACGCTCGGTCTCAAAGGAGAGGCCGTACTCGCGTGCCGGAAGGAAATACTCGAAATAGCCGTTGGTGTAACCGCAAACTATTCCCTCGACCGGGCATTCGCGCTTCATGCGAATACCCAGGTCGCTGCCGAGCTCGCTCGGAAACACAAAGAGGTGCATACCGCCCAAGCTGATAACGGCACACTTAAGCGTGAGTGAAAAGTCGTCATGGGCAACGGTGTGATAGAACGTCTGAGGCTCAATGCGATCGAGAATGACCTCGCGATCGAGCTTGATCTGGGAAATCGCCTCGGCAAGACCGGTCGAAACACGCTCGACCTCGGGAATGCCGCGTCCCTGGCGAAAATTGCGGTCGCTACAGTCGCCAGCAGCACCGACGACCATGGCCGGATAGTAACCAAGACTCTGAGCGAGCTTTTTACCGGTAAGGCCGGCAAGCTCACTCGTGAGCTCCGTACAGTCGGGCCCGACGCAAGCGGAATGCACCGCCCAGTTCACAAAGCCCGCAAATGGCTTGCCTTCGGTATCGAAGAACGATACGACAATGACCTCATTGTCGGCGAGTTCACCTGGGATGATGCGGTTGTCGTAGAAACCGGTGATGACCTGCTTGCCCAAGCGACAAATCGCGGGCTGTGCGTTGGCGCGGCACTCCTCAAAGCATTGGCAAATGGTATCGAGGAACCAGCGGTAGTAGTTCTCGTCGAATTTTCCCGTCCACCAGCTGCGGTGGTAAGCGACGATTGAAGTATGGTCGTGCGTCGCCGAGAGCAAAACGCAGTCACGGTCGATTCCATAGCGCTCGGCGAGCATTGTCTTGACTTCCTCGGCCATGCTTTCCTCGAACTCGAGGACATCGGCATTAAAGAGAAACACTTCACGTTCGCCTTGCTGGAAGAGGATGGCGTTGGCGAAGACGTCGTCATGGACGCCCGTCGCAGGTTCAAGACGGTTGGGAAGATTGCGGTAGCCAATCAGGTAGATGTCGCCCTGTGGGGTAATTTTGCGGCGCGCGTGTCCAATGTTCATGCACGTTCTCCTTCTGTGTCACGCCGCATTCAAGGCGGCAATGATGATTTCGACGAGGCGCTCATGGGATCCGGCGGCAAAACCGGAGTTCATAGCCTCATAGGTGATTTTTTCGTACGCGTCGGGAGCCGGTAGGTACTTCTGTCCGCCGTTGACGAGCGTGGCAAAGAACACAGAGCCGGACCGGGCGGCGCGCACAGTGGCGCCGAATGCACTCGAGACCTCGGGTTGTACGCCGACAAGCTCGACGTTTCCCAGCCGGAGCAGATAGACCCTCGTGCGCTGCTCGCCAGCGGCATGAAACTCATACGTTCGGTGCGGGGCCAAAGAGTGAAAATCGGCGCGTGTCTGAGCGGGCAGGAGAACGTCGACCGTGCGGGCATCGATGCCGGTAGCGTCATCCTCACGCGCCATGCGAGCGGCCTCGACTAAAGCATCGCCCAAGGCCTGCCCCTGCTGGTGCAGCATGCGGTATCCGTCCTCATGGGCATCGACCGTCTGCTTAACGCCGGCCGCATCGAACATGACGTTCATGGCGCGCTCCGCCGGACCTTGGTCGCCCGCGGCGCCTGGCAGCAACAGGGCAACGCTGCCCAGCTCGCGCTCGAGTGACATGGCGGCAAAACCAAAGAGGTCTCCGCTCGCCATGCGCCTCCCCTCGGAGTCGCGCGACCCGTCGAGCACGGAGGACTGAACGTCCGCCGTCGCGAGCACGGCAACATACTCGCCCCCGGCATCCCTTATGGCGAGTACGGGCATCGTGTGGTCGGCAAACCCCCTGGGATTCGAGCCCAACCACCAGCCGGCAGGCGTCTCGATGTCGCGATTAACGTTCACGGGGCATTCGCCCTCCACAGTGGCGAGAGTGACGGAGCGAATGCCCGCAACAGCGCGCTCGACAGCCGTGCGGGCGGCAGCGACGAGCGCTGCGCGATAGCGCTCGTTGCGATTGCGAGTAGCATCGTCGACAAGATGCCCGGGAGTGCGGACGTGAGGCATGGAAAACGTGTGGGTAGGAACCACCCAAGAATAAGCACCGCTGCAATTGGCGGCATTCTCAACAACCTCACGCAGATCGGCGAGTAGAGCCGGAGCGATCGAGGTGACCTCAAGCGAAAGGACGCAGGCGCGTCGCCCCGTCCCCTCGATGATAACGGCACGGGCGAAGACCTCATGACGGAGTTCGTCGAAACCGTCGAACGGCAACACGTCCCCAAGATCGATGGCCACACGAGCGGCCCCAGCCCTCATCTCTCCTTCGTCCATGGCAGATACTCCCCTCTGATTGCCGCTCACTCGACACCGTACAGTTGCTGCGCCGTACCGCCAAGCACAAGGTCGCTGTCTGTATCGCTCAGATTTGCAGCGCGAACGCAGGCGACACCCTCGGTGAGCCACTCGCGTTTAACGGGATAGCTCGTGCCAAAAACAATATGGTCTGCACCCAGCACGTCAACCGCGCAGGCGAGGAGTGTCTTGCCCCAAGGCTGGGCATGGGACATGTCGAAATAGATGTTGTTCTCGAGGCGCCTGGAAACGGTCTCGGTATCGACCTGAAAACGGCCAGAAGCATCAGGGCGCTTGGGACCATGAGGCAGCAGCATCTCCTTGAACGCAAAGTATGCGCCGCCGAGCATGGAGTGGACCATCTTGATATTGGGGTAGCGCTCAAAGAAATCACCAAAGATCTCTCGACCGATCGCCGTAGTTTGGTCGACGCAGCGGCCATAAGAGCGGCGAAGGTTGTCGTACGCGAGAAGCGACTCGTTCTCGACCGGCACGGGAACATGGTGCACGTAAACGGTGACATGGCGTTCGTTCAGGTGCTCGAAAAAGCTCGAGAAGACCTGATCGTCGAGATAGCGCTTGCCGTAGTGAGCGCAGAGCTGCACACCCGCAAAACCATCGTCGAGCCTGCGGTCGAGCTCCTCCAAATTCGCTTTGGTGCCAAAGGGCGGCACGGCGACAAGCGGAATCAGACGGCCATTTGACGCCTTCGCGTCAGCAGCCATACCGTCGTTGAAACGCCGGCACATCTCGAGCGACATCCACTCGTGGCAGCCGGGGAGCTTGAGGATCGCCTTGTCGACCCCCGCCTCATCCATATCGGCCAAGCGCTTCTCGAGGGTGTAGTCGCCCTCAATGTAGTTAAGACCCGGAGAACCGGCGGGCATCTCGATCACGATCTGTCGTTTGCCGGCGGAATTCATGGTCAGATAGCCTTCGGTGTCATAGGCGCGGGGTACCTCGGCCAAAAACTGTTCGCAGAGCGTCTCGTCATGAAAGATGCGCTCGTCGAACCAGTAGGAATTTGCATCGATAATCATTGGTTGGAACCGCCTTTCATCTTGTTGAAAACATTCTAGAAAAGCAGGTACCCGGACATCAATTCCAGCTTAAGCCCACTGTATTCCATTTTGGAATAGAACTAGCCGCTCACGCGCGAACCTCGCCCGCTCAACGAGACAAGCGCTAACAGCACGGGCTTAGACAGAAAACGGTCGGCCCGCATCCGTTGCGGGCCGACCGTTTCATTACAGGCTACCCTTGCCGTTACGCCTGGCGGTAATGATCGAAGAAGTCGGCGAGGTCTTCGAGGGACTCTTTGAGTACTTCCATGCGCGGCAGGTACACGATGCGGAAGTGGTCGGGCTCAGCCCAGTTGAAGCCGCCGCCGCGCGTGATCAGGATCTTCTTCTCGTGCAGCAGGTCGAGGGCAAACTGCTCGTCATCGGTGATGTTGAACTTCTTCACATCCATCTTGGGGAAGATGTAGAACGCCGCGCGCGGCTTAACCACCGAGATGCCGTCAATCTTGTTGAGCGCCTCATACACAAAGTTGCGCTGCTCGTAGACACGGCCGCCGGGACGGATGTAGTCGTTAACGGACTGATGACCACCGAGTGCCGTCTGAACGATCGACTGAGCCGGCACGTTGGAGCACAGGCGCATGTTGGAGAGCATGTTGATACCCATGATGAAGTCGCTCATGCAGCGCTGGTTGCCCGAAAGCACCATCCAGCCAATACGATAGCCCGCAATCATGTGCGACTTGGAAAGGCCACTAAAGGTAACGCAGGGCAGGTCGGGGGCGAGCGAGGCAATCGAGACGTGCTCGTAGCCGTCCATGCACAGGCGGTCGTAAATCTCGTCTGCAAAAATCATGAGCTGGTGCCTGCGCGCAACCTCAACGATGCCCTCGAGCACCTCACGCGGGTAAACGGAGCCCGTGGGGTTGTTAGGGTTGATGATGACGAGGGCTTTGGTCGCACTCGTGATCTTGGACTCCATATCCTCCAGGTCGGGATACCAATCCGCCTGCTCGTCGCACAGGTAGTGCACAGGATGGCCGCCGGCAAGGGTCGCGCACGCCGTCCACAGCGGGTAGTCGGGGCTGGGGATCAGAATCTCATCGCCGTTGTCGAGCAGCGCGTTCATCGAAAGCTGAATGAGCTCGGACACGCCGTTGCCCGTGTAGATATGCTCCATCTGAACGTTGGGCAGGCCCTTGATCTGCGAATACTGCATGATCGCCTTGCGCGCGGAGAACAGGCCGCGCGAGTTGGAATAGCCTTCGCAGTCGGGCAGCTGCTGGCGCATGTCCTTGATGACCTCATCGGGCGTGCGGAAACCGAAGGGCGCCGGGTTGCCGATATTGAGCTTGAGGATGCGCTCGCCCTCGTCCTCCATACGGGCGGCCTCGTCGACGACGGGGCCGCGAACGTCATACAGGACGTTATCGAGCTTGGTGGATTTAGAAAAAGTGCGCATGGTGGTGCTCCTTGCAATTTGAGCTGAGGGATGGGGTTCGGGCTTGGAATCGTTGCGGGGTGATGATGCCTCGCCTTGATCGGCGTCGCCGGCAAGCAGCCAGGTAACATCGACCTCCAAAATACGGGCGAGCAGCTCAGCCACATCGCGCCGCGGGGTCGTCTTGCCGCTCACATATTGGCTCATCTGACTCTTGCCGAGTTTTTTGCCGAGCATCTCCGATGCGCGGATTACGTCCGACTGGCGAACGTCGCGATCGGACATAGTCTGTCGCAGGCGATCGCTAAACGTCTCTTGGGCCACCAGAACCTCCTTGCTGGCAAAGTTCAATTTATAGAACACGAATTGAACCTGAGTTCAATTTATGCAGCAGTATAGCGCGGCGCATTATCCGAAAGATCAATTTCACAAGAAAATGTACCGAGCCCTGAGAATTGTCCCAAAGTGGACAACAGGTACGCGCTTTTAGAGATATTCAAGGAAGCGAGCCGCCGCGAGCGAAACGTCGGCGGTGCGGTATATGGCGTTGATCTGCCGATGAGGATGTCCCTCGAGCGGGCGCACGGCAACATCGAACTGGCAGCGGCGCAAGATGAGCGCGGGAAGAATGCTCACGCCCAGGCCGTCCTCGACCATGGCCATAATCGCATAGTCATCCCAGGTCGACAGCTTGGAGCGCACCGTCAGCCCCGCCCGACGGAACAGCGGCGTAATCTCGTCGTCGCTACCACGTTCCAGCAGAATAAACTGCTCGTTGGCCAAATCGGCAAGGGAAACGACCTCCGCGGTGGCAAGCGAGGAGCCCGCTGGCACCACGGCCATCAGCTCGTCTTGTATCAACGGCCGCGACGCCATGCCGGCGCCGCGTGGCTCGCGCGGAATAAAGCCCAGGTCGCAGCGGCCTTCCGCCACCCATTGCTCAATCTCGGAGTAATCACCCATCAGCAGCTCGTAATCGACATCCGGGTAATCGGCGCGAAACCGCGCGATCACCGGCGGCAGTACATGGGTCGCCACACTCGAAAACGTACCGATACAGATCTTGCCACGCATGAGCCCTCGCATCTCGTCCACGCGTCGCTGCAGGCGGCCAAACTCTTCGCATAACGCCTCGACTGCCGGCATGACCTGCCGCCCGTCGGCAGAAAGCACTACGCCCTCGCGACTGCGGTCGAGCACCTTAAAGCCCCAATCGGCCTCAAGATCGGCCACCATGCGGCTCACGCCCGGCTGCGAATAGCTCAGCCGCTCGGCGGCGCGCGTAAAGCTGCCGGCACGCACCGTCTCGAGCAGCACTTGCATCTTTTGGATATTGGTCTCCACGGCACGTCCCCACCCTTGCATGAGTTTTTGTCATGTTTGCCATGCATTATATTCGCTTTTCTTCTAAAGCCAGTTCACCCATAGTGAACATGTTCGGATATAGAGGGGATGTCAGCGCATGAACAACGGACTGTTTACGTACTTAGCAGCATTGCTATTGTTTGGCTCTAACGGCATCATCGCCGCCGCCATCGCGCTGCCGAGCTCCGATATCGTGCTCCTGCGCACGTTTTTGGGCGCCCTCTCGCTTGTCACCATCCTCGCCATCACCCAACACCATAAACTGCAGGCGCCATCTCGTCCCCGCGAAGCCGCAGCACTCCTTCTCTCGGGAGCCGCGCTGGGTGCCAGCTGGATTTTTCTGTTCCGTGCCTACCAGACGATCGGCGTCGGCGTATCCTCGCTGCTGTACTACTGCGGCCCCATCATTGTCATGGCGCTCTCCCCGCTCATCTTTGGCGAAAAGCTGACCGGCGGCAAAATCGCCGGCTTTATCGCCGTTGCTTGCGGTGCTTTTCTCATTGCAGCGCAAGGTCTAGGCGGCAATATGCCCATTGCGGGTATCGCCTGCGGCATCGCCTCGGCATTTTGCTATGCACTGATGGTCATCGCCAGCAAGGGTGCGCCGCACATCGAGGGTCTCGAGAACTCCACGCTCCAGGTGAGTGCCGCCTTTGTAACCGCGTTGATCCTTACGCTCTTCACGCAAGGTGTCCCCTCGTTCCTCTCCCCCAGCATTGCCGCCGGCATCGATTGGCGCGCCGTTGCCATGCTCGGCATTGTCAACACCGGCATTGGTTGCCTGCTCTACTTTAGCGCCGTCGCCAAACTGCCCGTGCAGACCGTCGCCGTCGTCGGCTACCTTGAGCCGCTTTCGGCCGTCGTGTTCTCGGCCGTCCTTTTGGGCGAAACCATAACACCGGTCCGCCTGATGGGCGCCGCGTTTATCATCGGCGGCGCGATTTTTTGCGAACTCGCCGGCAAACGCGCAAACACCAAGGCTGACATCGCCCAGACAGCACGTGCTTAATAGCCCCTGCTCTGAAATACTACCTGCATACATGAATAATCCCCAGATGGGGATTATTGTCTAAAACACCCCGATGTGCCAAACTGCTCTTATATATGTATAAAGATGGCATAAAGGTCTACTGCTCGTGGCAGAGGCCAGATGTCCAAGGGAGTCCACGTGGCACACAACAAGCTGGAGGCAAGCCTCCAAGACCAGCGTAGTCAAGGCGGGCATGGAGCCATTCCCCTCTCCGCTGGCATGCTGCTCGTTACGCTCGGCGTCGTCTACGGTGACATCGGCACGAGCCCCATGTACACCATGAAATCAATTGTCGCCAACAACGGCGGCATCGGCACCGTCAGTGAGGACATGATCCTGGGCGCGCTCTCGCTCGTTATCTGGACCATGACGCTCGTGACCACGGTCAAGTACGTGGTAATCGCCATGAAGGCCGACAACCACAACGAAGGCGGCATCTTCGCGCTGTTCAGCCTCGTTCGCAAGGTGGCGCCGTGGCTGATTCTCCCCGCCATGATCGGCGGTGCGGCACTGCTTGCCGACGGCATCCTCACCCCCGCCGTCACGGTTACCACGGCCATCGAGGGTCTGCGCACCATAGAATGGGGCCATGCGCTGCTGGGCGACGGCCAGACCAACGTCATCATCATTACCATCATCATTATCTGCGGTCTGTTTGCCATGCAGCGCGCCGGCACCTCGTCAATCGGCAAACTGTTCGGCCCGCTTATGACGCTATGGTTCCTGTTCCTGGCGGGCGCCGGTCTGTTCAACATGCTCGGCAACCTGTCCATCTTGCGCGCACTCAACCCCATCCGCGGCATCATGTTCCTGTTCTCGCCCATCAACCACTCGGGCATCATGGTGCTCGGCTTTGTCTTTCTGTCGACGACCGGCGCCGAGGCGCTCTATTCGGACATGGGTCACGTGGGCAAGGCTAACATTTACGCATCCTGGCCGTTCGTAAAGGCAGCGCTCATCCTTAACTATCTGGGTCAGGGCGCTTGGCTGCTCGCCAACAACTCCAATCCCCAGATGCTCGCGATGGACATCGTCAACCCGTTCTACATGATGCTTCCCGAGCCCCTGCGCCCCTTTGCCATCGTGCTTTCAGCCGTGGCGGCCATCATCGCCTCGCAGGCGCTCATCACCGGCTCGTTCTCGCTGGTATCCGAGGCCACGCGTCTCAATCTTATGCCGCATCTGCGCATCCACTACCCCAGCGACACCAAGGGCCAGCTCTATATTCCGCTCGTCAACAACATCATGTGGGTCGGCTGCATCTTCATCGTGCTGCTATTCCAGAACTCTGAGCGCATGGAAAGCGCCTATGGCCTCGCCATCACCGTGACCATGCTCATGACCACCACACTGCTGACGAGCTATATCGCCGGCATCCTCAAGCACAAGCTGGGTGCTTGCGTCTTCGCCCTGCTCTTTGGTGCCATTGAGCTGTGCTTCTTCGCTTCGTGCCTCACCATGTTCTTTGACGGCGGCTACGTCATGATCTTCCTGGCCGCGCTGCTGTTCGGCCTTATGTATGTGTGGCGCCGCGGCACCGCCATCGAGCGCACGCAAACGATCCTGCTGCCCGTCTCCAAGTACATCGACCAGCTCAATCGCCTGCGCAATGACGAGACCTATCCCGTGCTCGCTGACAATCTGGTATTTCTCACCAACAGCCCCGACCCGCTCACGCTCGATCGCGACGTGCTCTATTCCATCCTGGACAAGCACCCCAAGCGCGCCAAGGCATATTGGTTCATTAACGTGCATGTTACCGACGAGCCCTATACGCACGAGTATTCCGTTGAGACCTTTGGCACAGACTTCCTGTTCCGCGTGCGCTTGGACCTGGGCTTTAAGGTCAATCAGCGCATCAACGCCTACCTGCGCCAGATCGTCGGCGACTTGATGGCATCGGGCGAGCTGCCGCCGCAACATCACACCTACTCCATCTACGAGACGCGTGGCAACGTGGGTGACTTCCGCTTTTGCATGCTGCGCAAGATGCTTGCCCCCGAAACGGACATCAACCGCAATGACCACCGCGTGATGGCCATCAAGTACGCCGTCCGCCGCGCCTGTGGAAGCCCAGCACGCTGGTACGGTCTTGAGAACTCGGCCATCATCATCGAGTACGTGCCGCTGTTTGCCCGCATGCGCCCGGCCGTTAAGCTCGTGCGCACCCAGGTGCCGCTCGAGGTTCAGATCGAAGAGGCCGAGGAAATGGAAGTCGACATCTTCTCGGACGACTTGGTCAACGGCAACGAGGCCGGTAGGGACATGAACATCGATCCCACCGAGCTGCTCGAGAGCGTCGCCGATACGCCCGAACAGCAACAGCTCGACGGCCTCGAGAGTGAACAACTCAACGACGCCAACTTCTAGCGACGTCACAAATCAACGACAGCGGCCCTGCACCTCACGGGAGATGCAGGGCCGCTTTGCATTGCGGTAAAGCTATCGGCTACGAACGGCGCGGCTCGGGAACCACGAGCCTATCGGGGCTCGCGCCCTCGGCATCCATCAGGCTCACGTAGCGAATCGACGGATCCCCATACATCGCGTAGTAATAATTGCCCGTGCGCGCGCTAAAGCATCCGGTGTAGATAGTCTTCTCGAACTTGCCATCACCCATCCTGGACGCTCCCTCGATCATCACCACGCCCTCGAGCGAGCGGAACATGCGAACGACGTTTTCGGTCTCGCTCTCCTTTTGCGGGTAATTGGCATTGAGGTACGCCGCCTTTACAAAACGGCTCGGCGAATAGCAATCGCCCGGAATGCCGCGCATGCCGGCACCGGCTCCATAGGGCTTGAGCTCGGCACCACGCCATGTCGCCGTCTGCGGAAAATCGCTTGTGGCGGTGATATAGGTGCGCAGGTTTTCCATGTGCCACGGGAAGGTCGGCTGGTTGGCAAGGGTGTCGACCGGATCGTCGTATACATGCAGGCCGTCAGCCATCATCTCGACCACGATGCTGCGCTGGCTGTCGCCGATAATCCAATGGAGCAGCGACACGCCCAGCCCCTCTCCGGCAGATTTGGCGACAATCACCGTGTCGCGCAGCGCGGCCTCGACCTCATCGACCGTCGAGAACGTCGCTGCCACCCACAGGGGAAACTCATAGGCCGCGATATTGGTCTTGCCGTCGACAGGATCCTCGGCATACTCGGCATAACCCGGGAAATTGAGACCCGCCACGGCGAGGCCCGCATCGTTGCCGCAATCGAAAAACATAGGGTAGTTCTTGTAATCGATGCACATACCGATCACCGCGTGCGCCGCTGTCGCGTCGTCGATAAACGAATACGGAATGTGAAACCCGCGCGGCATCACGCGAACCTGTTGGCCGTAGTCAAAGCTCCAGTCGAGGTTGCGGCCCAAATACATGTGGCCAGAATTATCGGTAAATCGAATACTCGTGCACATAGCGCCTCCTAGCCTTACGTTCTTGCTAAGATTATTGTCTCCAAACAAAAAGGCGCTAAACACAAAAGCCCGGGCATGACAACAATGTCATGCCCGGGCTATTCAAGCAGGATAAACTCAACCAAGTTAACCCCGCAGGTCGTCTAAGGGGTCAAAGTGCCGCAGATTGCCACGAAAGAGGAGCGAAGCGTACTTAAGGTACGCGAGCGACGATTGAGCGGCAAGGTGCGGTGCTTTGGTCCCCTTAGACCAACTTTCCAAGACAGTGGTCGATCATATGCTGGATCATCTGTGCCTCAAAGCCCGCGTAGTCGCGGCGGCACTCCTTCATCTTGCCGTCGACGATCTGATCAAAGGCGACCTTGCACTTGATATAGCGCGTGGACTTGGTGACCTCCTCGTGCGTCAGGCAGCTCTCCTCCATCTTGCTGGCGCCCAGGCCAAACACCAGACGGGGGTTGTAGAGCACGTGGGGCTCGCCGGCGTCGTCCAGATAGACGCAGACCTTCTTGGTAACGCCAATCTGGTTGGCGGCCAAGCAGCCGGCATCGTCGAGCGACTTGATGGTATCGATCAGGTCCTGAGCAACCGACTCGTCCTCGACGGTCGCAACCTCGCAACGCTGGGACAGGATAGCCTCGTCGTGGCAAAGCTCTTTAATCATACGTTCCTCCATAGGGGTCGTTGTAACCGCTTAAGTATACGGTACCTACACAATTTCATGCGAAAGATACCGCCCGTCCGTTGCAAACCGCCGAACATCAACATGCGAGGAACACCAACTTCACAAAGGCGATATAGTGGGTGAGTTCGTGTCAATCGGCCTAAACTCGGGGCCGAACAAGGAAAGGGTATGCATGGACGAACTATTTCACGTCAGTGAGCGCAAGTCCACAATCGGGACCGAACTCCGCGCTGGACTGACAACATTCCTGGCGATGGCCTACATCATCGCCGTCAACCCCGCGGTGCTCTCGGGCGCTGGCATCGATGCGGGAGCGCTCGCCTGCGCCACCTGCCTGGGCGCCGGCATCATGACCATCTGCATGGGCATCTTCGCTAACCGCCCGCTCGCCTGCGCGTCGGGCTTAGGCGTCAACGCGATGATCGCTGGAATCACCACCACCGTCTGCGGCGGTGACTGGCACGTGGCCATGAGCGTCATCTTCCTCGAGGGTATCGTCATCTTGCTGCTCGTGCTTTGTGGCCTGCGCGAGGCCATCATGGACGCCATCCCGGTTGTCCTGCGTCACGCCATCTCGGTGGGTCTGGGCCTGTTCATCGCCATGATTGGCCTGTGCGATGCCGGCATTATCACCGCTGGCGCCGGTACACTCGTCGGTCTGGGCGACATCACCTCCCCCACCTTCATCGTCGGCATCATCTCCATCCTAGTGACAGTCGCCCTCGCCTGCCGCAACGTCCCCGGCTCGCTGCTCATCGGCATCGTCGTCGCCGTCATCGCCGGTATCCCCCTAGGTGTGACCCAGGCTCCGACCGGTATCATCGCCCCGCTCGACTTCTCGAGCATCGGTGGCCCCATCGCCGACGCCGGCGGCGTGCCCGCCATCGTCAAGGTCCTTACCGACCCCACGCTCCTCGTCATCTCGTTCTCGCTGCTCATGAGTGACTTCTTCGACACCATGGGCACCGCGATGGCCGTGGCCAAGCAGGGCGAGTTCCTCACCGACGACGGCAACGTCGAGGATATCAAGGAGATCCTGATCGTCGACTCCGCCGCCGCTGCTGTGGGCGGTTTCATGGGCGTCTCCTCCATCACCACCTTCGTCGAGTCCACCTCTGGCGCTGCCGACGGTGGCCGCACGGGCCTCACCTCCGTCACCACCGGCGTGTTGTTCATTCTCGCCGCGTTCTTCTCCCCCATCGTCACCATCGTTTCCAGCGCCGCCACCTGCGGTGCTCTGGTCTACGTCGGCTACCTCATGATGAGCGAGGCCTCCGAGATCGACTGGTCCGACGTGTCGCAGGGTTTCCCGGCGTTCATGATTGTCGCCGGCGTGCCCTTCACCTACTCCATCTCTGCCGGCATTGGCCTGGGCTTTATCGCCTACGTGATCGTCGCGCTCTTTAAGGGCGAGGCCTCCAAGATCAAGCCGCTCATGTGGATCGCAGCCCTTGCCTTCCTCGTCTACTTCTTCGTAGCGTAACGGCATAGTCTGCCGAAGCAAAACAACAAGGCGCGGAGTCGCATCGAACGGCTCCGCGCCTTTCTTTTAGCGTCTGCCCCCGTGCCAGCGTGCGACAATTGAGGCTGTCAATATCACAACACCGAGAGAAGCCTGCCTTGGAAGCGCATCATAAGCAGATAACCGTTTATTCAGAGTGTGTGGAAGGCGCGCCCGTCATCTACCTCCCCGTGGTTATGGGCGACGGTAGTGAAGTCTACGAGCGCTGCCGAGAGCTCGACTGCCCGCCATTCACCCTTGTCGCCATTGGAGGGCTCGATTGGAATCGCGAGCTGAGCCCCTGGGAATGTGAGGGAACTATACGAGATGCCGAGCCCTTTGGTGGACAGGCTGCTGGTTTTCTTGACGAGTTGTTGAAGCAGATAATCCCCCAGGCCGAATCATCGCTCCCGCAACCGCCCGCCTGGCGCGGCGTTGCCGGCTACTCGTTGGCGGGTCTTTTTGCACTGTGGACACTTTGGCAAACAGATGTCTTTGAGCGCGCGGCAAGTGCATCGGGGTCGCTGTGGTTCCCCGGCTTTATCGACTACGCGCGCGAGCGCACGATGACAGCCACGCCCGACGCCGCCTATCTGTCGCTCGGTAAAAAGGAAACCAAGACGCCCAACCGCATGATGCGGCACGTACTCGACGATACGCACGCGATGGAAGAGCTGTTTATAGAGCGTGACATTCCAACAACGCTGGAGCTCAACCCCGGCAACCACTTTGCCCAAACTGACCTGCGCATGGCGCGCGGCATCCACTGGATACTGACGCATTAAAAATGGCGCCCACGCGTACATACGCATGGACGCCATTTTTAATTTGGCTGAACGCAGCTACTATTCAGCAGTCTCCTCAAGCTCGGAAGTATCGAACTCAAAGTCATTACCGGGCAGGATGGCGTTGAGCACAATGCCCACCAGCGAGCCCACGGCAAGGCCCGAAAGCGAAATCGTCACGCCGCCCAGCTCCAGCACGATGGCACCGGCGGTACTGTAGGCAATGCCGAGCGAAAGCACGAGCACCAGAGCCGCCACCAGCACGTTGCGGTTGTTCTGGAAATCAACCTGATTCTCGATGAGGTTACGCACGCCAACGGCGCTGATCATGCCGTAGAGCACGAGCGACACACCGCCGATAACGCACGCCGGCATGGCGGCAATCACCGCAGCAAACTTGGGGCAGAACGAAAGCACAATGGCGCAGCAGGCGGCAATGCGAATCACACGCGGGTCGAACACGCGCGTAAGCGCAAGCACGCCGGTGTTCTCGCCATACGTGGTGTTGGCCGGAGCGCCAAAGAGCGACGCCAAGATGGTCGCCAGGCCATCGCCGAGTAGGGTACGGTGCAGACCGGGATCGGCAATGTAATTGCGTTCGCAGGTAGAGCCAATGGCGGAGATATCGCCAATGTGCTCAATCATGGTCGCAAAGGCCAGCGGCATGATGGTGATGATGGCCGTCGTGGCAAGACCGCTATCGAACTGCGGGCCAAAGAGCGCAAACACGGTGTTGCCCCACACGATGGGCAGACCGACCCAGGGGGCGGCTGCGACGCCAGAGAAGTCGACCTCGCCCAACGCGGCCGCAACGGCATAGCTCACCACAACGCCCAGCAAAATCGGCACGATCTTGACCATGCCGCGGCCCCAAATATTGCAGACGACGATCACGGCCACAGCGATGACGGCGACAAGCCAGTTGGTCTGGCAGTTGGCAATGGCAGAGCTTGCCAAGATCAGGCCGATGGAAATGACGATGGGGCCGGTCACCACCGGCGGGAAGAAACGCATAACGCGCTTGGCGCCAAAGGCACGGAACAGGGCCGCCAGCACCGGATAGAGCAGGCCGGCGCAGGCTACGCCCAGGCAGGCGTAGGGCAAAAGCTCGGTCTCTCCGTTGGGCGCGATTGCGGCATAACCAGCAATAAAGGCAAACGATGAGCCCAAAAATGCCGGCACCTTACCGTGCGACAGGAAGTGGAACAACAGTGTGCCGATGCCGGCGAACAGAAGCGTCGCCGAAACGGAAAGGCCGGTAAGCACGGGCACGAGCACCGTGGCTCCGAACATCGCAAACATGTGTTGCAAACCCAACACAAACATGCGCGGGCGGCCGAGCGACGATGCATCGTAGATGGCATCGGTGACGGCGGGCGTCGAGGATTGGGACATGGAAGTCCTTTCATGATGGAAGGGCGATCAGGTATATCGGATAACCTGCCCGAACGATACGATCCGAACCATTGTACGTGATACACCATGTCTCGCGCGCGCCGTCACCTGCAAACGGTAGCGTTACTTCCAAACGCGCTCGGCAATGCGCTTGACCAGCGCGATCTTTGCCCACTGCTCGTCCTCGGTCAGCTTGTTGCCAATCTCACAGCTGGCAAAGCCGCACTGGGGCGACAGGTACAGGTTCTCGAGCGGCACATACTTTGCGGCCTCGTGGATACGTTCGACGATAACGTCCTCGTCCTCAAGCTCAGCCGCCTTTGTAGTGACCAGTCCCAGCACGACCTTCTTGCCGGGAGCAACGTACTTGAGCGGCTCAAAGCCACCGGCGCGCGGCGTATCGAACTCAAGGTAGAACGCATCGACGTCCTCGTGCGCAAACAGGTACGGTGCAATGGGATCGTAACCACCCTCGAAGGCATACGTGGAGTGATAGTTGCCGCGACACACGTGCGTATTGATAACCAGATCGTCGGGCTTGCCCGCGATGGCGGCATTGTTGAGCGCCACGCCCAGCTCGCTCACTTTTTGCAGGTCAACCGGGCTCATGCCGGTCTTGGACACAAAGTCGGTATCGCAATAGATGCCCCAGGTGCAGTCATCAAATTGGATGTTGCGGCAACCCGCGGCATACAGGTCGGCAATCACGGTGCGGTATGCTGCGGCAATGGCATCGGCGAGCTCTTCGTCGGTCTTATAGACGGCACGCAGGCTCTCCTGCTGGCCATCACAGCGGTCGAGTGTGACTTCGGAGAACGTCTGGATCGGCGCCGGAATGGTCTGGCGCGCGATCTGGCCCTCACCCTCGAGCGACTTGACAAATTTGAAGTGCTCGACGAACGGATGGTTCTCGCCGCTAATGGGACCGGTTACCGCGGCGGTGTCGGCGGTAGTCTCCTCATCGTGAAACATGTAGCCCGTGCGCGAGGCGCGGCGCTCAATGCCGTTGAGTCCCCACATAAAATCGAGGTGCCAGTAGCTGCGGCGGAACTCGCCATCGGTAATCACCTGCAGGCCGGCAGCCTTCTGCTTGGCCACTAAGTCGCGGATGGCCTCGTCCTCGACGGCCTTAAGGCCGGAAGCGTCGAGTTTACCCGCGACATAGGCGGCACGGGCATCCTTTACAGCCTGCGGACGAAGAAAACTGCCGACGATATCGGCGCGAAACGGCGCGTTCGGTTGAATCGAAGTGCTCATAGGTATCTCCCTTTGCATTGGTTGCTTTACTGGGACAGAGTATGAGCGCTCATATGGTCATCGTAAAATATACGTTTATAACAGTTTGATATAGATGCTTCCTATATCAGTCTGGACTGTCATAAAGAGACTTGAACCGTGCGGAGCACAGCAGCCTAGATATGCTGACGAATCGCGTCGATATAGGCCCGACCGTAGCGCGTGAGCGTCGTGTTCTTGCGCGTGATGATGCCAATCTCCATGTACTCGTCCACGTCGAGCGGAATCGAGATAATGCCGGGGCCGTTGAGCTCGTGGCTGATCACGCCCGAGCATACCGTGTAGCCGTTGAGGCCCATGGCCAAATTGAACAACGTCGCACGGTCGCGCACGCGGATATTTTTGCGACGCTCGAACGTCGAGGTCAGCTCCTCGGAATAGTAAAACGAGTTGTAGCTGCCCTGCTCGTAGGACAGGAACGGGTAGTCTTCCAAGTCCTCAAGCGTCACGCTGGAGCGGTCCGCCAGCGGATGGTCGGCGCAGACGAAGACATGCGGCGTGGCGCAGAAGAGCCCTTCGAATACGAGCTCATTGGCCGCCAGCATGCGCTCGATGACCTCGCGATTGTGCTCCGACAGATACAGGATGCCGAGCTCGCTTTTCATATGCGCGACATCCTCGATAATCTCGTGAGTCTGCTCCTCGCGCAGGGTGAAGTCGTAACGCGCGGCATCGAACTCGCGGATCACGTCGACAAACGCGTTGACGGCAAAGGAATAATGCTGGCAGCTCACACTAAAGTGCGGCACCTGCTCGGATGCGCCCTTGTACTTGCCCTCGAGCAGGTCGGCCTGGTCGAGTACCTGGCGCGCATAGCCCAAGAAGGTCTCGCCTTCCTCGGACACAATGACGCCCTTGTTGGTGCGCTCAAAGATGTGCACACCCATCTCGTTTTCGAGATCGCGAATCGACGCGGTAATCGAAGGCTGCGATACAAAGAGCCGGCGCGAGGCCTCGGTAATGCTGCCGCATTCGGCAACTTTGACGACATATCTGAGCTGCTGGAGCTTCATGGCTGTCTCCTTAGCTGTTCGTGAGATTCGCGTCGGCAGTACCCGGCAGGCGCATAAACGGCGGCATCTCCCCCGTCGCGGCGCAAGCGGCAATCTGATGCAAAGCCCCGGCAACCGCATCGTCTGCCGCAGCGCCGATATGCCAGCGCGCGGCAGCCGTGACAGCCTCGTTGGCATTGGCGACTGCAACGGAGTTGGGAACGGCATCGATCATGGGCAAATCGTTATCGGAATCGCCAAATACGGCCACCTCATCGGGCGTCAGACCCAAAGCGCGCGCTAGCTCCAGCGCAGCGCAGCCCTTGTCCCAACCAGCCGGAAGGATGTCGAACAGGCGCACTCGGTTGTTGGGAAACACGAGCGAGAGTTCCGGCACCTCAGCGGCAACGCGCTCGCGTAGCTCCGCGAGCTCCTCACGCGAACGGGCACTCCAGATATTCGCCTTGAACACCGGCGCGTCATCGACGACGGGACGGGACGGGGCCTCTTCGCCTTTGAGCCATGCGTTGCCGCCCGACTCCATGGCGCGACGAACGCGCTCGGGATCACTCGTCACGCAATAGGCATCGTTGCCCCAAAAGTCATCGCCCAGGCCATAGACCTTCAGATAGGTATCGTCGGTCTCTTGCTCCAGATAGTCGGCAAGACGCATGAGGGCACCGTTGTCGCTCGCACGGGAGGCAACAACCTCGCCGTCGACAAACATCACCTGGCCGTTACAGAACGCGCCAGTCGAGAAGCACTCGGAACGATTTTTGAACATCCAGCCCATCGCGGACGGCTGGCGACCCGAAACCGGGCCAAAGTGCAGACCCGCCGCCTGCATGGCATGAATGCCCTCGATGGCGTAGTCGCTGGCGCCGTCATGCCCGGCTGGAATCAGCGTATCGTCCATATCGGTCAGCACAAGTTTAATCATAAGGCCCCCATTCGTATCGGTCCTACCTATTGTAACGACCAGCCAAAATAAACCTGTCCCTTTTTGGCAGGTGCGCTAGTATAGGGAACAACAGATTCGATGCGGGAGTGCCGGCGGTGCAAACCACAAGGCTGAGAGGGCATGGGGCCCAATCCTTTGAACCTGTCAGTTAATGCTGGCGTAGGGAGCATGCCGCCTTTACAGGGGCGCTGTCTATGCACAGCGCCCCTTTTCTATGCCAAGGAGGCATGTGCAGTGATTGATTCGGAACAGCTTAAGCAACATATGGTCAAGGCCGTGGAGGAGGTTCGCGCCACCAATCCGATGGCCGGCTCCATCACCAACACGGTGACGATCGACTTTGTCGCCAATGCGCAGCTCGCCGTGGGCGGTTCGGCCGCCATGGTCTATCTGCCCGACGAGGGCGAGGCGCTCGTTGCCGGCGGCGGCGCCATCTATCTCAACATGGGCACGCTCTTCCCCATCTACGAACAGACGATTCCCCGCGCGGCCAAGGCGGCACACGACGCCGGCAAGCCCTGGGTGCTCGATCCGGTGGGCCTGGGTATCGGTAGCCTGCGCACCCAGCTGGTAAACGAGCTCAGGCAGTACAAGCCCGCCATCGTGCGCGGCAACGCCTCCGAGATTATCGCGCTCGCCGGCCTGTGGGGTCTTGAGGGCGAGGCGGCCGATCTGAGCCGCGTGCGCGGTGTCGATACCACCGACACGGTCGACGCCGCCCGCGATGCCGCCGTGGCGCTCGCTCGCTACACCGGCGGCGCCGTAGTGGTCTCGGGCGAAGTCGACCTGATCACCGACGGCACGACGGTGGCCAAGTCCCACGGCGGCAGCCCGCTCATGTCCAAGATCACCGGCTGCGGCTGCTCGCAGGGCGGCGTGCTGGCC
>CABUSR010000029.1 GCA_902494245.1 uncultured Collinsella sp.
CCCACCCTTTCTAAATCCCACCGGTGGTCCCCCCGCCATGGTAACCGGGCGCACGGGAGGGAAAGCGAGGCTACTCGCCGAGCTTGGGATGCAGCAGCGACGGCGCAGCGCCGAGCAGCATCTTGGTGTAGGGGTCCTGAGGGTGCTGGAAGACCTGCTTGGCCTCGCCCTGCTCGACGATCTTGCCGCCATTCATAACGATGATGTCGTCAGAGATATAGCGGACCGTCTGGATGTCATGGCTGATGAACACCATGGCCAGGCCGAGCTCCTTCTTAAGGTCGGTCAGCAGGTTCAGAATCTGCGCGCGGACCGAAACGTCCAGAGCCGAGGTGGGCTCGTCGGCGATGATGGCATCGGGGTTCAGCGACAGGGCGCGCGCAATTGCGACGCGCTGGCGCTGGCCGCCCGAAAGCTGGCCGGGAAGAACCTCGGCGGCGGAGCTGGGCAGACCGGTGAGCTCCAAGAGCTCCTTGACGCGCTTCTCCTGCTCGGCCTCGGTACCCAGGTTGTGGACGCGCATGGGGTCGAGCAGTTGCTCGCGAACGACCATGCGGGGATTGAGCGCCGTGGCCGGGTTCTGGAACACGACCGAGATGACGCGACCCATGTGGCGACGGTCCTCGGCGGTACGTTTGGTAACGTCCTTGCCCTTAAAGTAGACCTTGCCGCTCGTGGGGGCCTGCAGGCCGCACATGACGTTGGCGGTGGTGGACTTTCCGCAACCGGACTCGCCGACGATGCCGATGGTCTGTCCGGGCATGAGCTTAATCGTTACACCCTGGACGGCGTGAACCAGGTTGGGGTGCAGAATCGAGCCGGTACGGGTCCTAAAGGTGACGTGGACGTCATCAAGGAAGATGATCGGCTCGACGCCGTTGACTGCGGTCTCGCTCATCTACATCACCTCCGCGTGAGGGGTCAAACCATTTGCCTTGAGCACCTCGTCGGGGAGCTCGGAATAGAAGTGCTCGGTGCCGGGCACGCGCTTGAAGACCGGACGGGTGTCCAGGCCAATGCGCGGATGGCTCGAGCGGGGTGCGAAGCGATCGCCCTTGGGGAAATCGCGCGGGCTCGGAACGGCGCCGGGCACCTGGTGCAGGCGGCCCGAACCGCTCTCGATGGACAGGACGGAACCCAGAAGGCCGCGGGTGTACTCGTGAATCGGGTTGGTGAGCAGCTCCTTGGTGGGCGCCTGCTCGATAACCTGGCCGGCGTACATAACCGTGATGTTATGAGCGACCTCGGCGACCAGTGCCAGGTCGTGCGAAACGAAGATCATGGCAAAGCCGAGCTTGGCCTGAAGATCGTTAAGCAGCTTGATGACCTGCTTCTGGACGGTAACGTCCAGAGCGGTCGTGGGCTCGTCGCAGATGACCAGTTTGGGGTCGCGGGTAAGGGCCATAGCGATCAGAACGCGCTGACGCTGACCACCGGAAAGCTCATGCGGATAGCTCTCGAGCGTACGCTTGGGGTCGAGGCCCACGAGCTCCAGGAGCTCCTCGGCGCTACGGGTACCGCCGCGCTTGGTGAGCTGCTTCATCTGGGCGGAAATGAGCATGGAGGGGTTGAGCGAGGACAGGGCGTCCTGATAGACCATGGCGATATCGGTACCGCGCAGGCCGAACCACTCCTTCTTGCTCATCTTGAGCAGGTCGCGGCCCTCCCAGAGAACCTCACCGGAAAGATGCTCGTCATCGTCGGTCAGGCCCATGATGGCCAGCGTGGTGATGGACTTACCGCAGCCGGACTCACCGACCAGGCCCATGGTCTGGCCAGGACGGACATCAAAGTTGACATGATCGACGACGTTGATATCACCGTGGTGCTCAAACTGGATGCAGAAATCACGGACCGAAAGGATCGGCTCAACGGACTCATCGGGCACATGGCGGTCGTTACGCTTGAGCTCGACATCGCGCAGGGCGCCAAGACGGGCGGACAGGGACTGAGCCTGCTCCTTGTAAGCGCGAACAGGGTCGGAGACCAGCAGGTCGGCCTCGCGGCGCTTGGAGGAATCGGTCGGATCCAGGGCGGCGGAGGGAGCAGCGGCCATGGCGTCGGTAATGCCCTCGGAGAGGATGTTGAGCGCCAGGCAGGTGATCATGATAGCCAGACCCGGGAACAGCGCCTGCCACCAACGGCCAGCGAGCACGCCACCGCGGGCGTCGGCGAGGATGTTGCCCCAGGTAGCGGTGGGCTCCTGGATACCAGCGCCGATAAAGGTCAGCGAGGCCTCGAAGATGATGGCGTCGGCGACCAGGGTAACGGTGAAGACCATGATCGGGGCGATGCAGTTACGCAGAACATGCTTGATCAAAATCCACGGAGCCTTGGCGCCGGAAACGATGACCGCGCGGACATAGTCCTCGCCGTACTCGGACACGATGTTGGCGCGCACGATACGGGCAATCTGCGGAGTGTACATAAAGCCAATGGCGAAGATGATCGACGGCACGGAGTTGCCCAGGATGGAGACGAAGACGGCCGCGAGGGCGATGCCCGGGATGGACATGATGATGTCCAAGATACGCATGATCGTCTCGGAGACGGCCTTGCGCGAGACCGCTGCAAGGGCGCCTACGACCGAGCCGCAGACCAGAGCCATGGCAGTGGCGCCAAAGCCGATAATCAGCGAGTAACGACCACCGTAGAGCATACGCGACAGAATGTCGCGACCCTTATCGTCGGTACCGAAGATAAATCCGTTGCCGGGAGCCTGGCGAGCCGTAAAGATCTCGACCGGGCTATAGGGGGCAAGAAGGGGCGCCAGAATCGCAGTCAGGGCGACCAGCGCCAGCACGACGGCTGCAATCTTAGAAGACAGCGTCATCTTCTTCCAGCCACCGAGCTTGAGCCCCTTGGAGGCAGCCTTCTCGAGCTGCTCGGTTTGCTTCTCTCGAATCTTTACCATAATCTACACCGTCCTGATGCGCGGGTTGATGAGCAGGTAGAGCATGTCAACCACGATGTTGATGATGATGAAGGCAAGAGCAACGACGATAACGACGCCCTGAACCAGGTTCGCCTCGTTGCCCTGAACGCCCTGCAGAATCGCGGTGCCCATGCCGGGGAGGTTGAAGATAACCTCGATGACGACGGCGCCGCCCATGAGGTAACCGATCTTAAGACCGAGGGTGGTGACCGGGGTGATCAGCGCATTGCGAAGAACGTTGATGCCGACGACGACCTTCTCGGGAACGCCGGCGCCGCGAGCCATACGGACATAATCCTTGTCGAGCTCCTCGACCATGGCGGTACGCACGATACGAGTCATCTGGCCCGTCAGCGGAAATGCCAAGGCGATAGCGGGCATGATCATACGTCCCAGATAGCCAACCGGATTCGTGGTGAAGTGAGGCAGAGCACCCGATGCCGGGAGCACCTTAAGGTAGGAAGAGAACAGCAGGATCAACAGAACGGCAAGCCAGAACGACGGGGTTGCCAAGCCGGCGATGGAAAAGACGCGGATCACTTGGTCCGGCCATTTGTCGCGATACAGAGCCGCGATGACGCCGAGCAAAAACGAAACGACCGCACCGATGGCAAGACCGATGAAGGTCAGCTGCATCGTGACGGGCAGGGCCGTGGAGATGCGCTTGGCAACGGAGTTGCGAGCAGCACCATAGGTGCCCATGTCGCCATGGATCAAATCGCCCATATAGCGCACGTAGCGCACGGGCCAGGGGTCGTCCAGACCATACTTCTCATGGTACTCGGCAACCGCCTCGGGCGAGGCACCGTCACCCAACGCCGTGTAGGCGGGGTCGGTCTTGGAGAACGACATAAGGAAGAACACCAGGACGGTGACGCCCAATGCCATGATCGGCAGCGCCACAAGACGCCTTCCAATCAAACGTAGCAAGTTGTTCACGTTCTCTCCCCTTTCTTTTGTCGGTAGGACCAACTGGTATATGAGTACGGATACTCATTACAAGACCCGAGCGACATCGTTGCCGCCCGGGTCTTTGTTTCAACTATGAGGATACGGTCCCAACGACCGACATCCTGCATACAGACTCAAGCGAGTCTTACGCCTTGACGGTCGCAACGCCCCTGAAGGACATGCTCGTCGTGCCGATGCCCTTGAAGCCATCGAGGGCCTCGCCGTTGGGCGCAGTGGACGGATCGTCCCAGGAAGCGGAGACGGTCTTGACGTGGACAACGGGGTACAGAACGGCGTTGTCGGCAATGATGTCGAAGCACTCGTTCCACTTCTTCTGCTGCTCGTCGCCCTCGGCGGCAAGAGCCTCGTCCATGAGACCGTGGAGCTTCTGCCACTCAGCGGACTCCTTCCACGGGCAACGGGTCTGCATCCAGACGTTGTCGCCGTACCACCAGTTGAGCAGCAGGTCGGGGTCGGCGCCGAAGCAGGAAGGATCGCCAGGGGCAAGGAGGATATCGTAGGCCTCGCCGCCGTCGATGGCAGCGTAGGTAGCCGGCGAGGTATCGGTCTGGATGGTCACATCGAAGCCGAGAGCGTCGAGGTCGTTCTTGACCTGGGCGGCCATGCCCTTAATCTGCTCGTTGTCGGTGGTGCGCAGGGTGATGGCACCCGGGGTGATGCCAGACTCCTCGATGAGCTTCTTAGCCTTCTTGGCGTCGGTCTTGTACACCGTGGAAGCCTCATGATAGTTGGTGAAGCTCTTGGGCAGGTAGCAGCTGGCAGCGGTGGCAAGGCCGGCGAAGGTGTTGCTGACCATCTTCTCGGTGTCGAGCGCATACATGACAGCCTGACGGACCTTGACGTTGTTCCAAGGCTCCTTGGCGACGTTGAACATGATGAAGCGGGTGCCGAAGCCCTGGACGTTGTCGATCTTGCAGCCAGCGCTCTCGAGCTGGTCGACGGCGTCAGCGGTGACGAGCTCCATAACGAGCGTGGAGCCTTCCTGCTGGGCGGTAACGCGAGCGGTGGGGTCGGTCAGGATGCTGTACTGGATCTTCTTATCCTCGGCAGCATACTCACCGTTGTACTCGGGGTTGGGAACCAGGGTGATCTCGGTATCGGAGATAGAGTCGTACATCCAGGGGCCGGAACCGATCGGCTGCTTGGCGCGATCCTCCTCGGACTGAGTAGCCGGGGTAACACGGATGATGGCCAGACGATCCTTGAGCAGGGAGAAGTTGGGGACCTTGGTCTTGACCGTTACAGTGCTGGCATCCTTGGCCTCGATGGACTCGAAGGGCTGGAAGAACGGAGCATAGGTAGCGGAAGCAGCGCAAGCGGTGTAGGAAGCGACGACGTCGTCAGCAGTGACCTCGGTACCATCGGAGAACTTGGCGCCCTTGCGGATGGTGACCTCGAAGGTAGTGTCGTCCACGGACTTGGGATCGTCGGTGGCGAGCTCGTTGAAGGTGCTGTAGTCGTGGTAATCGATGCCGTAGAGACCCTCGACGACGTGCCAGTTAGCACCCAGGCCCACAGCGGAGCCGGTGCTGGCGGGATCGAAGCTGGACGGAGCGTAAGCGGAACCAGCGGTAATCACACCGCCGCCACGGTTGGCGGAATCGGCGGAACCGGAAGCGGAACCCTCGTCGTTGGAGCTGCCACCGCAGCCGGTGAGACCAAGCCCTGCGACAGCAGCGACGCTGCCGGTGAGGCCGAGGAACGAACGCCTGGACATACCCTTGTTGATGATGGCCATGTCTTCTCCTATCAATAGAGAATCTTACCCGGGAGCACCTAGACTTGCCCCCGCGCAACTTGCGGACGATATATACCTTACCTACCGACGAACCCAACTGAGGTGCCGCGCTCGGCGACCGATACATACATACGCTTGAACGGTATTTACTACCGTTCACCGAATTCATTGACAAACGATTCGCCAGACAGTATGTATCGACGAGGTGAGATATCAGTCATCGTCAACCCGCAGGATAGCAGGGTTGTTCACCATGGCTAGTCAAACGTTTTAGCGTTAATAAAACCCGAAATCGACAGGTAATCGCCGCGAAATAAATGATTGAAAATCGGCCAATCATGTATATCAGTTGTTTAGAAGCACGTTTAGTTTTCGGAACGGTTGGCCGATGCCTGGGCGCGTTCGGCATTCCATGCAACAAGTGCCTCGTGGACCGCTTTGGCGACATCGGCCGGAACGCCTCGAACTTCCGCGATCTCTTGCTCGCTCGCCGCGCGCAAACGCTTCATCGAGCCAAAATGGCGCATAAGGGCACGTTTTCTGGTGGGTCCCACGCCTGGAACGTCATCGAGTACCGAAACCGTCATGGCTTTATCGCGCAATTCGCGATGGAACGTGATGGCAAAACGGTGCGATTCATCGCGCACCTGTTTGATTAGATAGAGCGACGCGGACCCGGTCGGAAGCACGACTGGAGTCTCGTCCCAAGGCACGAAAACCTCCTCATCGGCCTTTGCCAAGCCACAAACTGGTATATCGAGCCCAAGAGCCTCAAGTTGCTTGATCGCAGCGGTCAATTGCGGCTTACCGCCATCGACAACGAGCAAATCGGGGCGCGATCCAAAGCGCTCGTCGGCCATGCGCTCGGGAGCATAGCGTCGTCCTAAAACCTCGGACATCGACACGAAGTCGTTTGCCTCGTCCAATTCGGCCTGAATTTTAAAACGACGGTACTGGCTCTTGTCGGCGCGTCCGTTGGTAAACACCACCATCGAGGCGACGGTAAAGGTTCCGTGCAGCGTCGAGATATCGAAGCACTCGATACGCATCGGCGGCGCTGGCAGCGCCAGCGCGCTTTCGAGCTCCAGGAGCGCCTGATTGGTGCGGTCGTCAGCGTACCCCGTTCGCATCATGTAGCGCATGAGGGCATGGCGCGCATTTTTGGATGCCATATCGAGCAAACGGTGCTTTTCGCCACGCTGCGGCCTATGGAGATGGCAGGAACGCTCGCGCTTGCCCGCAAGCCATTCCCCCAGCGCCTCCGCATCCTCAAGCTCGACGGAAAGGTTGACCTCAGCTGGAATATCAGCCGTCTCGTCGTAATAGCGCTTAAGAAAGCCCGACTGGAGCTCTTCCTCGTCAACATCAAGACCCTTGTCGAGAATGAACTCGCAGGTGCGAACTGTTCGGCCCTCGCGAACGACGAAGACGCAAGCGGCGGAGATGGTCTCCTCGCGATAGAACCCGATGACATCGATATCGACACTGGAGGGAAAAACGACTTGCTGACGATCGTCCAGACCCCTGATGACCTCCAAACGACGTTTGACGCGTGCCGCGCGCTCAAAGTCGAGCGCCTCGGCGGCATCCGTCATCTCGGAGGTCAGCTCATCGACGACATCCTTGCGATGGCCCGACAAAAAGCGCTCGACACGCTTGACGTTCTTGGCATAGTCTGCCGGGGAAATCGCGCCGACACACGCACCCGGGCCGCGCCCGACATGGTAGTCAAAGCAGGGACGCCCGTTTTGCGCGCAAATCATATTGACGATGTCTTCCTCGCCCTTGTGGGACTCGACGATACGACGACAACGACGCCACTCCGCACAGGATGCGGAGCAGATGGGGATAACCTTGCGCAGTGTATCTATCGTCTCACGTGCCGCACGGCTATCGGTATAGGGTCCAAAATAGCGCGTTCCCGGCTTATGACGCTCGCGCGTATATTTGATAGCGGGATACAGGTCGCCCTTTGTAATGGCGATAAAGGGGTAGCTCTTGTCATCCTTGAGGTCGACGTTAAAGTACGGATGGTACTGGCCGATCAGGTTGCGCTCGAGTACAAGCGCCTCATGCTCGGTTTCGACAACTATGTAGTCAAAGCTCGCAACCAATTGCATCATGAGCGGTATTTTTTGGCGCTCATCCTGCAGCGTCACGTACTGGCGCATACGGGAACGCAGGTTTTTCGCCTTGCCAACGTAGATGACATCGCCCTTGGCATCCTTCCAAAGGTAGCATCCGGGCTGCGTGGGAACGCGCGAAACCTGCTCGGCGAGTGTTGGAATGTTGTCGTGACCGGCCACACGCACCTACTTGCGACGAAGCAGCGCCGAGACCTCGGGCATCTTAAGGACGACGGCAAGGCCAAAGGTAACAGCAAGCGAGACGACACCCGCAACGCAAACGTAGCCAAGAGTAATCAGAATCGAGCCGCCAAGTGCCCCGACAAAGTGCTCAAGCGCCCACATGACGCCGGCGCCTGCGGCAGCACCCAGGCCACCGAGCAAAAGGCCGAAGAAACCGCCATGCAGGATAGATTTGACCTGAAGGCCACGCAGACGACGACGCAGCCACCATAGCGAACATCCGACCAAGATCACGTAGTCGACGACATACGAAAGCGCGATTGCCGGCATACCGAAGCCCAGCACAACGCCAAACAGCAGAACCGAGCCGGCCTGGCCGATGGCGGAATACAGGCAATAGCGGCTATAGGGCTTCATGTCGAGCAAGGCAGAGAAGCTCTTCTGCATCAATACGACCACGCCGTAGAGCGGCAGCGAGAACGCCAGGTAGACAAGGAACTCGGACACCAGCGCCACGCCGGACTCATCAAACTTGCCGGCACAGTAAATCATGTTGAGCGGACGCGCGAAGACAATCAGGTACAGCGCGAACGGAATCAGGAAGAACAGCATCTGGGCGACGCCACGCGAAATGCCCGTGCGAACGCTGTCGTAATCCTTCTCCTGCGCGTCGTGAGAGAGCTCGGTATAGAGCGCCGTCGAAAGCGAGGCGGCAATCAGCGCGTAGGGCAGCGTGTACCACAGGCGCGCATAGGCGATGACGGAAGGACCAGTCTCGGGCTGGACCACCAGCGCGGCAGCGTTGGTGATAGAAGTCGAGACAAACATGCACACCGTGGCGAGCAGCGTCGGGATACCGAGCGCAATCGTCTGGCGCAGTGCGGGGTCCTTAAAGTCGATATGGATATGGGGATGCACGCCGTGCTTGCCAAGCGCGGGGATCTGACATGCCATCTGAACAAAGACACCGAGGGTCGTACCGGCCGCAATCAAGATGATGCCGGCACGTTCGCCAAACTGTGCGGACACGGGCGCAAAACCCATAAAGCTCGCAATGACGATCACATTGTTGAGGACCGGGGCAAACGTCGACCAGAAGTAGTCGCGGTGTGCGTTGAGAACGCCCGAGAACACCGAGCCCAAACCATAAAACAGAATCTGGATGGCAAAGAAACGGAACATGAACGCAGCGGTATCCATGCTGCCGCCGTCACCCGAAAGGAACGATTGCGTCCAGATAAAGCCCGGGGCGAACACGGTCCCCAGCAACGAAATGCCACCCAGCACCAAAAGCAGAATGCCGAGCAGGTTGCCCACGTACTCGTTCGAGGCCTCGCGACCCTGCTCACGCCTCACGCCCATGTACACGGGCAAAAACGCCGTCACGAGCATGCCGCCCATCACGAGTTCGTAGAGCATATTGGGCAGGTTGTTGGCGACCTGATAGGAGGACGAGAGTAGCGACATGCCGATAGCGGCCGCCATTGCCCACGTGCGGATAAAACCGGTGACGCGAGACACGATGGTCAGGATGGTCATAAGCCCGGCGGAACGACCAACCGTGGAGTAGTCCGACGAGCCCATGTCGTCAGTGTCATCTCGCGACGAAGGAGCTTCGGACGAGGGTGTCTGAGGCGCAGATTCTCTTGCAAAATGAGCTCCGCGCTTCAATTCTTCCTGCGGCATCGCTCAGTCCTCTCTCGTAATCGCGGCAACCGTAGCCCCGCAAAATGCAATTAAATCATCGGGTGCAAGCTCGAGCTGATAACCGCGCTTGCCTCCCGAAATAAAAATGGTATCCCAAAGGACACATGTCTCATCAATGAGCGTCCGGTAGCGTTTTTTCATACCGACCGGGCTGCAGCCGCCGCGAACGTAGCCAGTCGCCGCAAGCAAATCCTTCACATGCATCATGGCCAAGGACTTCTCCCCCGCGGCACGCGCGGCGGACTTTAGATCGAGCTCGTCGGCAACAGGGATGCAGCACACGACATAGTCGTTGGACGGTGTCACGCAGACCAAAGTCTTAAATCCTTGACCGGGCTCCTCGCCAAGCTGCTCCGAAATCGCGACCCCCAGGCCCACCGACTCATCACCATCGTCTTCGTACGTATGTAGAACATAGGAAATGCCGGCACTTTCCAGCTCGCGCATCGCATTGGTTTTTGGCGTCTTTACAGCCTTTGCCATGACATATCCTTTCCCTCGCATTCGGACGCAAAGATTAAGTATATGTCCAATTCGGCTGCATACGTCACTTCGACACAGCAAGCGCCATCGAATCACGAGGAGTCGATGGCGCCCATAAACTGAATCGCCTATTTATTGAGCATCAAGTTGAGCCTGGCGCTCCCGGTCACGCCTGAGCAACGGCGCCAAAAACTTGCCCGTATAACTCTGCGGACAGTCCGCAACCTGCTCCGGTGTACCCGAAACCACGACGGTTCCGCCGCCGTTACCGCCCTCGGGACCCATATCGATCAGGCGGTCGGCAACCTTGATGACATCAAGGTTGTGCTCAATCACCAGCACCGTGTTGCCCGCATCGACCAAGCGCTGCAGCACATCGAGCAGCTGGCGGACGTCCTCAAAATGAAGACCGGTCGTCGGCTCGTCCAAAATATAGAACGTCTTGCCCGTCTGGCGTCGATGAAGCTCCTTGGCGAGCTTCACACGCTGCGCCTCGCCGCCCGAGAGCGTCGTGGCGGGCTGGCCCAGGCTCACGTAGCCTAAGCCTACATCGTACAGCGTCTGGAGCTTGCGCTTAATCTGCGGGATATTCCCAAAGAAGGCCAGCGCCTCGGTGACGCTCATGTCGAGCACGTCCGAGATGGTCTTGCCACGGTAGGTGACCTCGAGTGTCTCGCGGTTGTAGCGTTTACCGCCGCAAACTTCGCAGGGAACGTAGATATCGGGAAGGAAGTGCATCTCGATCTTGATCTGCCCGTCGCCCTTGCACGCCTCACAGCGCCCGCCACTCACATTAAAGGAGAAACGACCCGGCGAGTAGCCGCGCGCCTTCGACTCCGGCGTACTCGCAAACAGCGCGCGAAGATCATCCCACAGGCCGATATAGGTAGCAGGGTTGGAACGCGGCGTGCGGCCAATCGGCGACTGGTCGATATCGATAACCTTATCGATACACTCGATGCCCTCGATTTTTTTATACGGACCCACAGGGCGCGTCGAACGGTGAATGGCATTCGCAAGGGCAGGCGCAATGGTGTCGGTAACCAGGGAGCTCTTGCCCGATCCCGACACGCCGGTAACAACCGTAAGCGTACCAAACTCGATCTTGGCGGTAACGTTTTTGAGGTTGTTGGCTCGAGCGCCCGTAATTTTAAGGCAGCCGCGACCGGGCTTGCGCCGTTCATCAGGCACCCGGATCATTCGTTTGCCGGTCAGATAAGCGCCCGTCATCGACTCAGGACACGCCATGATATCGGCAGGCGTTCCCGCCGCGACTACGTGCCCGCCGTTGACGCCGGCGCCGGGCCCCATGTCGATCACGTAGTCGGCGGCACGGATTGTATCCTCGTCGTGTTCGACAACGATAACGGTATTGCCGATATCGCGCAGGCGCTCGAGCGTCTTAATCAGGCGCTCGTTGTCACGCTGATGAAGACCGATCGAGGGCTCGTCCAGAATATAGAGCACGCCCATGAGACCCGCGCCGATCTGCGTTGCCAGTCGAATACGCTGTGCCTCGCCACCGGAAAGCGTCGCCGAGGCACGATCGAGTGTCAGATAGTCGAGTCCAACATCGACCAGAAAACGCAAGCGCTCCAGGATTTCCTTGACGATACGGCCGCCGATAAACTGTTGGCGCTCGGTGAGTTCCAGGCCCTCAAAAAACTCGAGCGACTCACGGCACGACAGGCAACAAACCTCGTAAATGGACTTGCCGCCCACGGTGACGGCGAGCATCTCAGGGCGCAAACGAGCGCCGTGGCAGCTCGAGCACGGCTCCTCGCGAATGTACTTCTCCAGGCGCGCCTTGGTGTTCTCGTTCGTCGTCTCGGTATAGCGTTCGTACAGGATGTTGCGAACGCCCGAAAACTTGGTATCCCACTGGCTGCGACGTCCGTCAAGCTTTTGGTAGTCGACCGAGATCTTCGTATCGCCCAGGCCATCCAAAAATGCACGACGCACGCGAGGGGGCAAGTCCTCCCACGGCGTATCGGCGCTCACCTTAAAGTGTTTGCAGACCGCAGCAAAAATCTGCGGATAGTAGTTCGAATTGCCAAACAGGCTACCAAAGACTCCGTCGGCAATGGACTTCGAGGGATCCTCGATCAGCGCCTCGGCATCAAAGGTTTTCTTAAAGCCCAGGCCGTCGCACTCAGGACATGCGCCATAGGGAGCGTTGAACGAAAAGTCGCGGGGTTGTAGGTCGTCGATGGAGTGCCCGTGCTCCGGGCACGCCAGAGCCAACGAATACTCCAGCAGCTCGCCCTCGGTCCCCTCGGGAGCATCGCGATCGGGCAGCATGTATACGTTCACATTACCGTGCGCCAAGGCAGTCGCCTGTTCAACAGACTCGGCGATGCGGCCCAGAGAATTCTCACGGATCACGATGCGATCGACTACGACCTCGATATCGTGCTTGAACTTCTTGTCCAGATCGATCGGGTCGTCGAGCGAGCGCACTTCACCGTCGACACGCACGCGGCTAAAGCCCTCGGCGCGAAGATCCTCAAACAGTTTGGTGTACTCGCCTTTTCGCCCGCGCACCACCGGCGCCAGCACAAACGCGCGGCGGCCCTCCCCCGCCGCCAAGACCTTGTCGGCAACCTGGTCGGTCGTCTGGCGCTCAATGACGCGGCCGCATTCGGGACAGTGCGGGGTGCCCACACGGGCGAACAGCAGGCGCAGATAGTCATAAATCTCGGTTACGGTGCCAACCGTCGAGCGAGGGTTTTTAGACGTCGTCTTTTGGTCGATCGACACCGCCGGCGAAAGGCCGTCGATTGAATCCAAGTCGGGTTTGTCCATCTGGCCCAAGAACTGGCGCGCATAGCTCGAAAGGCTCTCGACGTATCGACGCTGGCCCTCGGCATAGATAGTGTCAAATGCCAGCGAGCTCTTGCCCGAGCCAGAAAGACCGGTAATGACCACGAGTTGGTCACGCGGAATGGAAACATCGATATCACGGAGGTTGTGCTCACGAGCGCCGCGAATAACGATAGAAGAATCAGACATGGAAGCTCCTTGCCTCCTATTGCAGCGAATCATACTGCCGATGAGTTTAGCGCACTCGACGCGCACAGATGTTCGTAATACAAGATTCGCAGACCTTTAGCCTTGCGTATCGGGTGCTTTGTTTCTCGAAATGCCGTGGAAAGGTTACAGTAATCTAATACTGAACTTAATTTGCCGTAACAGAGGAACGTCCATGACCGAAGATATCCCCCTTGAAATCACTTCGAGTGACATGGCCAATCTGCCCATATTCATCGCCGTCCTTATCGTAGCCGCCGCCGTCGTACGCGTGTATTTTTCAATCAAACGCAATGAAAAGCCGCCCATTGCCCGCGTCTTTTGGTGCGCGACGCTCCTCATCCCGCTCGGCATGGTAGCTGCATGGATTACGAATCAATTGCTCGTAAATGAGGACAGTTCCCTATGGGTCCTTTCTTATTCGGCGCTCGGTGCTGCCGCCGTCATACTTCTTGTCGAGCCCTTGGTTTCGGGACTTATCGACCAAACCGATCTTGCGACGGGAACAGTTGCCTGTATTTGCCGTGACATCCTTGTCATCGCCGCTGTTTCAGCGCTCTCGTTCGTTTCACTCGAAATTGCCTGCAACGAAACGTTCTATCGCATTCCCGCCAACTCATTCGGGTTTTCCGTCGGGCTGCTCGCGACGGTTCTGCTCTCCCTTTATTTGCTGGGACAGCGTCATGGAGGCGTCATGGCCCTCGTGCCCGTCGTCTGTTGCATCCTTGGCATTGCCGAGCACTTCGTCATAACGTTTAAAGGCGAGGCCATCCTGCCAAGCGATATCTTGGCCCTTGGCACCGCAATGGAAGTGAGCGAGGGATACGAGTTTACCTTTACCGCCGGAATCGTAACCTCTCTCGCCCTGCTGGAGATTTCCCTGGGGCTTCTTTCGCTTATCCGACCGAGAAAGCTCCGTACGCCCACCCATATCTTCCCCGCAATCGCCGCTAACCTCTGCGCTTTTCTGCTAGTGACCGTTGTGGGGCTCTCGGGCTTTTCCAGCATCGACTTGGAGCGGGCGCTGAATTTTGGATTTGACCGTTGGCAGCCCATCACCACATATACGTCTCAGGGTTTTATCACTTCGTTCACCGAAATGGTCAACGAGTTGCCCATTGAGAAGCCCGAAGACTATACGCCCGATGAGGCGCAGAGCATCGAGCAGGAGCTCGCCGCCGCCTACGACAGCACGTATGGCTCGAGCGAGCAGCGCGCGGCTGCCGTTGCCCAGTTCAATGAAATCAAGCCGACGATTGTTGCCGTCATGAACGAGAGTTTTAGCGACCTTTCGTGCTTTGAGCAGCTCCAGGCGGCCGGGTACACCGGCCCCGCATTCTACAACTCGCTTCCCGACACACTTGTTCGCGGCACCATGCTCGCTTCGGTCACCGGTGGCGGAACGGCAAACTCCGAATTCGAATTTTTGACCGGAGCGACAACGGCCTTTGTCGGATTAGGCAAGATCCCCTATCAGCTGTATCAGATGAATGGCGTCAACAGCCTGGCAAAGGACCTTAAAGAGCTTGGGTATACCGCTACCGCTATGCACCCGCAAAACCCCGTCAACTACCATCGAGATAAAATCTATCAGCAGCTGGGCTTTGGAGACTTTCTTTCAATCGGCGATTTCGAAGGTGCGCCCTGTTACCATGCCGGCGTATGCGACTACGCCACCTACGACAAGATACTCGACCTGCTTAGAACCGACGAAGCGCCGCAGTTCATCTTTGACGTCACGATGCAAAATCACGGCGGCTACGACTATGGCACCGTTCCCGCCGAGGAGCTGACAAACTATTGGGTCGAGGGAGCCAGCGAGGGTGCCAATAGCGCGCTCAACACCTATCTAACCTGCATCAACGCATCCGACCGGGACCTCGAGTACTTTATCAACGAGCTCCGCAATATCGGCAGACCGGTTGTCCTTGTCTTTTTTGGCGACCATCAGCCGAGCGCCGCAACGACTCTCAACGACGAGCTGTACCCTCAGGAAGATACGGCAAGCCACGCTTTCCGTATCTATCAGTCGACATATTTTGTCTGGGCTAACTATGAAATCGCCGGCAATACCGAGCTCAACGTCTACGACACCGTCGGGGCAAACGAGATTGCAGCCATTACCCTTAATAAGATCGGCGCCCCGCTCACCGACTATCAAAAGGCTCTGCTTGCAACAAGGTCAGATGTGCCCACCATCAATGTCGCCGGCTACCTTGGTGCCGACGGGCTGCGCTACGACTTGGAATCTGAAGACAGCCCATACGCCTCGACGATCGACAAGCTGCAGCGCATGCAATACCTCGAGTTCGCCAGCAAAGTTCAGTAAGCCCGCCCATTCGCTTGGACCCATCGTATTGCAAGCACGCTCGGCCCAAATGCATCGTAAATGACTCCCGCTCGCAAACGAGGGTACAATGACGCTCGTGTCACATCACGGGGCCCCGGCCCCAACATATACAAAGGAGTCATACATGGGTTGCGAGCATGCACAGGCCGCCGGCGGACAAACGTCGCCGTCGCAATTTGAGGAGAACACGCTGTCCGAGGTCAAACGCGTCATCGCCGTGCTTTCCGGCAAGGGCGGTGTCGGCAAGTCGTTTGTCACCGGTGCCATCGCCACCGAGCTTGCCCGTCACGGCCACAAGGTCGGCGTCCTCGATGCCGACATCACCGGTCCCTCTATCCCCAAGATGTTCGGTATGAGCGGACGCCACGTCCATGCCCTTGGCAACCTTATGCTGCCCGAAATCTCCGAGCACGGCGTCAAGGTCATGAGCTCCAACCTGCTGCTCCAAAACGAGACCGACCCCGTCCTTTGGCGCGGTCCGGTCATCGCAGGCGCCATTAGGCAGTTCTGGAGCGAGACCTCGTGGGGCCCCATCGACTACCTGCTGGTCGACATGCCTCCGGGAACAGGCGACGTCGCTCTCACCGTCTTCCAGTCACTGCCCGTCGACGGCATCGTCATCGTCACGAGCCCGCAGGATCTGGTCTCGATGATCGTCGCCAAGGCGGTCAACATGGCCGAGAAGATGAACGTCCCCATTCTGGGCATTGTCGAGAACATGAGCTATATTGAGTGCCCCGACTGCGGCAAGAAGATCGAGGTCTTTGGCAAGAGCAAGCTCCCCGAGGTCGCAGAGCGCTATAACCTCGACATCTTGGGCCAGCTTCCCATTAATCCGGCACTCGCCGAGGCCTGCGATAAGGGCGAGGTCGAGACCGCGCTGCCCGATGGCATGTTGCCTAAGGCAGTCTCTGCCGTCGAGGCCATTACCCCGCACGAGACCGACGAGGCCTAAGTGAACACGAGCGCCTTCTATGACGTCCTGGTAATCGGCGGCGGGGCTCCAGGCCTCGCCGCCGCCATTACGGCCGCACGCGCTGGCAAAAGCGTCTGCATCGTTGAGCGCGATGTCGCCTGCGGCCTTAAGCTCCTTGCGACCGGCAACGGCCGCTGCAACCTCTCCAACGAATCGATTGATCCACAGCGGTATAACCACCCCGCATTCGTTGAATCCGTTATGGGCCCCCGGCCCGAACAAGAGCTTATGGGTTTCTTCTCCTCGCTGGGCATCATGACAACCTCCGAGGAAGGCCGGCTGTACCCGCGCTCCCTTCGCGCCGAATCGGTGCGCGACGCGCTTCTCAACGTTTGCGACCGCCTAGGTATCACCTTAATCTGCGGAGCCAACGTTGCCTCGGCGCACAAAGCTTCCGAAGGTCGGACACTCCAAATAGACCGTCCAGCGCGGGCACTCAAGGCAAAGAAGCACGACGACCGAAAATCGGAGCTCCGCTCGCTTCGGAAAGCGCTCGCCAATGTCCCTCGCAAGAACGAGGCCCTGCAGGCACATGCCGTAATTATCGCCACGGGCGGCAACCCCACCGGTATCGCCGATACGTTTCGCCTCCCCCTCACTTCGCTGCGCCCCATCCTCTGCCCCGTATCGGCAACGGTCGTCGGCGATCGGGCGGCACTCAAGACGTTGGATGGCCTGCGCGTCCGCGCCCGCTTGACGCTCGCCCGCAATCATAATGAGCTCTGGCACGAAGACGGTGAAGTCCTGTTTCGAACCTTCGGTATCTCGGGCGTCGTTGCCTTCAACCTCTCCCGTCGTATCCAGCGCGGCGATACGATCCTGCTCGACGTTTTCCCCGACCTCTCCAAAGTCGAGCTGCTCGATATGCTCAACCGGCGCGTTGAGCTGCTCGGCGGCTTTTCGCCCCGCGATCCCCGTTGGCTCGACGGCATGCTCGCCCCGCAACTCTCCCGCGTCGTCTGCACGACGTTCGAGCAGTGCCATCCAGGCTCCAACGATGTCATCCACCTGGTCTCAATCCTCAAACACTTTAAGTTGCTCGTCGAGGGAACAGCCGAGGAGCGCTCGGCGCAGGTCACGCGTGGTGGCGTATCTGTCGAGAGCATCTCAATACCCAGTCTACGCGCGCGCAGCGCTGTCGACGCCCCGCTTTACATCTGTGGCGAAGCGCTCGACATCGACGCCGATTGCGGAGGCTTTAACCTTGCGTGGGCCTGGCTCTCGGGCATTCGCGCCGCAAGCAGCCTGTAGCCGCGCAGTCTATAATCAAAAACGCATTCGGGCCGTCTGGGATACCGGACGGCCTCTTTCTTGCCTCTAAGGAGACCTCGATGATCGAAATCACCCAAGTCAACGCGTCGCTCGATGAAGCCGGCGATGAAAATGCCTGCCTCATTGTTGGCAAGCGAGTCGCCAAGCGCGTCCTACGTTGCAAGGACTCCGAGATCAAGTCCATCGAGCTCCACCGCAAGTCAATCGACGCTCGCAAAAAACGAGACGTCCATTTTATCCTGAGTTTTCGTGTTGAGCTGACTAGTCCCCACCTCGAGCGAGAAGCGGTCGACAGCGTCGCCGAGCGTGACCGCTCGCGCGTACGCGCGATAGAGGACGATGGGCCCTCATTCCCCTCCCCCGTCTCCGACGCACCTCAAGAACGCCCTGTCGTTGTCGGCGCCGGATGCGCTGGCCTTTTCGCTGCACTCACCCTTGCCGAAGCGGGTCTTAAGCCCTTGCTCATCGAGCGCGGCGACCCAGCATTTCGCCGCTCGCATGCGATCGATCTCTTTCTAAAGGAGCGCATCCTCGACCCCGAGAGCAATATCCAGTTTGGCCTGGGCGGCGCGGGGACCTTCTCGGACGGCAAGCTCAATACGGGAACCAAAAATCCCGCCCATCGCCTTATCCTCGAAACCTTCGTCGAGGCGGGCGCGCCCCGCGATATTCTGTGGGATGCCAAGCCGCACATTGGCTCCGACATCCTTCCCACGGTTGTCACCGCTATATCCCAGCGCATCGAGCAGCTCGGAGGTGTCGTCCGTTATCGAACAAAGCTCGTCGACATTCGCATCGACGCGTCTGGCGCCATCACCGGTATCGATGTCCAATCGTCCGAAGACGCCGCTTGCGAGCCAATCGAGACAAAGCACCTCATCCTCGCCTGCGGGCATTCTGCTCGCGATATTTTTGAGCTCCTTAAGGACCACAACGTGGCCCTCGCACAAAAGACCTTTGCCATGGGCGTTCGCATCGAGCATCCGCAGCGCGACATCGACCGAGCCCAATATGGAGCCTTGGCGGGACATCCTGCCCTCGGAGCAGCCCCCTACAAGCTCGTCGCCCATCTTCCCAACGGCCGCAGCGTGTTCTCGTTTTGCATGTGCCCCGGCGGGCAGGTTGTCGCCGCCTCTTCAGAACCGTGCCATCTGTGCGTCAACGGGGCCAGCCTCAATGCCCGCGACGGACGCAACGCAAATGCCGCCCTGCTCGTTAACGTCACGCCTGAGGACCTTCCCAACGATGACCCGCTCGCCGGCATCGAGCTCCAGCGCGCCTGCGAGGCGGCCGCCTATCGCCTGGGCGGTTCCAACTGGAACGCACCGGCACAACTCGTCGGAGATTTCCTCGCAGGACGCGCCAGCAAGGCACCCGGAAAGGTAAAGCCCACCTATCCGCTCGGTGTGACCTGGACGGCAATTGACGAAGCCCTGCCGCAGCATATCGTCGAGTCGCTCCGCCTGGGGCTTCCCCTACTCGGAAAAAAGCTACGAGGCTACGACCGCCCCGATGCCGTTCTTACCGGCGTGGAGACTCGTTCGAGCTCACCGATCACTGTCACCCGAGACCGAACGTGCCATGCCGTGTCGACCCCGGGCCTCTACCCTTGTGGTGAGGGAGCTGGATATGCCGGCGGCATCATGAGCGCGGCCACCGACGGCATCCGTTGTGCCGAAGCCCTGATCGCAGACCTCTAACGCACGAATTCCAGCGCGCAAAAGACACAGGCCCCGAGCCCCACAGGGAACTCGGGGCCTGTTCGCTATTTCTTAAACCGTGCACCCTGGCGTTTTCTGCCCGATGCGAACGTGGAACCCTTGCGGGCCTGCGAACGTAAGCGCTCGATCGTCTCGTCCTCAGACGCACCCTCGAGCATCGCCCGAATCTGAACGACGGCATCGCGCAGGCGCGCCGCCTCCTCAAAGTCCATGGCGGCAGAAGCGTTGCGCATATCCTCTTCCATAGTTTCGACGATCCGCACAAGCTCGTCATGCGGCAGTTCTTCCAACTGCTCCGCAAGTGTCTGCTCGGGTGCCACCGTTTCCGGCACGCCGCCCTCGCCCGACTCATCGGGCGTATAGAATGCGCCATGGCCAAGGGAGTCGCCCTTCGAGCGCCCCTTGGAACCCACGGTTTTTTCGGCTTCGGCAATAAAACTTGAGATGTCGTTGATGGCTTTGCGCACCGTCTTGGGCACAATGCCATGCTCTTCGTTATATGCCATCTGAATCTCGCGACGGCGCTGCGTCTCCTCGATGGCCTCTTTCATCGAATCGGTCACAACGTCCGCATACATGATGACTTCGCCATCGGCGTTACGGGCCGCGCGGCCAATCGTCTGAATCAGCGAACGGCGGTTGCGCAAGAAGCCTTCCTTATCGGCGTCGAGAATTGCCACCAGTGAGACCTCGGGAAGATCCAAGCCCTCGCGGAGCAGGTTGATGCCAACGAGAACATCGATCTTTCCCTCGCGCAGCGTTCGCAGGATCTCGACACGGTCCATCGTCGCTGTATCGGAGTGCATGTAATTGACCTTAATGCCCGCGTCGAGCAGATGGTCGGTCAGGTCCTCGGCCATGCGTTTGGTCAACGTGGTCACCAGCACGCGCTCTTTGCGTGCAACGCGCTCGCGAATCTCGTCCTCAAGATCGTCAATCTGACCGCGAACCGGACGCACATCGATCTTGGGATCGAGCAGACCGGTCGGACGAATAATCTGCTCAACGTCGTTCTGGCTAACCCGCAACTCGTAATCGCCCGGCGTGGCCGAAACATAGATAAACTGGGGTATCCTTGCCTCAAACTCATCGAAACGAAGCGGGCGGTTATCGAGCGCCGAGGGCAGGCGAAAACCGTGTTCCACCAGCGTCACCTTACGCGAGCGGTCACCTTCGTGCATGCCGCGAATCTGCGGCACCGTCACATGGCTCTCATCGATGATGCAGAGCATATCCTTGGGAAAGTAATCGATTAGGGTAAACGGCGGCTCACCCGGCTTGCGACCGTCCAGATGACGCGAGTAGTTCTCGATGCCATTGCAAAAGCCCATCGTCTCGAGCATCTCAAGATCATAATCGGTACGCTGCTGCAGACGCTGCGCCTCGAGCAACTTGTCGGTAGCCTTTAGCTCCGCCACGCGCTTCTCGCACTCTTCGCTGATCGATTTCAGAGCCGCCTTGACCTTCGGCTTCTCGGTCACGTAGTGCGATGCCGGCCATACGGGGATGGCCTCGTACTCACGAAGCATCTCACCGGTGACCTCATCGATCTCGGCAATCAGCTCGACCTCGTCGCCAAAGAACTCAAACCGCAACGGATGCTCGGCATAAGGCGGATACACGTCGACAACATCGCCGCGCACGCGGAACGTGCCGCGTGCCAGGTCATAGTCATTGCGATCATATTGAATGTCGATAAGTGCATGGATAAAGTCATCGCGCTCGAGCGGCACCTTCTTGTCGACGTTTGGAGCCAGACCCGCATAGTCCTCAGGAGAGCCAATGCCATAGATACACGAGACCGATGCGACAACGATCACATCGCGTCGAGAGAGCAGCGATGCGGTCGCCTGATGGCGCAGCATCTCGACCTCTTCGTTAATCGAGGAGTCTTTCTCGATATATGTATCGCTTTGCGGCACATACGCCTCGGGCTGATAGTAGTCGTAGTACGAGACGAAGTAGACCACAGCGTTGTTGGGAAAGAACTCTTTGAGCTCGCTCGCAAGCTGAGCGGCGAGCGTTTTATTCGGAGCCATGACCAGCGTCGGCTTTCCCAGGGCCTCAATAGTCTTTGCCATCGTGAAGGTCTTGCCCGAACCAGTCACGCCCAGCAAAACCTGATAGCGGTCTCCGTCCCTCACGCCCTGCACAAGCGACTCAATGGCCTTAGGCTGGGAACCGGCAGGCTCATAGGGAGACACTACCTTAAACGGCACGTCAGAGCCTTCAACGCCAAAGCGCTTAAGTTCACCACCAACGCGTTCTACTTCAAATTCCGCCATGGATACTCCTAACTCATACATCTGCAGTATACGCAGGCGGAAGGCATAGTCCTATACGAACCGATCGGGATAGATGGTCTTGTAGCGAGCCCAGGCATTATTGACACGAATCAGATACGCCTGCGTCTCGGGAAAGGTAATTGCATTATGAAGCGACGTACCCTGCTGCGCCCATCCGTCGACATTGCCCATGCCGGCGTTATAGGCAGCAATGGCACTGTCAGTCGACCCGTTAAAATACGCTAGAAGATACGAAAGATACGCACAGCCAAACTCGATATTCGTAGCCGGATCGTTAAGGTTGTCGGCCGAATACTCGCCACCGTCGACAAGGCCCTTGGCGATCATATCCTGGGCAGTCTCGGGCATCAGCTGCATCAATCCCTGAGCACCTTGATTCGACTCGGCCTCGGGATCCCAATTCGATTCCGACTTAATGACAGCGCACACCAGATACGGATCCAGATTATGCGAAATACTGGATTGCTTTACATACGCCTCGTAGTCAATCGGATACAACGGCTTAAAGAAAGCGGCAGGAGCACACGAGTAAACGAATGAGATAAGGCCGAAGACAAAAACGGCAGCCAGCGGCATAAGGCGATACCACGCAAAGAAACGTGTCTTAGGCATCGGCATCCTCCTTATCCGCAGTGTCTTTAAACCCATGGCATGCAAGCCATGAGTCAAGCTGCTCAAAGAGCGAATTATCACCTGAGGCATTATCAATCACCGTTGTAGCGAGATTGCACAGCGCAGACTCATCGGGCTGACAAGCAGAACGGGCATCGAAATCAGATGGCTCCATGCCACGTTGAATAGCGCGCTCGCGACGAACTGACAAAGGGGCGCTGATGACCAAAATTTCATCAGCCAAGCCAAATGCATCCTCAAAACCAGTCGGAGCAGAAACCTCGACCACCGCAAAGCGATAACGAGGAGATGAAACCGTACAACAAACCGGATCGAGAATCCTAAGCGAAAGCTGTTCAATGAGGACAGGATGCACAATGCCATTGAGCCGTGCGACCGAATCAGGAGAAGCAAAAGCTCGAGAAGCGAGGATGCCGCGGCGAATGCCGCCTTCCTCATCCAAAATGTCCCAACCGAATTCATCCGCGAGTGTATTGACGATATCAGAGCCCGGCACATACAGCGATTTTGCAAGCTCATCCAGATCGATAAGCATAGCGCCACGAGATTCGAAATAGCGGCAGGCAGTCGACTTACCCGAAGCAATATTGCCCAAGACAAATACGGTAAACATCAAGCCCTCCCTAACGCCAATGCGAGTAATTATCGCTCAAATACACTAGATGGACTCAAAATACAGCCAAACAGTAAGAGCGTATACGGGGGAGCTAGGTCCCAAAGTACAACGTGTATATAACCCAAAAAAGGGGGAGGCCGCGAGGCCTCCCCCTTCCAAGTTCAAGCGTACGGCTCGGTGCCGTCCACCGGTCAGCGGCGCCCTGGCCTCCCACGGGCTGACCCCGCAGTACTCTCGGCGCGATGGGGCTTAGCTTCCGGGTTCGGAACGGGACCGGGCGTGCCCCC
>CABUSR010000030.1 GCA_902494245.1 uncultured Collinsella sp.
ACCTCGTTGCGGCGCGGCTGCGCCTATGGCACTTCAACATCATTGTCGCAGCCCCGACCCGCGGTCACGAGCGGGGGCTCCTATCTTTTTAGTGCCCTCGGATTGGGTCATAGTGTCTGTCGTTGCCAAGACATCGACGTAGTCGTTGGGGACGTTCTTGTTTGACTAGTCGTTTAATAGTCGTTGGGGACGTTCTTGTTTGACTAGTCGTTTAAGAACGTCCCCAATGACTACACTCAAAAACGGCGCCCGTCGGCGATGTTGCCGGCGGGCGCCGTTGTCATGTGGGCGGTTATGTTGTGGCCGCTGATGAGGCTCGAACTCGCATGCTACAGCGAGTCGATAAAGCGCTGCTGGGCGGCACGTCCTGCCTCGTCCCACTTAAAGACACCGGCGTTGTCGAGCACGTGGCCAAACACCACGCCGACCTCCTCGTGCAGGATATCGATGGCGTTGTCGGCCGTAAGCTCGTCGGCGCGGCGAGCAAAGACGTCCTCGGCCCACGCGGCATGGCTGCGACAAAGATCATCGCCCTCGAGCGCACCGGCAAGATCGTAGCTGGCATCGACCTTGGCTGCCAGTAGATGCTCACGGACAGCGCCAAGCTCGGGAACCAGGCGCGGCGGCAGAATGGCCAGGCCCATGACCTCGATCAGGCCGATGTTCTCCTTCTTAATGTGGTGGTACTCGGCATGCGGATGGAAAACGCCCAGCGGATGCTCGTCGGTCGTGATGTTGCAGCGAAGCGCCAGGTAGGCCTCGTAGATTTCGCCGCCGGCATTTCCGCGAGAGTCGACGCGGCGGATGACGGGCGTCACGGTGTTGTGGGCCACGCCGTCGGCTGTGTGCGCGATGACGCCTACAGACTCATCGGTCCACTCGCGCCAAGCGAGGATAATCTTCTCGGCAGCGTCGAGCAACTGGGCGCGGTCATGCGAGCGCAGGCGCAGCACCGAGAGCGGCCACTGCAGCACGGTACCGCTGACCTGGTCAAAACCGGGCACGCTAAACTGCGAGACCTCGGCGGCATGCATCATGGGGAACTCGTGTGCGCCGCTCTGGAAGTGGTCGTGCGACAAGATCGAGCCGCCCACGATGGGCAGGTCGGCGTTGGAGCCGATGAAGTAATGCGGGAACAGGTCCACAAAATCGAGCAGGCAGGTCAGACCCTTGCGGTCGACGTGCATCGGACGATGCTCGGAGCTCATGGCAATGCAGTGCTCGTTAAAGTACGCGTACGGGCTGTACTGGAAACCCCAGCGCTCGCCGTCGAGCTGGATGGGGATAACGCGCAGATTCTGGCGGGCGGGGTGAGCGCCACCGTCGGCTGCGGCGGAGCGTCCGGGGTAGCCCTCGTTTTCAATGCAGAGCTGACAGGCGGGATACTTCTCGCCCGTGTTCTTTGCGGCGCCGGCCGCGGCAATGTCGCGCGGATCCTTTTCGGGCTTTGACAGGTTGATGGTGATCTCCAGGTCGCCCCAGTTGGTGGGGGTGCTCCATTTGATATTGCGCGCGATGGCGGCACGACGCACGTAGCCGGCGTCGCAGCACAGACCGTAGAACCAGTCGGTCGCGGCGCGGGGCTCGTTGACGCCCATACGGCCGTTGAATTCCTCGTTTACAACCGAAGGCCTCGGCATCAGCACACCCATGATGCGCATGGCGATGCGATCGCGGCCCGATGCCGTATCCTCGGCAGCACCGTTGGCAACGGCGGCCTCGGAAAGCGCGGCAAGCGTGCCCTCCAGGTCAAAATCGGGGAGCGTATCGGGGTGCAAGAGCGAGAGCTTCTCGTTCTGCAGCGCCCAGGCCATATCGAGCGCCGGTCCCGTAGCGCCGATGCACTCCAAAATGGTGTTGTAGGCCCAGATGCGGTCGTCCTGTCCGATCATCGATCGGTGGATGGCATACTCAATCAGGCCCTGCGCGGCCTCGCGCACATCAGTCATTACAGCCATGCCGCGTAAGCCCCCTTGTCAGAGATTGCGTAGTGGCGGGCAGAACCCTCGCCCAGCCAGCTGTTCATCTTGGTGATAAAGGTGTCGACCAGATCGAGCGGCACGAAGGCCTGGATGGTGCCGCCAAAGCCACCGCCGTGGATGCGGACGGCGCCGCGGCCGTCGAGCACATGTTCGGCAAGGGCAAGCGCATACATGGAGGGCTGCTCGGAGCCCAGTTTGGCAACGACATTCTGCAGGTACATGGCAGAGCTGGCGCCGGACTCGCGCGTCAGGACCAGGAACTGGTCGATGTCGCCGGCGTTCAGGGCAGCCCAGCGCTTGTCGACCAGGCCGTTTTCGTACCAGTAGTGAACGGCACGCAGGCAGGCGCGGTCGCCCAGCTTGGCGCGCAGCTCGGGGAGCTTGGCGTCAAAGTCGGCAACGTTTACCTCGCACAGGCGTGCCTTGCCAAACTCGGCGGCGACGTCCTGCATCTCGCGCGGAACGGCGGCGTAGTCGTCGGTGGCTGCCACATGGTCGGCGCCAACCTTAACGAGCACGAGCGCATAGCCGTGATCCTCAAAGTTGAGCTCGAGCTTCTGGGTTTTAGGCTGAGCCTGGTCCTCAAAGTCCATGTAGGCAAGGCCGCCCAGGCACACGGCGGCCTGGTCCATCAGACCGCAGGGCTTGCCGTAATAGTTGTTCTCGGCGCGCTGGCTCATCTGCGCGAGCGCGACGGGCTCGATGGCGGGTGCGCCCCAGAGGGTTTCCATGGCGCGACCGTACGCGGCCTCGACGGCGGCAGAGCTGGAAAGACCGCCGCCCGAGGGGACGGAGCAGGTAAAGGCAAAGTCGAAGCCGTGGGGCTCAACGCCAAGGGCTGCAATCTCGTGGGCCATGCCGCGGACGAGGCTTGCGGACGTGCCCTTCTCGGACTCCTGAACGTCTAGCGTGTCGAGCGCGATTTCAAACGTGGGATAGCCCTCGTCGGCTACGCGAACCTTGTTGGAATCGGTTGCCACGGCGATGCCGTCGACGGCGACATCGAGCGAGCCGGCGATAACGTGGCCACCCTCGTGGTCGGTGTGGTTGCCGCTGATCTCGGAGCGGCCGGGCGCGTGCACATAGAGCACCTGGCGATCGCCGATGGGCCCAAACTCCTCCTCGAACAGCTTGGTGAGCGTGGCGAGTGTCTTTTCGTCGGGGGTGGTCATGGGAGTCCTTTCCTTGGCGCATACTGACGAGTTTTCCGTCGTAGTGAGTACGTTAACAATCTGAAGCGGCGTGAACTCAGCATCTACGATGCCGCACGTTACGGGCTATGTTAACGTACTCATAACACAACGCTTATCACTTTTTGAGAATCTGGTAATCGGTAGAAATTCAGCCGTGAACGGTATTGCCGTATGGACTTATAGAGCAGAAGAGTTGCGGATTGAAAAAGTAGAGTACGTTAACATGCGTCCGACGATAGCGGGCCTCGGCGCGGGGTGTATTTCTGCCCGGGCCGGCATGCACGCTATTCAGATCTCGCAACGGTGAAGGTGATCCTGTGGCAAGGCGCCCGTCCAACGATACAGGTACGCGTCCGGTCTCCATGGCCGACGTCGCCCGCGCTGCTGGCGTTTCGCAGCAGACGGTTTCGCGCGTCGCCAACGGCTTGCCCAACGTTAACGAGCAGACGCGCCAGCGCGTGCAGGCCGCTATGCAAGAGCTCGGCTTTCGTCCGAGTTATGCCGGTCGCTCGCTGCGCGACGGCCGCTACCATTCGGTCGGTCTGTGCGTCAACGATGTCACCAAGTTTGGCAACCTCTCAATGATCGACGGCATCGCCAGCGCTGCTCGCGAGCATAATTGCGCCATCACGCTGGTCGAGATGTCCAAGACCGAGGAGTTTTCGCTTGCCGAGGCAACGCGTCGTATGGCCGCGCTGCCTGTGGACGGCATCATTATCGGCATGAGCCGTATGGCGCCCGATTTTGAGACGTTTGATCCACTGCCGGGCATTGGCACGGTCATCGTTACCATGTACGCGCACCCGCGGGTGACCACGGTAGACTCCGATCATTACGGCTGCTCGCTCTTGCTTATGAATCACCTGTTTGAGCTGGGGCATGAGCAAATTCGCTATATTGGCGGCCCGTCGTTCTCGGTCGACGAGCAATTTCGTCGAGCCGGTTGGCAGGATGCGCTCGAGCGTAGGCACATTAAGCCGCAGACGCCGCTCGAGGGCGACTGGTCTGCCAACAGCGGTTACGAGGCCGGCAGATATCTGGCCGAGCACGACCGCACCATGACGGCGATTTACGCGGCAAACGACCAGATGGCAAACGGCGCAATTGCAGCGCTGCGCGATAGTGGCTTGCGCGTGCCCGAGGACGTGAGCGTGGTGGGCGTCGATGATTCGCTCGATGATTTTGTGGCACACAACGAGCTCACGACCGTGCGATTTGATCTACATCAGCGCGGACGCGAGGTATTCGAGCATGCGGTTCCCGAGGCGGGTACGGCGGGCAAAACCGTTGCCATTCGTATTCCCGGCCAGCTCATTATTCGACATAGCACGGCGGTACCGCGCGCATAGTTTGCGCAGGTAAACGGCGATTTATCGTATTTCAATAACAATCGGTATGGATGCCGGCAGATAACAGCTGGGATACTGCCGAGTGTTATGATAGACGGGTTCTTTTGTCTATCTAGGAGGCTTTGCCTGATGGAGATCACCAAGGATATCCGCTACATCGGTGTCGACGATCACGACATTGACCTGTTCGAGGGCCAGTACGACGTGTCCGAGAACGGCATGGCATACAACAGCTACGTTATCTTGGGCGATAAAATCGCTGTCGCCGATTCGGTTGACGCTGGCTTTGTCGACGAATGGCTCGGCAACCTCGAGGCCGCGCTCGACGGCCGTACGCCCGACTACCTGGTCGTCCATCACATGGAGCCCGATCACTCTGCTGGCATCGCCGCCTTTATGGAGCGCTACCCCCAGGCACAGATTGTGGCCAGCATGGGCGCCTTCCGCATGATGGTCAACTACTTTGGCACCGACTACCCCGAGCGTAAGATGGTCGTCAAAGAGGGCGACGTGCTCGACCTGGGTGGCCACAGCCTAACGTTTGTCGGCGCCCCCAACGTGCACTGGCCCGAGGTGATCTTCTCCTACGAGTCCACCGACAAGGTGCTCTTTAGTGCCGACGGCTTTGGCAAGTTCGGCGCCAACGACATCGAGGACCCGGAAGGCTGGGCTTGCGAAGCGCGCCGCTACTACTTTGGCATCGTCGGTAAGTTCGGCAAATTCGTGCAGACCGTGCTCAAGAAGGCCGCCGATCTGGATATCCAGATCATCTGTCCGCTCCACGGCCCCGTACTGACCGAGAACCTGGGCTATTACCTCGACACCTATAACACCTGGTCGAGTTATCAGCCCGAGGACGAGGGCATCACGATCGCCTATGCGAGCGTGTATGGCCATCTGAAGGCTGCCGTCGAGGAGCTCGCCGCAGCGCTTGAGGCTCGCGGCCAGAAGGTTTCCGTCTTTGACCTGGCTCGCGACGACATGGCCGAGGCCGTTGAGGATGCGTTCCGCTACGACCGCCTGGTGCTCGCTTCCATCACCTATCAGGGCGAGATCTTCCCGTTCATGAGTACCTTTATCCATACGCTCGCCGAGCATGCCTACCAGAACCGCACCGTGGCGCTCGTCGAGGCCGGCTCTTGGGCGCCCGCTGCTGCCAAGGTTATGACCAAGGAGCTCGAGGGCATGAAGGGCATCACCCTGGCGCAGAACAAGGTGACCGTGCTGGGCTCGCTCAACGACGCCTCGCGCGCTCAGATCGAGGCCCTCGCCGACGAGCTGTCCAAGTAGCGACACGTTCACTTTTGACGCGCAAACCACCACAAAGGGGACAGGCACCTTTGTGGTGGTTTTTGTTTAAGCGTCAGCGATGAGGAGATTTGGGCGGGCGTCGTCGACGATCTCGGCGATTGAGGTGGCAACGGCATGATCGGGGTCACGGTCCATCACGATGGTGTCGACATCTGCCAGCTCGGCAAAGCGGTACATGCCACGTCCGTTAACCTTGCTGGCGTCCATGAGGGCGACGCTTTGACGGGCGGCGCCGACCATAGCCGCTTTGGTCTCGGCCATCTGCGGAAAGTCGGTCGTAAAGCCGCAGCGGGGGACAAAGGCGCCGGGGCACATGACGGCAAGGTCGGCGTGGACCATTTGGAGCGCCTGCATGGTAAGTGGGCCGTACAGATAGCGATGACCTTTGCGTAGTGCCCCACCCAGCATGACGACATCGACCGAGGGCATGCTCTCGTCGATATAATCGGCGATGGTAATGTCGGCCGTGATGACGGTGATGCCGTCGCGCTGATCGAGGAGCCGGACGAACTCGAGCGCCGTGGTGCCCGAGTCGACAAGCAGCGTGTCGCCATTGCCGACGAGCTCGATGGCGCTTTGCGCGATGGCCTGCTTGGCGGCGACATTGACGTTGATGCGGCGATCCTGGGTGGATACGGTCAGTCGCTTCTGGAGAGACACGGCGCCACCATGCGTGCGGCGCAACTTGCCGGACTCGGCGAGCGCGTCCAGGTCGGCGCGGGCGGTAACGGAGGACACGCCAAAGGTCTGGGCGATTTCTGCCACTTGCACCGAGGCGTTATGCTCGAGCATCTCCATGATGGCGGAACGACGCTCATCGGCGAAAGCTCGGGTTGTTGCGTGGGCCATGTTTGCTCCATTCTCGGCTAAATTTGTAGGAATTGTGTTGAGTCTATTTTCGTTCATTTTCTTTTTGAGTAAGAAAACACCTTTCGATTACTTATCTTTTCTATAAAAGAAAGACGCTGAACGCCCAAAATTCAATATCGAATACGCCCACTCGGCTCCAATTCCTTCCGTTTACTTTTCAAAAACGACTGTATTGACCTGCATGGGCTCAATATCTCGCACATGCAAAGCCGCTGAATTTCATACAATGGAAGCAGCAAAACGCAAGGTAAAACGCCTTGCGGACACGTACGCCCGATGTCCAGATGCGGGCGAGGGAGAGGAGCAAACGCTCATGGCACTTGTTACCACCGAAAAGATGCTCAAGGACGCTCAGGCCGGCCACTACGCCGTCGGCGCGTTCAACGTCGAGAACCTCGAGTTTGTTATGGCCGTTCTGGCCGCTGCCGAGGAGACCAAGTCCCCCGTCATCATGCAGACCACCCCGGGCACCATCAAGACCGCTGGTCTGGACTACTTCTACGGCATGGTCAAGGCTGCCGCCGAGCGCGCTTCCGTGCCCGTCGCCCTGCACCTCGATCATGGCGATGGCTATGACCGCTGCATGCAGGCTTTCCGCACTGGCTACACCTCTGTCATGATCGACGGTTCGCACGAGTCCTTCGAGGACAACATCGCCCTGACCAAGTCCGTCGCCGACGCTGGCCGCGCCATGGGTGTGCCCGTCGAGGCCGAGCTCGGCAAGGTTGGCGGCAAGGAGGACGACGGTCCCGCGGTTGAGGGCGAGAGCCCCTACACCGATCCGGCCGAGGCCAAGGAGTTCGTCGAGCGCACTGGCTGCACCTCGCTGGCCATTGGCGTTGGCACCAGCCACGGCGTGTACACGAGCGATCCGCACATCGAGCAGTCCGTGGTCAAGGCCATCCGCGACGCCGTCGACGTGCCGCTGGTTCTGCACGGCACCTCCGGTGTGCCCGATGAGCAGGTTGCCGAGGCTGTGAAGAACGGCATCTGCAAGGTTAACTACGCCACTGAGCTGCGTCAGGCCTACACCAAGGGCTTCATGGCCTACATGGCCGAGAACCCTGCCTGCTTCGATCCTAAGAAGCCGGCCAAGGAGGGTATGCGTGAGATTACCGAGCTGGTTAAGATCCGCATGACCAACCTCAACTCTGTGGGCAAAGCAGAGTAACAGCAAGGGTACTCCGACTCGCTACATATCCCGGGGAGGGACGAGGGCTTAGTTCCCCAATCGTCCTCGGGCATGCAAAAAGCCTCGCTGCGCACTTCGTGCGGCGAGGCTTTTTGCCCCCTGCGGAAAGATTGGGGAACTAAGCCCTCGTCCCTCCCAGGTTGACCTACTCGAGGTCGTCGCCCTTGTGGCGTTGGGGCGGAAATGGGTGGTGCGCGAGGGGCGCTTTGTTGATGAGGGGTTAGTATGCCCGGGCTTGGTTGGGGAAGGTTTTGTCTAGGGATGCTTGGAGCTTTTCGAACGATGCTCGCAAGTTGTGGCTCTGGTCGGTTGAGCGTTTGGCTTTTGTGGTGGGGGAGTCGAGGAGGCCGTTTCTCTGTGTCGGGGGGAAGGAGAAAAGGTCTGCATGTGTTAGGGATGGCTGCTGTGCTGCGTCGTTGGAAGAATGCATGCTTATGCGGCCTCCTCGATGTCCACCAAAAGGTTGCGCACGGGGTGTGCTGCTAGGTCCCGTGCGTTGGCAGTATTATGCCGCGGCTGTTGCAAAGAATCGCTAAAGAAAAGCTTAATGAGGTTTGACGTTGTGATGAAACCGCAGGTCAAAGCTATCGGGTAACACTCTTGAAAGGTTTTGGGCTTAAGGGCTTTCTAAGGTTTGTGACGTGGATGTGGCGCGGACGTGCGGAGCGTGTGAATGCTCACTGTTAGCGCTGCGGCTCTGCGGCGCGCACCTGCTCGATGACCTTTTCCATCGTGGCGTCGATGCGGTCTTTTTTGAGCTCGCATTCCCAGATGGTTATGGGTGTCCAGCCCATTTGAGTGAGTGCTGTCACAGCAGCACGGTCGCGCTCGACGTTGCGACGGAACTTTGCCTCCCAAAACTCAACGTTGCGCTTGGGCTGGCTCGGATTGCACTTGGGGCAGCGGTGCCAAAAGCAGCCGTTGACGAAGATGGCGATCTTGCGCCCGGGAAAGGCGATGTCGGGCTTTCCGGGCACCTTCCATTCCAGACGGTATCCCGTAAGGCCTGCGGCGCGCAGGCGCTGGCGAACGAGCAGCTCGGGCTTGGTGTTGGCGCGCTTGTTGCCCTTCATGGACTTTTTTATAGCGGCGCGACGGCGCACGAGTTCACGTTCGTCGGCGGAAAGGTCCGAGGTGTCGATGCCGTCCAGCAGGCCAGGCTTGGGACGCTTTTTGCTGCGGCGCTTCGGTGCGCGCTTGGGTTTGGTGGCGGGCTCGTCGGTCGTGGTGGCCTCGGCGTCGTTGGCAGTGCCGTTGGCCTCAAGCCGATCTTCCTTCAACTCAATCAGAGCATCGATAAGCCCCTTATCGGCGGGCATCCATTCCACCGTGGCAAGCGAAGTGCGCGGAATCCAGCGGATATCGAGCTGGCGGTCGTGCTTCTGGGGCTCGTCGGACTCTTTAGCCAGCGAGCAGTAGTAGCACTCCATGGAGAGATGAAAATCGGGGTAGTCATACTCAACGGTGTAGAAATCGCGCAGGTTGTTGACCTTCACCTGCAGCTCTTCCATGAGCTCGCGGCGCACGGCGTCCTCGGGCGTCTCGCCGCGCATGAGCTTGCCACCTGGGAACTCCCAAAGTCCCTGCATGTCGCCATAGCCGCGCTGCACGGCCAGTAGCTCGTCGGATCCTTCCTTGCGAATGATCCCAGCGGCAACATGAACAGTCTTCAACAGGAGTCCTCTCTCAACATCAACACGTGACAGGCTAGCTACCCGTACCTTACACAACGGTAAGGCAAGCGTAAGCCATATCGATGGTAGCCGACTCGTCTTCTTGCGACTATAGATGCCGTAGACTAATTGCAAGAAAGGACTCGGTATGCAAACCACGCACATGGCGACCCCGGTACTGGAGGTCGCGCATCTCGAAAAGGTATATGGAGCGCTGGGCAACGTGACCCGCGCGCTCAACGATGTCAGCTTTACCGTCAACCGCGCCGAATTCGTTGGCATCATGGGCGCCTCGGGCTCGGGCAAGTCGACGTTGCTCAACTGCGTCTCGACCATCGATAGCGCCACGAGCGGCACCATCCGCATCAACGGGCAGGACGTAACACGCATGAAGCAGGCTAAGCTTTCGCAGTTCCGCCGCGAGGAGCTCGGCTTTATCTTCCAGGATTCCAACCTGCTCGATACGCTCACGGCGCGCGAGAACATCGCCCTGCCGCTCACCATCGCCCGCACAAACTCGGCAGAGATTTCGACTCGCGTGCAGGATGTGGCCGCGCGCCTGTCCATCAGCCAGGTGCTCGACAAGTATCCCTACCAGATGTCCGGCGGTCAGCAGCAGCGCGTTGCCGCGGCTCGCGCGCTCGTCACCGACCCAACCATGATCATGGCCGACGAGCCCACCGGCGCCCTCGATTCCAAGAGCGCTCGCCTGCTGCTCGAGAGCCTGGAGGCCCTTAACCGCCGCCTACGCGCCACCGTGCTCATGGTCACGCACGACAGCTTTGCCGCCAGCTACACGAGCCGCGTGCTGTTCATTCGCGACGGCAAGATCTTCACCGAGCTGCGCCGCGGCGACACCGACCGCCGAGAGTTCTTCGACCGCATTATGGAGGTCGTTGCCATGATGGGCGGTGAGGGCTCCGATGCTCTGTAAACTCGCTTGGGGCAACGTCCGCCGCGCCGGCCGCGACTACCTCGTCTACCTTTTGACGCTCACCCTGGGCGTCACGGTCTTCTATGCCTTTAACACCATCTCGATGCAAGTCGACATCGCCGGCATCGATGAAAAGGGCTTGGCGCAGGTTATGGGCAGCATGCTCGGCGACCTGACGTACTTTTTGGCCGGTGTCATGGCCTTTTTGATGGTGTATGCCAATAACTTCATCATGAAACGCCGCAAGAAGGAGTTTGGCCTGTATCAGGTGCTCGGCATGGGGCGCGGACGCGTCGCCACGATCATGGCGCTCGAGACGGTGATTGTCTCGGTCGTGGCCTTTGTCGCCGGCATTGTGCTGGGTGTGGGACTCTCCCAGCTCATGACGTTCTTTACGGCCTCGCTTTTTAAGACACAGATCGCCAATTTCCACTTCTTTTTCTCGGTGCATGCGTTCAACCTGACCCTTGTCTGCATGCTCGTGATGTTTGTGCTCACGCTACTGCTGAACCTTCGCGCCGTGCGTCGTACCAAACTTATCGAGCTTATGGGTGCCGAGCGTCGCAACGAGAGCATCAAGACACGCAACCCCTGGATTGCGATTGCCATCTTTGCCGTGGGCGTGGCGCTTGTGGGCGTGGCCTATTACCGTCTGCTACGTGATGGGTTCCCGCTAACCGCGACGGACAGCAAGCTGCAAGAGGCCATGAACCAGTTTGGTATTACGACCGCTATGGTTACCGTGGGCACCTTTGCCCTGTTCTGGGGACTCTCAGGCATGCTCATCAAGCTGCTGCAGAGCCTGCGCGGCGTGTATTGGCGCGGCCTCAACATGTTTACCGTGCGCCAGCTTGCGGCCAAGGTCAACACGGTGTGCTTTTCGATGGGCGTCATCGCGATGCTCCTGTTTTTGGCCATCACCTCGGTGACGTGCGGTATGTCGATTGCCAACGTGATGAACGAGAACCTGGAGCGCTATAACCCTGTTGACGTGTCTCAGAGGTATGTCTATTACACGCCCGATACGCTTGACTACTACAAAGAGTACATCAATCCGTCTGAAGCCGATCGCATGGTGCTGGCCGATACAACGGTCGATTTGTACCCCGCATGGCACGGCGATCCATGGCACGGCGATCGTATCGATTCCGATAACGTTGCGGACGGCATTAAGGGCAAGTCGGCGGACAACAACGACGAGACCGGCAAGAAGGTCAATATCGCCGATGTTGCCGGTGAGCATGTGCAGATCGATTCGTATCTGAGTTACCCGGTTGGCGGCTCGAATCCTTCGGTGACCCCAAGTGAGATGTGCAAGATCATGGGCGAAAAGCTTCCCAAGGCGTTCGGGGGTAGCAATGCCGATGCGATGGGTCTGTTTGTGATGCCGGCGAGCCAGTACAACAAACTGCGCCAGATGATGGGCGAGGAGCCGGTGCACATCGGTCACGACCAGTATCTGCTCACGTGTGATATGGGCGGCGAGCTGGTCGACCTGTACACCAAATACATGGCCGGCGGCCATACCCTCACCTTGGGCGGGCATACACTCAAGCCCGCAGCCGATAAGTCGGACGAAGATACGGCGGCCATCGCCAACTCGGCGATGGGCAGTAATCCGGGTACCGTCGTCGTTGCCGACGAGCTGTTGTCCCAACTTAATCTGCAGCCGTATTCCAGTAGCCTGCTCGTTAACTACAAACAGGGGATGGATACGACCGAGGCAGACGAGAGTATTAAATACACTGTGCTCGACAATCTGCTCGTTGACGGCAAGGAGCCGGGGTCGTGGGGAACCTTCATCACACGCTCCGAGATGTACACGCAAGCAGCGCAAATGAACGGTCTTATTAGCTACCTAGCCATCTACATCGGCTTTGTATTGGTCGTTGCATGCGCGGCGATTCTGTCGATCCAGCAACTCTCCAACGTGGCCGACGGCAGCCGCAGCTATCGTGTGCTGGCACAGATCGGCTGCGACGACCGCCAGATTCGCCATTCGGTGATGGCGCAGCAAGCGGTATTCTTCCTGTTCCCGCTGGCAGTGGGCCTGGCGCACTCCTTTGTGGCACTTAAGGTGATCATCGAGCTGGTGAGCATTTTCGGAAATATGAGCATCGGCGGCACCGTGGGCCTCACCTGTGCAATCTTCCTGGCAGCATACGGTGGCTACTTCCTGGTGACCTATCTCATGAGCACCGGCATGGTACAAGCTGCCATCGCCACCCGTTACAGCGAGTAACAAGCGGGCAAAATCGTCGCAAAATCAGAGGCGTATGACCGCCGCGAAGGGACCAGGGGCCCTTTCGCGGCGGTTTTTGCCAATCTGGTGCGTCTTAGATACAAGTGAGTAGACTATTTTGAACCTGCCAAGCACATCGCGACAAATGCTCAATAAAACCGCAGGTCAGAGCCGTGGCGTTTTGGGGCGTGCTTGGCTTCCTGCAAAAAGTCTACTCACTTGGTTTTTCTGCTAGAAGACCGCCGCGAGGGAAGGCAGCTCTCTCGCGGCGGTTTGGACGTTTGCCCAGATAAAAGCTGCCCAAATTAACCTGTCCCTTTTTGGTAGGTGGTTTCAGCTGAACGGCGGGCCGTGCGGCTTGGGTATGCGGGCTCACAATCTGGGGAAACCGAACAGATTGGGGGCTTGTATGATCGATTCGAAGGGAACCGTGCGACTCGAGGGCATGTTTGACAGAGTGATAGTTTTGACAGAGTGATAGTCGTTGGGGACGTTCTTAAACGACTAGTCAAACAAGAATGTCCCCAACGACTACCCAAGGAGTGTCCCAAACTGCCGACAGAAAAGGAGCGTCCCTAACTGCTACATCCGGAGCAAGACAACGCCGCGGTTAGAGGACGGACAGCGAGCGGGTCGCATTTGAGACAAGGTGACGTGAAACGAAAGGGCGCTGACCTTCTGGTCGCGCCCTTGAAGTTGAACGTCAGATTGTCCAAATGCGACCCGCGCAGCGTCGGCCGGTTACGGCGTTTGGTAAAACGCCGTAACCTACACCCGCTCCGCGATTTCGTGGATGAGGTAGTCGGTCTTTTCCCAGCCCAGGCACGGGTCGGTGATCGACTTGCCAAAGACGCCGCCGTCGACCGGCTGATTGCCGTCCTCCAGGTAGGACTCGATCATAAAGCCCTTGACTAGCTTAGAGATGGACTCATTGCGGCGGCAGCTGTCGAGCACCTCCTTGCAAATACGATACTGCTCCAGCGGACGTTTGCCCGAGTTGTCGTGGTTGCAGTCGATGACCGCTGCCGGGTTGGCATAGCCGGCATGCTCGGTATAGCGCTCGGCCAGGCGCTCCAGGTGCTCGTAGTGGTAATTGGGGTAGGTACGACCGTCGAGACCGATGTAGCCACGCATGACGGCGTGTGCGAGCAGATTGCCGTCGCATTCAACCTCCCAGTTGCGGAAGATAAAGCTCTGATGTGCCTGGGCGGCGTAGATGGAGTTGAGCATGACGGTGGTGGAACCGGCGGTGGGGTTCTTCATGCCCACAGGCACCGAAATGCCGCTCGATACCAAGCGATGCTCCTGGTTTTCGACCGAGCGTGCGCCCACGGCCACATAGCTCAGCAGGTCAACGAGGTACTGGTAGTTGGACGGATAGAGCATCTCGTCGGCGGTGAAGAAGCCTGTTTCCTTAATAACGCGCAGGTGCATATGGCGGATGGCCTTGACGCCCTCGAGCAGGTCGTCGGGAGCCTCGGGGTTGGGGTTGTGCAGCAGGCCCTTGTAGCCGGTGCCCTTGGTGCGCGGCTTATTGGTGTAGACGCGCGGAATGATGATGAGCTTGTCCTTGACCTCCTCGGCGGTCTTGGCCAGTCGGTTCATGTACTCGAGGACCGAATCCTCGCGGTCGGCAGAGCACGGGCCGATGATGAGCACCTTGCGTGCGTCCTCGCCGGTAAAGACTTTGGCGACCTCGGCGTCAAATGCCTGCTTTTTGGCGGTAAGCTCGGCAGAAAGCGGCATTTCCTCGCGGATCTCCATGGGGATCGGCAGCCTGCGTTTGAATTCCATGGCCATAGGGGCCTCCTCAATCTATAGAAAGAGCAATAAGCGTATTGTCGAGTGTTCGGCATTATCCGCTGTCGCACGCTAAAGTGCAAGCCCTTGTCACCCCGAAACCTACCAAAAAGAGACAGGTTTATTTTGGCAGGTTTTATCTGGGTAAACGTTGGCGCTCACCAGGATGGGATGACGCCGTGAGGGACCCTAAGCCTGCCGCCGATTCCCCGGGGAGTACCCAGTGGGCAAAAAATGCCAAATATGAGTACGGTTGCTAACCTAGTAACATATCGGTCTAGTAAGATAATAGACAAAGTGAAAAATATGTTCATTAACGTTGGCACGCAGAAGCCCGCTAACGGGCGTTTTGATTAATTTGAAGGCGTATAGAGGCCGCAAGGAGGTCGTTTGAGGCGGTTTTGGCTGTTACCAAAAAGGTAACAGTACTCATATTTGCCATTTTTTGCCCACAGGGTCTGGAAAGCGCCGTCAATGAGGTCTCAGGGAAGGCGTTTCGAGGGCTGCAAAACAAAACGGGGGCGCAGGTTGTCCTGCGCCCCCGTTCTCGGGCGTTATTCGTTCCCTGCGGCAGAATTCACGCCGCTTCGTCGAACTGCGAGTTGTACAGGTCGGCGTAGAAGCCGCCCTGGGCGAGCAGCTCGTCGTGCGTGCCCTTCTCGACGATGTCGCCGTCGCGAATCACCAAGATCACGTCGGCGTTGCGGATCGTGGACAGGCGGTGCGCGATGACAAAGCTGGTGCGGCCCTGCATCAGCGCATCCATGGCGCGCTGAATGAGCTCCTCGGTACGGGTATCGACGTTGGAAGTCGCCTCGTCCAGAATCAGTGCCGGGCGGTCGGCCAAAATGGCACGGGCGATGGTCACGAGCTGGCGCTGACCCTGCGACAGGTTAGTGCCCTCCTCGTTGATCATAAAGTCGTAGCCGCCGGCGAGCGTATGGATAAAGTGGTCGCAGCGTGCGGCGCGTGCGGCGGCCTCGACCTCGGCATCGGTCGCATCGGGGCGTCCGTAGCGGATGTTCTCGCGGATGGTGCCGTTAAACAGCCAGGTGTCCTGCAGCACCATGGCAAACTCGCCGCGCAGCGCCGCGCGGTCCCAGTCGCGCACGTCGACGCCTTCGACGCGCAGCGAACCGCCGTCCACATCGTAAAAGCGCTGCAGCAGCTTAATGAGCGTGGTCTTGCCGGCGCCGGTGGGGCCGACGATGGCAATGGTTTGGCCGGGCTTAGCCTCGCAGCTAAAGTCGTGGATGATGGTCTTGTCGGGCGTGTAGCCAAACTTGACATGGTCAAACTCCACGTGGCCGGGGCGCTTCTCGGGAATCTGCGCGTCGGCCTTCTGCTCCTCCTCGGGCGCGGCCAGGAACTCAAAGACGCGCTCGGTAGCGGCAGCCATCGACTGCATCGTGTTGCTCACGTTGCCCAGCTGCTGCACGGGTTGCGTAAAGTTTCGAACGTACTGGATAAAGCTCTGGATGTCGCCGGGCGTGGCATTGCCGGTCAGCGCGAGCTGCGCGCCCACCACGACGACGCCCACGTAGCCCATGTTGCCCACCAAGCTCATAAGCGGCATCATCAGGCCCGACAGGAACTGCGAGCGCCAGCCACTAATAAAGAGGCGGTCGTTTTGACGGTCGAACTCTTCGATCGAGGTCTCGGCGCGGTCGAACACCTGAATGACGTTCTGGCCGGCAAAGTCCTCCTCGATAATGCCGTTGACGGCGCCCAGAACCTGCTGTTGCTCGCGGAAGTACGGCTGCGAGAAGTGAATCATCACAGTCAGGATAATCGCGGCTGCCGGCAGCGTGAGCACGGTGACGCCGGTAAGCGGCAGGCTGATCGAAAGCATCATGACGAGCACGCCGATAATCTGCGTCACCGACGTGATGAGCTGCGTCACGCTCTGGTTGAGCGACTGACCCAGCGTATCGACGTCGTTGGTGATGCGGCTGAGTACGTCTCCCTTGCTGTGGCCGTTGAAGTAACTCATCGGCACGACGGCAATCTTGGCGGCGATCTCCTTGCGCATGCGATAGCAAATCTTTTGCGTGACGCCGGTCATGAGCCAGCCTTGGATCAGGCTGCAGACAGAGCTCGCCAGATACAGGCAGAGCAAAAAGCCGAGCGTCTTGGCGATCCAGTCAAAGTCAACGTCGCCGGTGCCGTTGACCTTGGCAACCAGGCCTTCGAACAGCTTGGTCGTAACCTGGCCGAGCACCTTGGGTCCCACAATGTTAAAGATGACCGAGCACACGGCAAAGGCGACGGCGGCAAACACGGCAATCTTGTGCTGGCCGATATAGCCGAGCAGCTGCCTCATGGTGCCCTTAAAGTCCTTGGCCTTTTCGCCGCGACGCATGCCGCCCATGCGGCCCATGGGACCACGCTGGCGGGTGGGCTTGGGAATCTGAGTCTTGGTCTCGTCTGCCATTAGCGCTCGCCTCCTTCCATGACGGCTGAAATTTCTTCTTGGGTAAGCCCCAGCTCCTCGGCGGAAAGCTGCGACTGTGCGATCTCCAGGTACGCCGGGCAGCTGCGCAGCAGCTCCTCGTGCGTGCCGGTGCCCACTACGTGGCCGTCGTCGAGCACGATGATCTGGTCGGCGTGCATGATGGTCGCGATACGCTGCGCCACGACCACGAGCGCGGCGTCGGTGACGTTTTTGGCGAGCTCCTCGCGCAGGCGCGCGTCGGTCTTGTAGTCGAGGGCGCTAAACGAGTCATCGAACACCACGACCTCGGGCTTTTTGGCCAACGCGCGGGCGATGGCCAGGCGTTGGCGCTGACCGCCCGAGACATTGGAGCCGCCCTGGCTGATGGGGGAGTCGTAGCCGCCCTCGCGCTCGGCGATAAAGTCTTCCGCCTGGGCGACGCGTGCTGCCTGGCGCATATCCTCGTCACTCACCATGTCGCCGGCAAACTTGAGGTTGCTCTCGACGGTACCCGAGAACAGACGACCCTGCTGCGGAATATAACCGATGCGGCGGCGCAGCTCAGAGAGGGTCATGTCGCGCACGTCGATGCCGTCGAGCGAAATGCTGCCGCCTGTGACGTCGTACAGGCGCGGAATCAACTGTACAAGCGTGGACTTGCCCGAGCCCGTGGAACCAATGATGCCGAGCATCTGGCCGGCGTGCGTGGTGAAGTTTACGCCGCTAATGACGTCGGCGCGGGCATCGGGATACTGGAAGCTCACGTCACGGAAGGTGAGCTCGCCGCGCGGCGCGCTGGCAGCGGGCAGTTTGGGCGAGGCGGGGTCGTTGATGCTCGTGGGGCAGGTGATGACCTCTTCCACGCGCTCGGCTGCGACCTCGGCGCGGGGCAGGATGACCGAAACCATGGTGAGGATCATAAACGCCATGACGATCTGCATGGTGTAGGAGATAAACGCCATCATGTTGCCGACCTGCATCACGCCGTCGGACACGCCCTGCGCGCCAAACCAGACGATAAGCACGGTGATGCAGTTCATGACGAGCATCATGAGCGGCATCATAAAGCTCATGGCTCGGTTGGTGTAGAGCTGCGTGGTCATCAGGTCGAGCGAAGCCTTGTCAAAACGTTCGAGCTCATGCTCCTCGCGGTTGAACGAGCGGATGGGCATAAGGCCGTCGAGCAGCTCGCGGGCGGTAAGGTTCACGCGGTCCACAAAGCTCTGCATCTTTTTGAACTTGGGCATGGTGAGGCCCATAAGCACGCCGACGACGGCCGAGACCGCGATGATGGCCACGGCGATGGTCCACTCTAGGCCGGTATGGTTGGCCAGGACGCGCATGACGGCGACGATGCCCATGACGGGGGCCATCAGGCACATGCGGATAAACAGGGTTGCGGCCATCTGGATCTGCTGAATGTCGTTGGTGCAGCGGGTGATGAGCGAGGCCTGGCTAAACTTGCCCACCTCGGCCGGCGAGAAGTGCATAACCTTGTTGAAGGTCTCGCGGCGCAGGTCGCGGGCGATGGAGCAGGCGGTGCGCGAAGCCACGGCACCGGTCAGGATGGTGGCGACGAGCGACACCAGGCACAGACCAAACATCGTGGTCGCCATGCGGCCCAGGTAGGCGTTCTGCACGTCGGCGGGGTCGATGCCCTGTGCCTTGTACTCGTCTTGCACATAGCTCACGGCGCGTTGGGTCACGATGGAGCCCGACATGGAGCCCATTTTGTCTGCCATATCGTTGGCGCCCTCGACGAGCTTGCCCTGGTCGATTAGGCCGCCTTCAACGCCTAGACGCAGGCTCTTCATGGTGATCTTGCCACCGTCGGCATCAATCTGTTTTTGCATGTTCTGCGCCGCAGCGGCCTTCTGCTGCATCTCGGCGAGTTGCTCGGGCGTCATCGCCGCCATCTGCTCGGGCGTGGGCATGGCCTGGGCGCCGCTGTTGTCTTTTTCACCGGACGTGCCCATCATGTCGCCCATGGAGTTGGCGTCAATACCCTGGTTGAACGAAAGGACGACAGTCTCGGGCAGGCTCATGATGTCGGCAATCTTGCCGCCGTCGGCACGCTCCTCCTCGGTGCCCTTGTACGTTCGAATGCCGTTATTGTCCGCCTTGCTAAACACGGCCTCCACAGCCTTGGCGTCCTTGGAGCTCATGAAGAGTTCGAGGTCGTCGAGCGATTCGGCGCGAATGGTGTCGGGCACGGGCGAGGCGATGCCGCCTTGCTGCACGCCCACGTCGACGATGTCGCTCATATAGGTAGGCAGCGCCAGATCGGCGTTGCAGCTGATTACGATAAGTACGATAGCTGCGAACAGTGCCAGGATATGTTTTTTAAAGAGCTTGAGAATCCTCACTCGGCATCTCTCCTTTCTTGATTGCGGTCGATAATTTCGTTGGCACGTCTTAGAAGGCGCACCATCTCCTGGGTATCTGTTTCGCCGAGCTGCTCGAGGAAGGCCGCGGTGCGGTCCTCGAATTCCCGACGTTTGATTTCGAGATCCTGGAATCCCTTGTCGGTCACTATGACGTGTACGCGACGACGGTCAGTCTTTGAGTGCTCGCGCTCGACCCAGCCCTTGGCCTCGAGGGCGCGCAGAATATTGGCGATGCGGGCGCTCGAGACCCAGGCGCGATCAGCGAGTTCGCTCGGCGTGAGCGAGCCGCCGGCGAGCATGAGGGCGCGCATTACAGCCATCTCGCCACCGAGAGCTTTGTCCGCAAAGCGCGAAATGCGCTGATGCATGCTGCCAAACTCAGTTAAGAGCTGACGTCCAAGTTCACGGAAATCGGTATCTTCCACCGAAAACCCCTAACACTAGAAACTATTTTCGGTGAAAGATGATACCCTTGCACGCGCGCCCTATACGGTAGATTTTTGGGTCATGCCTAGAAAACTGCCTTTAGGCGACCTCCGTACACCGTCGATGCCAGCAAAGTTAGGGGCAGATCGTTAGGCATGTCCTAAAGCCTACTCAGAGGTACTTTACCCTGATAAAGCTGGCATAACAGCTAGGGTGAACGTCGTACAAAGGCAAGGAAAAAACCAAACAAATCGGTGAACGGTAGTTGTTCACGCTCTCATTTCCTGCGGCTTTGTAAAAAACGCCCTTATGATATAAAAAAAGAAACATATAACAGCCCAGATGGAGAGGGTCGCTATGTTATCCTTCTCAGACGGGTGAAATCTTGGGTTTTGGGTTGTAGTTCCAAGGTGGACAAACGTTTTTCCCTGCACCGACGTGTGGTGAAGAACGGAAGAAGCCGGTAGTGCAAGCCGAACATTCAAGAATTCAATAAGCAGCGGTGTGAGAGAGCGCCGCATAACACGTAACTAGGAGCGTGGTTACACAATGCAGGAGGCATGGGAAGGCTTCAAGGAAGGCATCTGGACGGGAGAGGTTGACGTCCGAGACTTCATCCAGAAGAACTACACCCCCTACGAGGGCGACGAGTCGTTCCTCGTAGGTCCGACCGAGCGTACCAAGGAGCTGTGGGGCGAGGTTCTCGACCTGCTGCTTAAGGAGCGCGAGCAGGGTGGTGTCCTCGATATGGACACCAAGACCGTCACGGGTATCGTGAGCCACCCCGCTGGCTACATCGATAATGCCCATCGCGACAAGGAGACCATTGTTGGCCTCCAGACCGACAAGCCGCTCAAGCGCGCGCTGCACGTCAACGGTGGTATCCGCATCGCTTGCCAGGCTGCCAGCCAGCACGGCTACAAGGTCGACGAGAACGTTGTCGAGCGCTACACCTTCGAGCGCAAGACCCACAACGCTGGCGTCTTCGATGTCTACACCCCCGAGATGCGTGCTTGCCGCTCGGCTCACATCATCACCGGTCTGCCCGATGGCTATGGCCGCGGCCGCATCATCGGTGACTACCGTCGTGTTGCCCTGTACGGCGTCGACTACCTGATCAAGGACAAGGAGGCCCAGAAGGCTTCCACTCCGACGGTCATGACCGCCGACAACATCCGCGATCGCGAGGAGCTGCAGGAGCAGATCCGCGCCCTCGGCGAGCTCAAGATGATGGCCGAGACCTATGGTTTCGATATTTCCAACCCTGCTACTAACACGCAGGAGGCCATCCAGTGGATGTACTTCGCCTACCTTGCTGCCGTCAAGGAGCAGAACGGCGCTGCTATGTCCATCGGCCGTACCTCTACGTTCATCGACATCTACGCTGAGCGCGACCTTGCCAACGGTACCTTCACCGAGGAGCAGATCCAGGAGTTCGTGGATCACTTCATCATGAAGCTCCGCATGGTCAAGTTCGCCCGTACCCCCGAGTACCAGGCCCTGTTCACCGGCGACCCGCAGTGGGTCACCGAGTCCATCGGCGGCATGGGTGTTGACGGCCGTACGCTCGTTACCAAGATGAGCTACCGCTACCTGCACACGCTCGAGAACATGGGCACCAGCCCCGAGCCTAACATGACCGTTCTGTGGTCGACCCGTCTGCCCGAGAACTTCAAGAAGTTCTGCGCCAAGACTTCTGTCGCCAGCTCCTCGATCCAGTACGAGAACGACGACCTCATGCGCGTCTATCACGGCGACGACTACGGCATTGCCTGCTGCGTGTCCTCCATGCGCATCGGCAAGGAGATGCAGTTCTTCGGAGCCCGCGCCAACCTGGCCAAGTGCCTGCTGTACGCACTCAACGGCGGTGTTGACGAGGTCTCCAAGAAGCAGGTCGGCCCCAAGTACCGCGCCGTCGAGGGCGATACGCTCGATTACGACGACGTTGTGGCCAAGTACAACGACATGATGAAGTGGCTTGCTGGCGTGTACGTCAACTCGCTGAACATCATTCACTACATGCACGACAAGTACTGCTACGAGCGCATCCAGATGGCTCTGCACGACAAGCACGTGCACCGCTGGTTTGCTACGGGCATCGCTGGCCTTTCCGTCGTGGCTGACTCCCTGTCCGCCATCAAGTACGCCAAGGTCCACCCCGTCCGTGACGAGAACGGCATCATCGTCGACTTCGAGACCGAGGGCGAGTTCCCCAAGTACGGTAACGACGACGACCGCGTCGACCAGATCGCTCACGACGTTGTGCACCAGTTCATGGAGTACATCCGCATGAACGACACCTACCGCAACTCCGTGCCCACGACCTCGGTTCTGACCATCACCTCCAACGTCGTGTACGGTAAGAAGACCGGCTCCACGCCCGATGGCCGCAAGGCTGGCCAGCCGTTCGCCCCGGGTGCTAACCCCATGCACAAGCGCGATAGCCACGGCGCCATCGCTTCGCTGTCTTCGGTTTCCAAGCTCCCGTTCCGCGATGCTCAGGACGGCATCTCCAACACCTTCTCCATCATCCCGAGTGCGCTCGGCAAGGAGGACCAGGTGTTCTTTGGCGATATCGACCTTGATCAGCTGGGCGAGTAACTATTGTTAGTGCTATACTAACAATAACGATTACTGATTAGTGCGCCGGTTTCGGCCGGCGCCTATCGATCGAAGGAGACACATTATGAAGGTTTCTGAAGTTTCTGAGACTCAGGCCGATAACCTGGTCCACATGCTCGACGCTTACGCCGAGAAGGGTGGCCACCACCTGAACATCAACGTCTTCAACCGTGAGACGCTGCTCGACGCTCAGGCTCACCCCGAGAAGTACCCGCAGCTGACCATCCGCGTTTCCGGCTATGCCGTGAACTTCCACACGCTCACCAAGGAGCAGCAGGACGAGGTCATTGCGCGTACCTTCCACGACAAGTTCTAAAGGGACTCAACTCCCGCAGGATCGCCGGGGCTGTTTGGGCTACCTCCCAAAACGTCCTCGGACATGCATTGAGGCGCGCTGCGCACGTCGTGCGGCGAGCC
>CABUSR010000031.1 GCA_902494245.1 uncultured Collinsella sp.
CCCCCAAATTTTTATGGGGGCCGGGGCCCCCTTTTCCTTTGCCGCCCCGGGCCCCGCCGTGTCTATATGTGCTCGGATATGTGCTCGGTTACTTGTCGGCAGCGGTCTTTTTGGTAGTCGACTTCTTGGCCGTCGTCTTTTTTGCCGCCGTGGCCTTCTTTGCCGCCGTCGTCTTTTTGGCCGCGGTCGTCTTCTTCGCCGTGCTCGCCTTGGTTGTGGTCTTGCGGCCGCGGGCGGGCTTCTTCTCCTTGGTCGGGCAGTCCATGTTCACGCAGATGCGCCACGGGCCGCGCGCGGTGTTGACCACCACGATGGGAGCGCCGCACTCGGGACAGGTCTCGCCTGTCGCCTCGAGCTTGCCACGCGCCGGCAGCGGATAGCTCACGCCGCAATCGTCATAGTTGGTGCAGCGGATAAAACGCTTGCCGCTCTTCTCGCTCTTGTGCGCAATCAGATCGCCATGGCGTCCGGCCTCGGCACACACCTTGCACTCGCCCACCTTAAGGTCGGGCTCGTAGTTGGTGGGGCATGTGGGGTTCACGCAAATCTCGAAAGCCTTTTGGCGGAACGGCTGACACTTAATGCGCGGCGCACCGCACTCGGGGCACACGGCGGCCTCGCCCTCTAGCGGGCTCACCTTGACGCCACTCGGCACCGGATAGGTCACGTCGCAGTCGGGCCATCCCATGCAGCCGATAAAGCTGCCGCGGGTCTTGGCACTCGTCTTCATAACCAGGTCCTTGCCGCACTTGGGGCAGGCACCCACGCGCGCATCGGCCGTGACGGCGTCGCTGATGGCGTCTCCCAGCTCCTGCGTATGCTTGAGCAGCTCGTCGAGCACACCGGCCAGCAGCGCGCGCGAGTGCGTCACGACATGCTCTTCGGTGTCCTCGCCGCGCTCCACGCGAGTCATGTCGCCGTCGAGCTCACTGGTCATATCGGGGCTCGTGATGCGCGGGGCAAACTGCGACAGCGCGTCAATGATGGCAATGCCCAGCTGGCTTGGCTCAACGGGATCGTTTTTGAGATAGCGCACGGCGTACAGGCGCTCGATGATGCTCGCGCGCGTGGACTTGGTACCCAGGCCGCGCTTTTCCATCTCCTGCACGAGCTTGCCCTGGCTGTAGCGCGCGGGCGGCTCGGTCTGCTTGGCCTCGAGCTTAATGTCGAACACGTCGACCGTATCGCCCTGCTCCAGCGGCGGCATCTGCTCGTCGCGCTTGAGACCGTACGGGTATGCCTCGCGGAAACCGGGGGTCACGAGCACGTCGCCCGAGGCCACGAACGGCTCGCCGTTCACGTCGAGCTCGAGCTTGGTATTCTCGATGGTCGCGGGACCCATAAGCGTCGCTAGGAAGCGACGGGCGATGAGGTCGTAGAGCTTACGCTGGCCGCCGTCGAGCGTGGACGGATCGCCCTCGCCCGTGGGATAGATAGGCGGGTGGTCGGTGGTCTCGACCTTGCCGCGCGTGGGCTTCATGGGACCGGCGAGCACCTTTTTGCATACGGGCGCCAGCGCCGGATTGATCTTTGCCAGATCGCTCGCCACGGCGCCCAGATCGAGCGTCGCAGGGTACACGGTATTATCGACACGCGGGTAGCTGATGAGGCCCGCCATGTAGAGGGACTCGGCGATGCGCATCGTACGCGCAGGCGAGATGCCCTCGGCCGCGGCGGCAGCCTGCAGCGAGGTGGTCGCAAACGGCGTGGGCGGCTGCTGCTTACGCGAGCGCTTGGTCACCGCGGCAACGGTCGCCGTCGTAGCGCCGTCAACGTGGCCGTACGCCGTCTCGGCAGCATCCTTGTCGGTAAAACGCGCCGTCTTGTGCGCGATCTTAAAGCGGTCGTCCTCGGCAGCGCCCTGCGCGGCGCCCATGCCACGGATCTGCCAATAGTCTTCGGGCACAAACGCCATGCGCTCGCGCTCGCGCTCGACCACCAGGGCGAGCGTCGGCGTCTGCACGCGGCCGGCGGAACGCACGTTGCCAAAGCCGCCAAACTTGGCGAGCGTCAGGTAGCGCGTGAGCACCGCGCCCCAGATGAGGTCGATGTGCTGACGGCTCTCGCCGGCGTCGGCCAAGTTCTGGTCGAGCGAGACGAGATTATCAAAGGCCTGCGTGATCTCGGCCTTGGTAAACGAAGAATACTGGGCGCGGGCGACCGGCAGGTCGGGCGCAACCTCGCGCACCTTGTTGAGGGCGTCCGAACCGATCAGCTCGCCCTCGCGATCGAAGTCCGTGGCGATGATGACACTGTCGGACTTCTTAGCCAGGTTCTTGAGCGAGCGAATGAGTTCCTTCTCGGCCGGCAGTTTAATGACCGGTGCCCACGTGAGGTAGGGCAGGCTCTCGAGCTTCCAGCCCTTAATGGAGATACCGTCGGCAAGGAACGGCTTGCGCTTGGTGTCGTAGGGCGGACGGGCCAGGCCATCGGGTATGTCGGCCGGCAGCATCTCGCCGTCCTCGGTGACCGAATACCAGCCCAGCTTTTTATCGAACAGCACGCTGTCGCAAAAATCGGGCGCAAGGATGTGACCGGCAAGGCCGATCGTCACGCACTCCTCGCCCTTCCACTCAAAACGGTAGATGGCGGTGTTGTACACCTTGTCCTTTTTGGGCTTACCCGTGGTCAGCCGCTCGGCAATCTGACGCGCGGCGTCGTTTTTCTCGGCGATGATGAGCTTCAAAAGAGGCTCCTATCTCGTATCTCTGCGGCTACGCCCGCCCGTATGGCGGCCGACTTACGCCCTTGCTTGCTCAATCTGCCCGATGAGCCAATCGCACCAGGCATCCATGCCCTCGCCCTTGCGCGCGCTCACGGCAAACCGCGGCGCCTGCGGATTGAGGTCATCGAGTGTCTTAGTATACCTATCCATGTCAAAATCGAAAGCCGGGGCCACATCGACCTTGTTGAGCAGCTGTGCGCCGGCGTGCTGGAAGATGCCCGGGTACTTGATGGGCTTGTCGTCGCCCTCGGGCACCGAGAGGATCATGATAGACAGGTTCTCGCCCAGGTCAAAGTCGACTGGGCAGACCAGGTTGCCCACGTTTTCGATAAAGATGACGTCGATGTTTTCCAGACCCACAGCCTGGTCGAAGGCGTCAACGGCCTCCATGATCATGTTGCCCTCGAGGTGGCACAGGCCGCCCGTGTTGATTTGGATGGCGGGCATGCCGGCTTCCTTCATGGTGATGGCGTCGACGTCCGAGGCGATATCGCCCTCGATGACGGCGCAGCGCAAGCCGGCCTTGTCGCGCAGGCGCTCGTTGGTGCCCAGAATCGTAGTGGTCTTGCCCGAGCCAGGGCTCGACAGCACATTGATCACATAGGTGCCTGTCTCATTAAATCGCTGACGCAGCTGATCTGCCAGGCGCTCGTTGCGCGACAGGATCGGCGACGCGATATCAATCGTTTTCTCGGCCATACTTAGCGCTCCTTACTTTAGCCCCTTTGTACCCTGTCCCCAGGTGGCTGGCGGGTTAATCGTCGGGGGTTTCGATTTCGATACTGGCGATGTCGAGCTCGCGGCCGTGCAGCAGACGCACGTTGGCGCCGCCACACTGGGGACAGCGGCAATGGAAGCGGTCGTGCTCAAAGACCTCGCCGCAGTCCAGGCACTCGCTTTGTGGATGGACTTCCTCCACAGCAAGCTCGCAGCCGCGCGTGAGCGGGTCCTCGTCGCGAAACGTCTCCCAGGCAAAGCCGAGCGCCTCGCGCACGACCTCGGTCATATCCCCGATACGCAGCGTCACCAAAACGGCGCGCGAGGCCCCCGCCCCACGCGCCGCGCGAATCACTGTATCGAGTATGCCGTTGACAATGCCAACCTCGTGCATACCGTTTTACTCCTCGTCGTCCTCGTCGTCCGAGAACAGGTCCAGACGGCTCACGAACAGGCCCTCTTTGCCCTCGCGCGCGGTAATGACCACGCGGGCGATAGCGAGCGAGATCTCGTAGAGCGAAAGCAGAGCACCGTACATAAGGCCCAGGGTGACGGGCGAGCCGTCGGGCGTGATCACGGCCGAACCCACGAGCAGGCCAACGTATACATAACGCCAGGCACCGCGGAAAGCAGCGTAGGACACGATGTGGAAGACGGACAGGTAGAAGATGATGAGCGGCAGCTCAAACGCCACGCCAAAGCCGATCATAAAGAGCAGCTCCATGTTGACGTAGTTCTCTAGATCGGGCAGCGCCGTAGCGACGGCCGAGGTCTCGCCGATGAGCCACTCAAAGCCCGCAGGAATGATGATGAAATAGCAGAAAATGGCGCCCAGGAAGAACAGCACCGTCGAGGCGAGCACCGTGGGCACGACCCACTTGCGCTCGTTGGGGCGAAGCGCCGGCAGGAAAAACGCCAGAATCTGCCAGATGATCATGGGCGTGCACATGACAACGGCCATCTTGATGGCCAGCGAAAAGCGCAAACCAAAGCCACCGAGCGTGGTGGTGATGTAGAACTTACCGTCCGGCACAAAAGAGCGGATGGGGTCTTCCAGGATGTCGAGCACCACAGGCGTGGCGAAATACAGCACGATAGCGGCGGCAAACACCGACACGACCACGATGGTCAGGCGGCGACGGAGCTCTCCCAGGTGATCGAAGAGCGGCATTCGCGCAGGTCCGATAGGCATTACTCATCGCCTCCCTTCGGGGCGTCGGCGTCAGCAGCGTCGTCCTCGGCCTCGAGCTCGCGAGCGAGCTGGTCGACGACGGCCTTGCGCTTACGGGGACGACGGGCGTAGAGGTCAGCCGTCGTGGGCTCTGCCGGCTCGGGCTCGGGCTCCGGCTCTGCAGCTGGCTCGGGTTCGACGGCGGCAGCAGCAGGCTCGGCCTTGGCGGGCTCGGCGCTCTCGGCCTCATCAGCAGCGCCTTCGTCCTCGGTGGCACCCTCGCTCGCGGCCTTCTCGGCGGCAAGGCGGGCACGGCGCTCGGCAAAGGTCTCCTTCTTTGCGGGTGCAGCCGTCCCGGCGGCATCCTCGTCCGCATCGGAATCGTCATCGACGGCAGCCTTCTTGGGCTTGACCGGAGCCGAAGCAGCCTCGCTTACCGGATCGATGATCTCGGACTGAACAACGGCCGTCATCTTTTCCTGCGTCTCGCGGAACTGACGGATGGCACGGCCGATCGTGCGGCCCATCTGTGGGAGCTTATCCGGGCCAAACAGCAAAAAGCCGAAGACCACGATGATCGCGAGCTCACCCTCTCCAATACCAAACACACATACCTCCAAGGCTCGATGTGAGTCGAGCCCGCACCGCGCCATTCGGCCGGAACTCGTCTATTCATTCGGTCAAGTATAGCGCCCGGACGCCAAAACGTCCGAGCGCATCACAAACATATGCCAAACGGCACGCCCTTTTGGGGGCAAAGATTATGCCGCCGTGATCGAAATCTCCTGGTCGACGCCCAGCAGCTGAACCACGCGCATCACCTGGGGCTGCACATTAGTGCAGCTAAAGCGCTTACCGTGGTCGACCGCGTGGTGCGCGGCGCCCACGAGCACGCCAATGCCCGTCGAATCGATGTAGCTCACCTGGGCAAAATCGAGCTCAACGGCCTCAGTGGGCTGCTCGAGCGCCAAGTCGATGGCATTGCGCAGGCTATCGGCGTTAGAGATATCGATCTCGCCGGTTACCTTAATGGTGTAGATCTCCGGCGTAGGGTTGGTGGAAATACCCAAATCCATGTATACGCTCCTTTACGTATCGAAAGTGCGGATAGTACTGGGCGCGGACTTGCGGGGCCCTAGGCGTTAGGCGCGCTCGGCACGAGCAAGCTCGGCGGCGACAAGCTTAACGGCCAGCACCAGCACGTCGAGCGCGGCCTCCAGGTCATCGACCGTGGGATAGCTCGGCGCAATACGGATGTTGGTATCGCGCGGATCCTTGCCATAGGGCCAGGTGGCACCGGCCGGCGTGAGCTTGACGCCCAGGTCGGCGCAAAGCGCGGCGACCTTCTGGGCCGAGCCCTCGGGACCATCGAAGCTTACAAAGTAGCCGCCGCGGGGGTGCGTCCAGGTGGCACAGCCCGTATCGCCCAGGCCCTCGGTGAGCTTGCGCTCAACGGCCTCAAAGCGCGGACGCAGGAACTCGGCATGCTTTTTCATGTGCTCCTTGACCGTCTCGATGGTGGGAAGGAAGCGCACGTGACGCAGCTGGTTGAGCTTGTCGGCGCTGATGAGGCCGGCCTTCAGGCACTTGGAGAACTCGGCGATGACCGCGGGGCTCGCACCGATAAAGCCGATGCCGGCGCCCGGGAAGGTGATCTTGGACGTCGAGGCAAAGGCCACCACGCGGTCCTCGGTACCCGCCGCGCGAGCGAGGTCAAAGATGTTTGCGAGCTCGTCGGTCTCGTCGTACAGGTCGTGCACGCAGTAGGCGTTGTCCCAGAAGATGCGGAAATCGAGCGCGGCCGTGGGCATCTCGACCAGGCGGCGCACAGTGTCCTCGCTAAAGGTGATGCCCGTGGGGTTGGAATACTTGGGCACGCACCAGATACCCTTGATGGAATCGTCGGCGGCAACGAGGCGCTCGATCTCGTCCATGTCGGGGCCGTTGTCGGTCATCGCGACGGGAACGTTCTCGATGCCCAAGTCGGCGGTGATGCCAAAGTGGCGATCGTAGCCGGGAACGGGGCACAGGAACTTGACTTTCTTGCCGTCGTGCGCGGCCTCGTAAGCCTCCCAAGGCTCGCTGCCGCACGAACCGCAGCGCCAAAACATGCCGGCGATATCGTGCTCGATCAGAAGGCTCGACGAACCCAGTACGAGCGTCTGCTCGGCAGGGCAACCCAGGAACTCCCCCGCCAGCTTGCGCGCCGAGGGAATGCCCTCAAAGCAACCGTAGTTTGAGCAGTCGACGTTGCCGTCGTGCAGATCGGCATCGGCATTGAGGATATCGAGCATGGGTCGAGAGATGTCCACCTGGGAGGGCGACGGCTTGCCGCGGGCCATGTCGAGCGCCAGGCCCTTGGCCTTGACCTCGGCGACCTCGGCTTTGAGCGCCTCGATGGCGGCATCGAGTTCGGTGGTTTCCATCTTCTGGTAAATCGTCTGCATGGGTGCGACCTTTCGCGAAGCGGGACGTTGCAGTTCGTCTAAGTATAGACCGCCACCGCCGCAACGGCATGAAGCCGTGATAGATTAAGTTCATCGCAATGAATTATGAATCGCCGCGCATGCCGGCGTGGGGCGCCCAAGGAGGCACTATGGAATACGGATCGTTCCAGGCCGAGGAATTCGGCGACCTGCAGCGCCTGGTCGACGGGCTGTTTTACGACCGCCGCGCCATCGACCGCCTGGATCTCATCGTACAGGCCGAGATCTTGGACCTGGCGCCCGATCTCATGGAAATCGTGAACCTATTGCCGCCCGGCTACTACGACCGCCAATCGCTTTGCGACCAGCTCAACTCCGCCCTTGCCGCCCACGGCTGGGGCGCCGTCTACGGAACGGTGGAATAAACCTAGTCGTTTAAGAACGTCCCCAATGACTAAAACGCCGCTTGTGATGGTGTTCACAGGCGGCGTTTTCAAACTTGTATGTGCTCTTACTCGTCCTTGGGCGCGGGGTGTTTGCAGACCACGCTCATGTAGATCATACCGAGCACGGCAGCGGTGACCGAACCGGCAAGGATGGCGGCCTTGGCAGCCAGAACCTCAAACTGGGCCGTCGGGAAGGCAAGGCCGCTGATGAGGATCGACATGGTGAAGCCGATGCCGCCCAGAATGCCCACACCGGCAATCATGTGCCAGTTAACGTTATGCGGCAGCTCGCAGACCCTAAACTTAACCAGGGCAAACGTCATGCCAAAGATGCCGATCGGCTTGCCCAGCAGCATGCCAAAGTACACGCCGAGCGTCACCGGGTCGGTGAGCAGCGTGCTCATATCCACACCCACTAGGCGAACCTGTGCGTTCACGAACGCAAAGATCGGCAGAATCACAAAGTTGACCGGCGTGGAGATCAGACGCTCCATGCGGATGAGCGGCGGGGTCACGCGGTGCATGACGCGCTCGACCCTGGTGGTCGAGACGGTAAAGTCATGCTGGCCCAGGATGTGTGCCTCGTCGTCGTAGCGGTCATCAAGCAGCGGCAGGCACTCGCCCAACCAATCGGTGAGGCTATCGAGCTTGACGCCGCACTTGGCCGGGATGGTAAAGGCCAAGATGACGCCGGCGAGCGTGGCATGTACGCCGCTCTTGAACATGCAGAACCACAACAGCAGACCCAGTACCGAATACGGGGCAAGGCGGTAATGCTGCGTCTTGTTGAGCCACACGAGCGCGCAGGTCACAAGCGCAGCGGCGCCCAACCAAAACGGATTGGGGCTCTGACCGTAGAAGATGGCGATGGCGGCGATGGAGATAAGGTCGTCGGCGATGGCGAGCGTCGAGAAGAACACGCGCACGCCGTTGGGCACGCGGTTGCCCAAAAGCGACAGCACGCCCAGCGCAAAGGCAATATCGGTTGCCATGGGGATGGCCCAACCGTTGCGGGCGCCGGCATGGTTAAAGATCAGGTAGATGCAGGCGGGAACGACGACGCCGCCCACGGCCGCCAGCATGGGAAGCATGGCCTGACGCGGATTCTTGAGCTCGCCGACCGTCATCTCGTACTTAAGCTCAATGCCCACCAACAAAAAGAAAATCGCCATGAGGAAGTCGTTGACGAAAAGTTCAACGGTAAGACCGGCCGTAAGGTTGCCCAGACCCACATACAGCGGGGTCTCCAAAAAGTGATGGATGGCCTCGTAGGCATCGGTATTGGCGCAAATGACGGCGGCGATGGCGGCGATGACCATAACCGCGGCGGAAATCGTGCCGTTCTCGGCGATGCGCTCCCAAATGTCGTGGCGTTCAAAGCGCTTGCGCTCACGGACGTTGAACAGCTGCTCGGTTGCTGCCATGGGCGGCTCCTTTCACGGGAAAGCTCCCGTCTTAAAAAAGCACGGCCCGCCCAAGTGGCGGCGCCGCGCTCTAACGTATTACGCTTGCATCTAGCCTACCCTGCACGACAAGCACGCAGGCGTGGCCGAAAAGCGGAACCACAGGTTGAACATTATTTGCTCAACGGCACGGGCACGCCTGTCCAAGAGACGACGCGGCGCATGCACAAAAAACGACCGGAGCGCGGGGCGTCCGCGATCCGGTCGTGGCGTTTGGTCAACTAAACCTAGCAGGCGGCCATGATGGGGGCAGCGACCTGCTTCTTACGGGAGAGGACGCCCGGCATCCAGACGCCGTCGTGCTCGTCGGCAATGCCCAGGCCCTTCTGAGCAGCCTCGGTCTCGCCCTCGAGCAGGACCTGCGAGCCCTCCTCCATGATGTCGGTGATGCACAGGACAATGCCGTCGGCACCCTTCTCGGCGGCGTAGGCGCGCATGGCCTCGCGGATCTCGTCAATCATGCCAAGCGCACGGCTCTTGTCGACGGTCTCGTACTGGCCGATGAGCAGCTTCTTGCCGGCGGGCTCGAACATCTTGATGTCGTTGCCGACCATCTCGGCAGCGGTGAAGGAGCCGGACGGGCGGGTAAGGAAGACCTCCATGCCAAACTTGACCGGGTCGACGCCCACCTGCTCGCCGAGCTTGGCGGCGACGGCGCGGTCGACATCGGTGGTGGTGGGGCTCTTGAGCATGAGCGTGTCGGTCATCATGGCCGAAAGCAGCAGCTTGGCCTGGACGTCGGAAAGCTCAACGCCGAGCACGCCGGCGAGCTTGGTGACGATGGTGCAGCTGGAGCCCCAGGGCAGGCAGATGTAGTGCAGCGGGCCGGCGGTCTCGAAGTCGCCGATGCGGTGATGGTCGACAACACCAAAGACCGTGGCGTCCTTAAGGCCGGCGACGGATTGGGCGGACTCGTTGTGGTCGGTGAGGACGACGAGCTGACCGGCCTCGACGGACTCGATCACGCGGGGCTCGGCAATGCCGGCATCGGCGAGCAGCTTGGCGGACTCGGCCGGAAGCTGGCCCAGAGCGCAAGCCTCGTAGGTGTTGCCGGCATACTCAACCTGGTTAAGCAGCTGGGACAGGACGACGGCGCTCATGATGGCGTCGTTATCGGGGTTCTGGTGACCAAAGACAAGAACGTTTGCCATGGATATCCTCCACTTGATATGTGTACTTGGACGTAGCTATGGTAGCACGCCGATGCCGAGCCTTCGCAGACGGAAGGGCCACGGCATATTTTGTGGCAGGTATGGGGGCCAAGGCTGTCCCTTTTGCACCATGTTGGTGCAAAGTAACCTGACCCCCTTGCACCAGCTATTTACCGGCGGCGCGCAGGGCTACGTAGGCGGCACCGATGATGCCGGCGTCGTTTCCGAGCGAAGCGACCTTAATGGGCGTCTCGCGCGAGGCGGAAAGCGCGTAGCGCTGGAAGTGCTCGCGAACCTTATCGAGGTAGACATCGGCCGAAGCGGACGCGCCGCCACCGATCAGGAACATCTCGGGGTCGACCACGTTGGCAATAAGCGCCAGGGCACGGCCGAGATAGTCGGCCATGGTGTCGGCCGCGGCCAGCGCGAGCTTGTCGCCCTCGCGGCAGGCCTGGAACACGTCCTTGGAATCGGAGGGGCCGGTGAGCTCGATGGGCTCGACGCCCGCCTTCTTGCACTCGGCCAGGTAATTGCTCACCACGCCGGTGGCGCTGGAATACTGCTCCAGGTGGCCATGGCCGCCACAGCCGCAGGTGCGCTCCTCGGCCGGGTTCAGGCACATGTGGCCAATCTCGCCGCCGGCACCCACAACGCCCGATACCACGTCGCCGTTAACGATAACGCCGCCGCCCACGCCGGTACCGATGGTGACCATCACCACGTTCTGCACGCCCTTGGCAGAACCGAGCCAGGCCTCGCCCATGGCAGCGGCGTTGGCATCGTTCTCATACTTAACGACCGCATCGGGGCAGTGCTCCTGGATGGCGATCTTGAGCTCGGGCAGGTTAATGGCAATGTTGGCCTTGACCTTGGCATCGCCCGACGCCGGGATGGGGCACGGAACGGCCAGGCCAATGCCTGCCACAAAGGCGCGCGGAATCTGCGCCTTAGCGACCACCTGGTCGGTAGCCTCGGTCACCGCGGCAAAGCCCGCAGCGTCAACGATGGGAGGCGTGGGCACGCTGACCTTGGCCAGCAGATTTCCGTCCTCGTCGAACAGGCCCTCCTTAACCGAAGTGCCGCCGACGTCGATGCCGATGTAGTACTGCTTGGGTTCCATGGGGGCCCACCTTTCTCGTTTAAACATTGCCTGTATGGTACCGCTCCCAAAGCAAAAACCTACCAAAAAGGGACAGGTTTGTTTTGGCAGGTTTTATCTGGGGTAACGCAATTGGCTGCCCAACAGGCCGCGCAAGACCATCCCCAAAAATAAAGGCGCCGGGAGGCGGAGGCTCCCGGCGCCCGTCAAAGGGACTATGTTGTCTGTTGGACCGCACGGTCCGTCGCGGCGATAACGCCGACTAGGCCTGAAGTGCCTGCAGCTGCTTGTGAACCTCGATGAGCTCCGCCGCCATGACGCGCATGGTCTCGGTGCCGGCCATCTGGTCCTCGGCATGCAGCAAAATCAACGGGGCCTCGCCGTTACGTTCGCCGTTGGCCTCCTTCTTCAGAAGCCCCATGTGAACATCGTGGCCACCGTTATAGGCCTCGTCGCCCTGCTTGATAAGCTCCTCGGCGGCGTCAAAATCGCCCTCCTTGGCCTTTTGCACGGCATTGATGTACATGCTCTTGGCGGTACCGACGTAGCTGATGATCTCAAAGCAGGTCATCTGCAGTTCGTTCATATCCTCCATGCAGAGCACCTAGCCCATCACGCTGACGCAGTGGTCGATGATGCCGGCAGCGTTCATGCGGCCGTAGTCGACCATGTTGATGACCTCGACCGGAAAACGACCGGCGGCCTCCTTCTCAAAATCGCCCTTGGTGTAGCCGATCTGCGGACCAAGCAGCAACATGTCGCACTCGTCCAGGTGATCGTGGGCCTCGTTCATGGGACGAGCCTCGACCTCAATATCCAGACCACGGTTTGCAACCTCGGCCTGCATCTTCTGGACCAGCAGGCTCGTGGACATACCGGCATTGCAGCAGAGCATGATCTTCTTCATGGTTTCCTCCTTATAACTGCGCGGCGCGCAGACGACAACTGGTTTTATTCCTTGCGGCTATTGTGCCCACCCCCCCTGCATCTTTACACAAGGGAGAGAGCTGCGGGCACCGGCGCCGCGTACCGGCGCCCGCAAAGGTGAAAGGGACGAACGTTAGGCGTTCTACTCGGCGAGAGCCTCCTGCTTGGCGATTGCCTTCTCGGAAATCTTCATAAAGGGCAGGTAGACGGCCATGCCAATGACAATCTCGATAGCCTGCCACACGCCAGCGCGCCAGTCAAAGCCCGTAGCGAGCAGGGCATTGATGACGGGAGGCATGGTCCAGGGCACCTGGGCGATGCAGGGGCTGATGATGCCTGCGCAGGTAAGGCCATAGGTGATGCCGATGAACAGGTCGGGAAGGAGGACAAACGGGATCATGAGCGGCAGGTTGTACACGATGGGGTAACCGTAGATAACCGGCTCGTTGATGTTGAACAGACCAGGCAGGATAGCCATCTTGGAAACGGTCTCGGAAGCCTTGTTTTTGGAGAACAGGAGCGTGTCGAGCAGGAGCATGAGGGTGCAGCCCGAGCCGCCGATGAGGGCGAAGCTGTTAACGATCTGCATGTTCATGTAGTGATCGGGCTGGATGGTGCCACCGGCGGCAAAGGTAGCCATGTTGTCGACGATGAGCATGGTCAGGATCGGCTCGACGGTAGCGCCAGAGATGGTGGACTGGTGAATACCGACGCAGAACAGCAGGTTAGCAAGGGTGTAGATGAGGATAACAGCCCACGGACCAGCGTTCATGATGCTCTTGAGCGGGTTGGAGATGCACGTGGAGATGATGGTGCACAGATCGGTGCCGGCGCACACGGCGAGCAGGGCTGCGGCAAGAGCGAAGACCGCGAGGTTAAGCAGCATCGGAATCATGACGTTGAAGGAGTTGGAGACCGCGGGAGGCACGCCCTCGCCCAGCTTAACCTTGAGCTTCTCGACGCCAGAAATCTTGATGAAGAGCGAGACGGAAAGCAGGGCGATGATAATAGCCGAGAACAGACCGTTGGTGCCGGTGTTGGCAGTCGAAAGGGCGCCCGTGACCTCGGCGGAGGTGATCTTGTCGGTGAGCAGTGGGCTCGTGGCGGCAAGCGTGGCGGTGATCTGCTGCGGCATCATGATGACGAAGGCAGAGATAGCGACGACCATGCAAGCAAGCGGATTATCGAAGCGCTTGTTCTTAGCGAGGCTGTAGCCAATCAATCCGGCCAAGATAATGGCAGAGACGTTGAGGGTGCCCAGCGTAATCGCCGAACCCCACGTCTGAAGGTTGGCAAGGCCCGCCGCATCGAGCGGGAACAGAGGGAACACGACGTTGTTAATAAGAACCGCGATACCCGCAAGGATATAGAGCGGCGTGATGGTCGCGAAGGCGTCACGCAGGGAACGCAGGTGAACCTGGTTTCCCACCTTCGCAGAGACCTCGGCAAACTTGTCGAGGAAGCTCTTTCCGTTGTCACTGGCCATGATTGCTCCTAACTTTCAAATCCGGCCTTTCCTATGCGCACGGTGGTCTGTCGCCCTCTGCCACCAGATGTGCCATGTGTTGCGCGCGGCGGCGCGCGGTCTGGACGTTCGTCCGGTCGCTAATCAACCACGTGGGTCGTGGCGACCTGTTTGAGCCAGGCCGCCGACTTCTTAAGACGGCGCTTATAGCCATCCATCAGATCGACCTCGACAAAGCCATAGCGATTCTTAAAGGCATTGGCCCAAGACCAGTTATCGATGACGGCCCAATAATGGTATCCGCGGCACTTGGCGCCCTCGTCGATGGCCTTGGCCACCCACTCCAGGTGCTGACGTACAAAGTCGACGCGGTAGTCATCCTGGATGGTTCCTTCGGCGTCACGGTTCTTGTATTCGTCCATGATGCCGATGCCGTTCTCGGAAACGAACCACTCAAGATCGGGGTAGTTCTTAGCGCAGTCCATGCCAAAGTCGTAGAGGCCCTGCGGGTAGATCTCCCAGCCGCGGCTCTCGTTCATAACGGCGTCGGGCCATACGTACTCGTCGGCAAAGTGCGGCAGGCCGTACTGGTCGACCTTGCTCGCCGGCGCCTGAACACGCGTGGGGTGGTAGTAGTTGCAGCCTAGCCAGTCGACAACACCCTGCTTGAGGATCTCTTGGTCGCCGGCGCGGAACGGGAGCTTAACGCCGCCCTCGGCCAGGCTGTCGAGCACGTCGGCAGGAAGCTCGCCCTTGGTGATGAGGTCGAGCCACCAGCGGTTGTTGATGCCGCTGGTCATGCGCACGGCCTCGAGGTCCGCCTCGCTGGGGTTCTCCTTGGTGTAGACCGGGGTAAAGCAGTTGATCATGCCGATCTTGGCATCGGCGCGAATAGCGCCCTCGTCATAGGCGCGACGATAGTTGGCCACGGCCAGCGCGTGCGCCAGCGAGATGTGATACTGCACGGTGCGGGCGCGGTTGAAGTCGTGGAGCTGCGGGAACCACACGCCCTCCTGATAGCGCTGCTCGGGCTCGACGATGGGCTCGTTAAAGGTGAACCAGTACTTAATCTCCTGGCCAAACTCGTGGAAGGCGACGTCGGCGTAATGTGCGTAAGCCTCGACAACCTCACGGCTCTCCCAGCCGCCACGGTTAAAGAGGTAGGTGGGCATGTCAAAGTGGTACAAGTTGACAAACGGCTCCAAGCCGGCTTCGCGAGAGGCGCGGAACAACTCGTGATACCACGCGGCACCTTCCTCGTTGAGGTTGCCGTCGGCATCGAGCAGACGGCTCCACTGGATGGAAGTGCGATAGGTATCCAGACCCAAGTCCTTCAAAATGCGAAGGTCTTCCTGGTACTTGGCCATAAAGTCATTGCCGGCGTAAGAGCCAACGCGGTTGTAGAACGAACCCAGATCCTGGATGGACCAGGTGTCCCACAGGTTCTCGAGCTTGCCGCCCTGGTTCCACTGACCCTCAGTCTGCGGGCCGGACATAGCAGCGCCAAAGAAGAAGTCGTTGGGCAGCTGATACTGTGCCATCAAAGTCCTCGCTTTCGTGTTCTAGAGCTTCCGGTTGGAGACGGGTTTGCTTTGGCAGGTTATCCGGCGCGGGCGCGCACCGGCCATACCGATATCCAACCCGCCAAAACAAAACCGTCCCCAAACGGTCGATCCTGTTGTGCGGAAGGATTCCGTTCGTTGCTTAAACCATAGCGCTCTAATTTTAAAAAGTAAAGCGTCTTTTTCTTTTTTCTTTCTCGAACTTCTTAGATAAAAGTAATATGGATGCCCTGTTGAGGGTTATACTTACTTTTTGTATTCATATATGTCGGAAAGGAGGTTCCATGATTCCCAAATACGAGGCGATAGCTGCAGATATTCGTCGAAGTATCGAGGATGGCGCTCTTAAACCGGGCGACAAGCTTCCCACCGTCGTTGAGTTCTGTGAGCTCTATAGCGTTTCCAAAATCACCGTCAAACGAGCTATCGAGCAAATCACCGAGGAAGGTCTTATTACCAGCCGGCGCGGATCGGGCACCTACGTTAAGGACACGGCGGGACTTCCCGGCCAGGCGTTTTTCCAGGGCAAAAACGACCGTGCCCAGGGCTTTTCGTATGAGCACCGCGGGGAAAAGGTGACCTCGGTGGTCTACGATTTCTCGATTGTTAATCCACCAGCGGACATCGCAGCCCAGCTGGGAATTGCCGAGGATGACTTTGCCTATCACGTCGTGCGCGTGCGTCAGGCCGATGGGAAGCCCATCGTTATCGAGTACACCTACATGCCTCTCGAGCTGATTCCGGGGCTGAAAAAGAAGGACCTGTACGGATCGGTCTACCATTTCATCCGCGAGCAATGCGGGCTGAAAATTTCGAGCTTCCACCGTACCATTCGCGCCGTGGCAGCAACCGAGGAAGAAGCCGAGCGCCTGGACACCAAGCCTGGCTCTCCCCTGCTCGAGCTCACCCAGATTGGCTTTTTGGACAGCGGCGCCGCCTTTGAGTATTCGGTCTCGCGCAACGTTGGCGACCGCTTTGAGTTGCACAACGTAACGTTGGCATAGGTTTTTGCAGTCATGCGGGCGCTCGTTTTGAACAGTTTTACGCAGCGCCCGCGCAACACAATGAGGTATGAATATGTCCGATTTGATTAAACTGACGCCGATCTTCCACGAGAAGATCTGGGGCGGTCGCCAGCTCGAAACCGTATTTGGCTACGACATTCCCGATGGCCCCATCGGTGAGTGCTGGGCCATCTCGGCCCACCCCAACGGCGACTGCCAGATTGCGGAGGGCCCGTATGCCGGCCACACGCTGTCGTGGCTGTGGGCCGAGCATCGCGAGCTCTTTGGCAACTGCGAGGGCAAGGAGTTCCCGCTGCTCATTAAGATTCTGGACGCCAAGGACGACCTTTCGATCCAGATTCATCCCAACGACGAGTACGCTGCCGAGCACGAGAACGGTAGCCTGGGCAAAACCGAGTGTTGGTATGTGCTGGACTGCGAGCCCGACGCCACGATCATCGTCGGCCAGCGTGCCAAGGACCGCGCCGAGGCCGCACAAATGATCGAGGAAGGACGTTGGGACGACATGCTCAACGTGTTGCCGATTCACAAGGGCGACTTTTTCCAGATTGATTCCGGTACCGTGCACGCCATCAAGACCGGCACGCTCATTTTGGAGACGCAGCAGTCGAGCGACGTGACGTATCGTCTGTACGACTACGACCGTCCCGGCACTGACGGCAACCTGCGCCCGCTGCACATTGAGCAGAGCCTCGACTGCATCGACTTTGATGCTCAGGCTCCGACCGACGGCACGGTGACCGCGCCCGAGGTGGACGGCGTGACCGAGCTCGAGTCCAACCCCTGCTACACCGTCGATCGCGTGCGCGTCAACGGCAGCAAGACCCTCGACCAGCGCTGGCCCTTCATGTGCCTGTCGGTCATCGACGGCGAAGGCACCGTCTGCGGCGACCCCGTCCACAAGGGAAGCCACCTGTTGGCCCCGAGCACCGTCAGCTCCATCGACCTCGAAGGCAAGATGGAACTGATCATCAGCCACCTGTAGGTCGCACCAACAACCCAAACGCAACAAGGGGCTCTCCCGTCCATGTGCGGGAGAGCCCCTTGCCATATCTATTTATCAGCCCACCCGGCTCTCCAGATCAAAAAGCGAACGAGCAGAGCGACGTTCGCAAACAACGTTATCTAAGGACCTGGGCGGGCGTACGGGGCAACATCGATCGCGAGTTCCGCACGCAAAGGAGAGCACTTAATGTGCTCTCCGTCTTGCGCAGGACTGCCCGAGCAGGCGATGTTGCCCTATACGCCCGCCCAGGTCCGCCAGGATCACGACAGCTTGACAATCGGTGCAAAACCTTTCATCAGCTTTTTGGTCTGGCCGGTCTTTTCGAATTGAACCTCGATCATGTCTCCGGCGACCGAGATCACGGTACCCGTGCCAAAGGTCTTGTGGCTCACGGTATCGCCCACGGCAAAGTCCTGCGATGCGCTGGCGCGATCGACCTTGCGCTCCACCGTCGGCGACACCTTAGATGACGGCTTTTTGGCTCGCGGCGCACCCGAACCAAAGGTCGAGGCAACACGGCCGGCGTCGGGCGAGACCCCACGATGGCGCTCGGTCCCGTAGCTGCTGCCGCCAAAGAAATCGTCAAAGCTCGATCCGCCGCGCGAACCGGAACCGCCGGTCGAGCGCGTATGCGAACCGAACACCCTGCCGCCATACATATCCGAACCCATGCCCGAGCCAAAGGTGCCGTGACGGTCGCCGCGCTTCTCCCAGCCCGTGCCCTCAAAACCGGCAGAACCGATACCGCTAAACTCGATATCCTCAAACGGAATCTCATTGAGGAAGCGCGAGCGCGGGTTGGCAGAGGTCGAGCCGTAGGTGCGACGCGTGGCCGCATAGGTCAGGAACAGGCGCTTACGGGCACGCGTGATGGCGACGTAGGCCAGGCGACGCTCTTCCTCGAGCTTGCCCGGGTCATCGCTGCCGCCAAAGTCGTGCACGTGCGGGAAGATACCCTCCTCCATGCCGGCCACGAACACCGCCGGGAACTCCAGGCCCTTGGCGGAGTGGATGGTCATCATGGTAATGGCATGCGTCTCGCCGGCCAGGGAATCCAAGTCGGAGCGCAGGGCCAGCCACTCCATGAGTGCCGGCAGCGCCTTACAGGTGAGCGGACCGTAGGTGTGCTCAATCTCGTCGGCATGCACGGCACCCGCCGGCATCTCCGTCGGCGCGGCATACGCGTTGCCCGCGATGGCGGCGGCCAGGGCATCCTGCGGCGAGAGCGCCGGGGCGGCTAGGCTATCGAGCGGATTGGAACCTGCGGCATCGCGCGCGCCGACGAGCGCCTCAAACGAGGATGCCGGGGCAGATGGCCCCGGTTCGGGCGCGGGCGCGCTCACCACAACGGGCTCGGGCTCGGCGCCGGCAGGCACGTCGGCAACACCGGCTGCGCGCAGCTCTTCTAGGCTCTCGAGCGTACCCTCGATATCCTCGTGCGTCTCCTCAAATTCGGCGGCGACGCCCAGGAATTCCTGAATGTTCTCGGCACGGCTCTCGGACTCCATGGTGCCCTCGGCGCGGAAAGCCTGCAGCAGGCCCGTCTTATCGACAATCATCTCGACGACGTCCTTGAGCTCGCCGTCCATGCGGCGACCCTCGCGCACTAGCGAGACAAAGCTCGACAGGCCATTGCGCACCTTGGCGCTAAACATGCCGGTCTCGGCGCACGCGATCTCGCAAGCTTGGAAGAACGAGCAGCGGTTGTCGCGCGCCAGTTGCTCGATCTTTTGGATCGAGGTGGAGCCGATGCCGCGGCGAGGTGTGTTGATGACGCGCTTGACGCTCATCTCGTCGGCCGGGTTCACGATCATCTTAAGGTAGGCCATGACGTCGCGGATCTCGGCACGGTCGAAGAATCGCGTGCCGCCCACGATCTTGTAGGGCACGCCCGCGCGCAGAAACATATCTTCGAGAATACGCGACTGGGCGTTGGTGCGGTAGAACACGGCGATGTCGTCGTAACTCGTGCCCTTGGCATGCAGCTTTTCGATCTCGCCGGCAATCCAGCGACCCTCGTCGCGCTCATCGCTTGCCTGGAAGGCCTGGATCTTCTCGCCGTCGCCCTCGGCCGTAAACAGGCGCTTGTCCTTGCGCTGCGAGTTGTGACGTATCACGGCGTTGGCGGCGTTCAGGATATGACCCGTAGAGCGGTAGTTCTGCTCCAGCTTGACGGTCTTGCAGTCTTTAAAGTCCTTCTCAAAGTCCAGGATATTGGTGATGTCGGCGCCACGCCAGCTATAAATGGACTGATCGTCGTCGCCCACGACCATGAGGTTTTGGTACTTGGCGGCCAGCAGGTTGGCGATCTCGTACTGGACGTGGTTGGTGTCCTGATACTCGTCGACGCTAATGTAGCGGAAGCGCTCCTGATACTTGTCGAGCACCTCGGGGCGGGTGCGCAGCAGCTCGAGCGTGCGCACGAGCAGGTCGTCGAAGTCCATCGCGTTGGCGGCGCGCAGGCGGCGCTCCAGCTCCAGGTAGACTTGCGCGGCCTTTTTGTCATTGGGGCTGTCGGCGGATTTGAGCATGTCCTCGGGGCCGATCATGGCGTTTTTGGCCGAGCTAATCTTGCTGCGGATCATGTTGATGGGGAACTGCTTTTGCTCGATGCCGAGCGCCTGCATAATGTCGCGCACCATGCGCTTTGAGTCATCGTCATCGTAGATGGTGAACTGACCGGTGTAGCCCAACAGGTCGGCGTCCTCGCGCAGCATGCGCACGCACATGGCATGGAAGGTGCACACCCACATGCCACGGGTGCCGCTGGGAATGAGTGCCGCCAGACGCTCGCGCATCTCTGCCGCGGCCTTGTTGGTAAACGTGATGGCAAGAACCTGCCAAGGTTTAACACCCAGGTCGCCGAGCATATGTGCGATGCGGAAGGTCAAGACGCGGGTCTTGCCCGAGCCGGCGCCGGCGAGCACCAGCAACGGGCCCTCGGTGGACAGGACAGCCTCGCGCTGGGCGGGATTAAGGCTGTCAATGTCGACGAGCGGCTTGGCGGGCTTGGGCGCCGGCGCGGGAGCGTCGTAAATGTCGAGCGGGACGAGCTCGGGCTCCGGCGCAGCAGGAGCGGTGTATGCATCGAGCGGCACGGGTTCCGGCGCGGGCGGCACGGATACCGCGGCGTTCTTTTCCCAGGGCAAGGGCTGGGTCATGGGCGACTCCTCATCTGACGGACGGCGCGCCTGCGGGCGGCGCCATAGTTTGAGCCGTACCAGTATACCGAGCCGCGCGGACACCGACGCAAATCACACCACGACTCCGTGCGTCACCGTCAGGCCGCCCCAGCGAATTTGGCGCAATGGGGTCAGGTTGGTCTGCACCAATCAATTGACAATCACGAAACCGCCGATGTCATGGCAGCAGCAGCGAGCGGTGGCCAGGGCGAACAAATTGGCATGAAAAGGGGCGGCATAGACCTTCTGGTCATGCCGCCCCCTTTGAATGACAAGTTGTCGCCCCGGCCGCCGCGCAGCGTCGACCAAGTTACAGGCCGAGCATAGGCTCCAGGACAAAGAAGTACGCGAGCACCACGATGCCCAGGATGATGCGGTAGACGCCGAAGCACTTAAAGTCGTGACGGCGCACGAAGCCCATAAGCCACTTGATGGCAATGAGCGACACCACAAAGGCGACGACGCAGCCCACGCCCAGGATGGCGATTTCGTTGGTGCCGAACGTGCCGCCCTTAATAAAGTACTTGACCAGCTTGAGCGCGCTCGCGCCAAACATAACGGGAATAGCCAGGAAGAACGTGAACTTAGACGCCACCGAGCGCGTGCAGCCCAGCAGCAGGCCGCCGATGATCGTGGAGCCGGAGCGCGATGTGCCCGGAATCAGCGAAAGCACCTGGAAGCAACCGATACCCAGCGCGGTCTTCCAGCTCAGATCCTCGAGCGTAGTGATGGAGCCAAAGTCCAGGTTATCGTCATCGTCTGAAGCGGCAGCCGCAGCGGGAGTGGCAAAATGCGCACCAGCGGGGCGTCCGCCCGCCACCACGGCACGCGAACCAAACGAACCGGCAAGAGCGGCCTGGTCGCGCTTGTTCGCGCGCCAGTTCTCGATCACGATAAACAGCACGCCGTACACAATGAGCGCCAGCGCCACGACGGGAGCATTGTAGAAATGCTCCTCCATCCAGTCGTTAAGCGGCAGACCGATCGCCGCGGCGGGAATGCAGCCGAGCACAATCTTGCCCCACAGCACCCAGGTGTCGCGACGACCCTCCTTGCCTTTGCTGGGAGAAAACGGGTTGAGGTCGTAAAAGAACAGGACGCAGACGGCCAAAATGGCGCCAAGCTGAATCACGACCAGGAACATATTCCAGAACGTCTCGCTCACGTTCATCTTGACGAACTCGTCCACCAAGATCATGTGACCGGTCGACGAAACAGGCAGCCATTCGGTGATGCCCTCGACCAGGCCCATGAAGGCAGATTTTAGAAGCTCAATGATATCCAAAGGGACCCCCTCGTTAGACACCCGCCGATATTGTTCTGCGGACGGTTGCGGGCGATGTCCCATTATCAACCGTTCGGCCGCGACCGCGCCCACCCTTACCAAAAAACTCGCCCGTTCACAGAATTGCGAGCGGTCAAACCCAAATCCTTGGGTATAACTGCAACAAGATAAAGTGTCCAGCGGCCACGCATCCGCGCCCGCCCGATGCACGAGCCCCACGCCCGTGCGATAGACCAAGGAGGAAACCATGAACGAGGGCTACACCAAGGTATTTGTTTCACTCGACGGTACTGAGCAGCAGGATTTTGTGCTCGCACGCGCCATCAAGGTCGCCGCGAACAACGGCGCCAAGCTGATTATCGGCCACGTTATCGATTCCACGGCACTCGAGAGCGCCGGTTCCTATCCGGTCGATCTGGTCAACGGCCTAGAGGAGGCATTTAAGAACTCCATCGCCAAGCAGCTCGAAGAGGCCAAGGCCAATCCCGACATTCCCGAGGTCGAGGTCATGATTCGCGCCGGCCGCATTCGCGAGACGCTCAAAGACGAGATGCTCGACGTGGTCAAGCCCGACCTGGTGCTCTGCGGCGCTCGTGGCCTGTCCTCGATCAAGTATGCACTCCTGGGTTCAATTTCGACGTTCCTGCTGCGCAACACCGACTGCGACATCTTGGTCGTGAAGTAGCGTTGCTCCCACCGGCCGCGGGGCCTGCGGGGTTTCCACGGGCACGTCCTCGCCGCGTTGCGGCTGCGGGATGTGCCCTTAGGAAACCCCTCCCGGCCCCGCGGCCTTCGCAGCCTTACTTCAGCGAGTTGTCTGATGAAAAAATGGCGTGCCGCCCCGTTTGGGGCGGCAC
>CABUSR010000032.1 GCA_902494245.1 uncultured Collinsella sp.
CGGTGCTACCCTGACCGCCGCGCTCGACGCCGAGCGCCGTGGCTTCCTGCGCCGCAACCACACCGCCACGCACCTGCTCGACGCCGCCCTTAAGCAGGTCCTGGGCGAGCATGTCTCCCAGGCCGGCTCGCTGGTGACGCCCGAGCACCTGCGCTTTGACTTCACGCACTTTGAGGCCCTGTCCTCCGAGCAGCTCAAGGCTGTCGAGGATCTGGTCAACCAGCAGATCTTCGCTTCCAAGCCGGTTGTGACCCGCGTCATGGGCATCGATGAGGCTAAGGCAGCCGGCGCCGTCGCCCTGTTTGGTGAGAAGTATGGCGATGTCGTGCGCGTCGTCTCCGTGGGTGCCGAGGATCAGCCGTTCTCCCGCGAGCTCTGCGGTGGTACGCATGCTGCCAACACTGCCGAGATTGGCCTGTTCAAGATTATCTCCGAGTCCTCCACGGGCTCGAACGTCCGCCGTATCGAGGCCGTGACCTCTAAGGGCGCCCTCGACTACATGGCCGACCGCCTGGCGCTTGTTGACGACGCTGCCGCTGCGCTCAAGTGCCGTATCGACGAGGTTCCCGCCCGCGTGGAGAACCTGCAGGCCGAGCTGCGCGAGACGTCCAATAAGCTCAAGAAGGCTCTGACCGGTGGCTCCTCCGACGCCATCTCCAGCGCCATCGAGGACGCTGTCGAGCTCGACGGCTACAAGCTCGTCGTGGCTGAGCTTCAGGGTCTTGAGGCTGCTGACCTGCGCAATGTCTGGGATACCGTGCACCAGAAGGTCGCCGGCCCCGTCGCCTGTGTCGTTGCCAGCGTGACCGAGAAGGGCACCCCGGCCCTGCTTGCCGCCGGCTCCGATGACGCCGTGAAGGCCGGTTTCCACGCCGGCAACGTGATTAAGCAGATTGCGGGCCTGGTCGACGGTCGTGGTGGCGGCCGTCCCAACATGGCCCAGGCCGGTGGCAAGAATGCTGCCGGTATCGCCGATGCCCTCGCGGCCGCCAAGACCGCGCTCGGCGCCTAAGTAGTCGCTGTGGTCGCGCTCGCGCTGGATATAGGGGAGACTAGGATCGGCATCGCCGTATCGAGCCGTGATGGCAAGATGGCGATGCCCGTCAAGGTGCTCCCGGCCGCCGAGGTCACCGGTATGGCCAAGACGTTCCGCTACCTGGTCGAGGACTATGAGCCCGACATCCTGGTTAGCGGACGTCCCCTGACCATGGCTGGCGAGCCCGGCCCCCAGGCCGAGCGCGTTGCCGCTGTGGCGCAAAAGATCGCCGACGAGCTCGATCTTCCGCTGGAGTTTGAGGACGAGCGCCTGTCCTCGCAAGAGGCCAAACGTATCCTGCGCGAGCAGGGGCTCAACGAAAAGCAGATGAGGGGCAAGATCGACATGATCGCCGCCAGCCTGTTCTTGCAGACATGGCTCGATCGTAAAAACGAGGAGGTCTCGCATGTCTAGCGCTTCTGATCCGCGCCAGCCGAATCGCCACGGTCAGCCTGCGCCGCGCCCTGTGCCGTCCGGCCAGCGTCCGGTGCAGCTGACCCCGCGCGCGGCCCAACCTGTCGCACGTCCGGCGCAGCCCTCCTCCCGTCCCGCGCAGCGTCCGGGCCAGCAGCCTGCTAGTCGTCCTGCCCAGCAGTCCGCCGCCCGTGCAGCCCAGCCTGCAGGCGGCGCCCGCTTTAAGCAGCAGGCACCCACCCAGCGCGCGCAGGCCCCTCAATCGCATGCGCGTCACGCTCACGGTACGCATGGCGTGGCTCCGGCCGCGCGTTCGAGCCATAACACGCATGCTCGGCGCGGCGCCCAAAAGAAAAGCTCGCTGGTGCCTATGATTATCGGCACTGTGGTTGTGGTGGTCGTTCTCGCTGTTGTCGCCGTCTTCGCCGTACCGGCCGTCAAGGGCTTGCTTGGCGGGGAGGACGCAAGCGTCACGGCTGGCCAGCAGGTTACCGTTACGATTCCCGATGGCGCCTCGGGCGACACGATCGCCTCGATTCTCTCCGAGAACCATATTGTCGAGAATCCCAAGGATTACTACGCGGCGGTCAAAAAGCTCAACGCGGACATGTCGCTTCAACCCGGCACGTACTCGTTCACGACGCTTATGGATGCGACCAAGGTCGTCCAGCAGCTTATTGAGGGACCCAATGCTGGCTCCGATGCGTTGACGATCCCCGAGGGCCACACGGTCGACCAGGTTGCCGACCGTGTGGCCCAGGCGTACGGCAGCATCTCCAAAGAGGACTTCCTCCACCAGGCGAAGGCTAGCAATTATGTGAACGACTATCCGTTCCTCAAAGGCGCTGCGAATGATTCGCTCGAGGGTTTCCTGTTCCCCAAGACCTATTCGCTGGGCAAAAAACCGAGCGCCGACGACGTCATCCGCGCCATGCTCGATCAATTTAACACCGAGTACAAGTCGCTCGATTTTGCCGGTTGCGAGGCCAAGATCAAAGAGCGCTACGGCGTGGGGATGTCCGATTACGACATCATCAATCTCGCTTCCATCGTTGAGCGCGAGGGCCTCAACGCCGAGCAGCGCGCGCATGTCGCCTCGGTGTTTTACAACCGTCTTGCCGGCAAGCTCGACGGTCTGCGCTACCTCAATAGCGATGCGACCATGATGTATGTCACCGGCGGCGAGGTTACCGCCGACGACCTACAGAGCGATAGTCCGTACAACACCTATAAGCATGAGGGGCTGCCGCCCACGCCCATCTGCTCTCCGTCGCTCGAGGCGCTCAAGGCAACCCTTGAGCCCACCGACTCCGATGACCTGTATTTCTACATTACGCAGGACGAGGAGTATTTCTCTCAGACCTACGAAGAGCACCAACAGTCTTGGAATTAAACATGAGGATTTTTAGCCCCAAACGATATGTTGCCTCGGTCGACCGCATCGACCTCGATACCCTTTGGGCCGACGGCAAGCGCGCCATTTTGCTCGACCGCGATAACACTCTGGTGCCGCGTGATACCGAGCAGGTTCCCGCTGCCGTCTCGGCTTGGCTCGAGGCCGCCCATGCCAAGGGCTTTAAGCTGTGCATGGTGTCGAACAACTGGCATCGCGACCAGGTCATGAACTCCGCACGCGAGCTGGGTCTCGAGGCCATCAGCCATGCCATGAAGCCCGCGCCGTTTGCCCTCAAGGCCGGACTTAAGCGCCTAGGTGCCACGGCCGATGAGGCCGTGCTGATCGGTGACCAGCTGTACACGGACGTGTGGAGCGGCAACTTTGCCGGCGTCGACACGATTTTGGTAAAGCCGCAGGCCACGCAGGACCTGTGGTATACGCAGATCTTCCGTATTTTTGAGCGCCGGGCCCTGCGCGACCTTCCCTGCGAGGAATAGGTTTCGTCATGTCCCAGCACACCAAGCATGGCTGCGACCATATCTTTTTTATCGGGTTTTTGGGTGCGGGTAAATCGACGCTCGCGCGCAACGTAGGTACCATGTTCAAGCGTCGGTTTATCGATACCGACCGCCTGGTCGTGCGTCGCTGTGGCAAATCGGTTACCGAGATTTTTGAGACCGAGGGCGAGGAGCGCTTTCGCGAGCTCGAAACCTCGGCGCTCCGTTCGCTCCAAAGCGAGCGCAGCCTGCTGGTTTCGTGCGGCGGCGGCATTGTCGAGACGCCGGTCAACATCGAGCTCATGCACCAGATGGGTACTTGCGTGTACCTCGAGGGTGACTTTGAGGATTCGATGAGGCAGATCCGCCGCTCCGATACGCGCCCCGATTTTCGCTCGCCCGAACACGCGGCGTGCCTGTTCGAGCATCGACGTCCGTTGTATCGCCAAGCGGCCGATATCACCCTCGATATTCGCAATAAGTCCTTTGAGGACGTTTCCTATGTTTGTGCCGAGATGCTTTTGGAGCGTGGACTGCTATGATTCGCCGTCAACTCATCAATTTCCAAAATCGCAGTGTCGATGTTCGCGTTGGGCTTGACGCGTTTAGCGAGCTGTCACGTATGTTTGCCTCGGCCGTGGGTAAGCCCAAGCGTGCGATGGTTGTTTGGAATGCAGCCGTGTCTGAGCGCTTTGGTGAGGTCGTCGATCATGCACTGGTCGATGCGGGCTTTGCCGTCTCGCAGCTGTCTCTCGAGGTTTCGCCTGATGGCGCGACCTTGGCTGACGCCGATGCTGTCTTTGGCGCACTGTCGGCTAACGGTATTACCTGCGATGACCTGGTTGTTGCCGTTGGCGATGCCGCATCCTGCTCGGTTGTTTGCTGGTGCGCCAACCAGTGGTGCGGTCGTACCGAGTGTGCACTGCTGCCGACGACCTTCGACGCCATGCTCACGGTCGCTACGACGATGGAGCCGCTCGTCGCTTCGGGCGACTACGCGCTGCCCGCCATCGCGGTGCGCCCCGAGCCCGGTCTGGTCGTGTGCAATCTGGACCTTGTTCGCGAGGCCAGCGCTGAGGACCTTAAGCTTGGCTATTCGGTGCTCGTGGGTACCATGCTTTCCAGCAGCAAGTCGCGCTGGAATCAGTTTACCGAGACCGTCCCCGAGATTCTTGCCGGCGAGGAGGTCGCGCTCGTCAATGCCGTGCAGTGGTCCCAGACCGCGCGTAAAGACGTGCTCATGGCCACGAACCCGAGCGCTCGCCATGCGCTCGATTTTGGCAAGACGGGGGAGCGCACCCTTCGCGCCTGCCTGGGCGATGCCGCGGCTCGCGTCCTCGCTTACCAGCTCCTTTCCGAGGGCATGCGCTTTGAGGCACGCCTAGCGCATGATGCCTGCGACTTTGATATCGACTATGTGTTTGAGGTCGATGACTGTCTGGAGGACTTTGGCATCGAGGAGCTTGCCTTCGACTTGGAGCCCACCGCGTTTATCGAGGAGTTCCGCAAGCAGCAGTTTGCTCGCTCGAATCGCAGCATGCTGCCGCTGCCCGCGGCACTCGGTGCCATCCGCCTGACAAATGTCGAGGACGAGATTCTCGAACGTCATGCGCAGGCGTATTTGGCTTCTCGCAAGGAACTTCTCTAATTTTATTGACATCCATCGTCTTTCGTATCATTTTGAGGGACGGGTTTCAATCGGTTGCGGATTGCATGCGAATCCGCCTTTCGATCGAGGCCCGTCCCGCTTTAATGAGGACAACAAGAAAGGAATCTGCATGTCTGAGTTTGCTGCCGGTCCTGCCGGTCGTATCGAGCGTGTCCGTGCCCTGATGGCCGAGCGCGGCTACGACGCCATCGTCGTGCGCGACGAGGCCAACCTCCGTTGGCTCACGGGCGTGAAGGGCGTCTTCGACTACACCTTCGAGTTCCCGCACGCCGCGTTTATTACGGCCGATCAGTGCCTATTCCACACCGACTCGCGCTATCTCAACAGCTTTGAGGAGAACACGCCCGCCGGCAGCCCCTGGGTCTACGACATGGATGAGGGCACCATCCCCGGCTGGGTCGCCGGCAAGATCGCAGCTAACAAGTGCCGCGTCTGCGCCGTCGAGGATGACATGCAGATTAATTTCTACCAGGGTATCCAGCGTGGTCTGGAGGATCGCTCCGTCGCCTGCATGCTGCCGCTGATGCACGACGACATCCGCAAGATGCGTGCCATCAAGGATGCCGAGGAGATTGAGCTCATGCGCCACGCGCAGTCGATCACCGATGCCGCCTTCCAGCACATGCTCGGCTTTATTAAGCCCGGTATGACCGAGAAGCAGGTACGCAACGAGCTCGAGAACTTCATGTTCGCCAACGGTGCCGACAGCCTGGCCTTCGGCTCCATTGTCGCGAGCGGTCCCAACACCGCCAACCCGCATGCCGTCCCGAGCGACCGCGTGATCGAGAAGGGCGACTTTGTCCTGATGGACTACGGCGCGGGCTACTGCGATTATCGTTCCGATATGACGCGTACCGTCGTGATGGGCGAGCCCACCCAGGAGCAGCTCGACCTGTACGCGCTCGTGCGACGTACGCACGAGGAGTGCGTCGCTGCCATCCATCCTGGCGTCGAGGGTAACGACATTTTCAAGCTTTCCAAGAAGATCATCGGCGATGCCGGCTATGGCGATTACTACAACCATGGTCTGGGCCACGGCGTGGGCATCGACATCCACGAGCTGCCCAACTTCAACCGCAGCAAGAATATCATCGAGGTCGGCTCGGTTATCACCATGGAGCCCGGCGTCTACCTGCCCGGCGTGGGCGGCGTACGCCTGGAGGACTACGGCGTCGTCACCGAGAACGGCTATGAGCCCTTCACCAAGACCCCGCACGACCTGCACGTCATCGACTGCTAAACCATCCAGCTGGGTTTTTGGAGGCGGGGCGTCCGAAATGATTCGGGTGCCCCGCGTTCTCTTTTTATGCGCTCGCTGCAGCCGCCGTCTGCAAGTGTATAATTTCGGTCGTATGTAATTTGGACGCTTGTGCGTCTCGCCAATAACAAGAAAGGTCGCTATGCCTACTATCTCTACCGCCGACTTCAAGAACGGCCTCGGTCTCCGCATCAAGGACAAGGTCTACACCATTGTCGAGTTCCAGCACGTCAAGCCTGGCAAGGGCGGCGCTTTCGTGCGCTACAAGACCCGCGACATCAAGAGCGGTCGCGTCGTCGAGAACACCTGCAACGCCGGCACCAAGTTCGAGAGCGTCATGCTCACCACCCGTGAGTTCCAGTACCTCTACAACGACGGCGCCGACTACATCTTCATGGATAACGAGTCTTACGAGCAGGTTCCCGTTCCCGAGGACATGGTGGGCGAGAACGCCAAGTGGCTGCGCGAGAACGATACCTGCCAGCTGCTCTTCGCCGATGACGAGCTCATGGGCGTGTCCCCGCCGATGTTCATCGAGACCACCATCGTCCAGACCGACCCGGGCTTTAAGGGCGACACCGTTCAGGGTTCCACCAAGCCTGCCACCATCGACACCGGTGCTGTCATCCAGGTCCCCATGTACCTCAACGAGGGCGAGGTCATCAAGGTTGACACCCGCGACGGTAAGTTCGTCTCCCGCGTCTAGCAACCAACTTTTCTAGGAGGACTCATGCCCCAGGAAATCAAGATTGACGGCATCGGTATTTCGCCCGATGTTCTGACCGCCATCGTCTCGCGCGCCGTCACGGATGTCGAGGGCATCGCCTCCGTGGGCGTCAAGGACCTTGCCACCAACCTTGTCTCGATGATGCTTTCGTCCAAGGCCCCGGCTTCCGAGCCGGCGGTCGAGGCCGAGGTCATCGGCGACAAGCTCGCGCTCACCGTGCGCGTCGTGGTGTTCTTTGGCTATCCGTTCAAGAAACTCGCCGAGGCCGTTCGCGCCGCCGTGGTCGCCGCCATCGATGCCCAGGTGGGCGTCGAGGTCGAGCGCGTTGACGTTTGCATCGACGGCCTCGTTTTCCCCAAGGAGTAACCTTTGAGCCTTAAGGTTTATCGCGGGCGTACGCTTGCCCGCAGTCAGGCGCTGCAGCTGCTGTTCCAGGCCGAGGCCACGGACAGCCCGCTCGAGCGCGTCCTCGAGGGCGATTTCCTGATCTCGAAGGGTCCCCTCGACCCCTACGCGCTGGAGCTGTGTCGCGGTGCCTACGAGCACATCGACCGCATCGACTGCGCCCTGCGCTCCATCGCCAAGAACTGGGATCTTATGCGCATGCCCGGCGCCGACCGCAATCTGCTGCGTATTGCCGTCTATGAGATGCGCTTCCTCACCGACGAGGAGGTCTCGGACGCCATCGTGATCAACGAGGCCGTCGAGCTTGCCAAGGCCTATGGCACCGACCAGTCTGCGTCGTTTGTCAACGGCGTGCTGGGCAAGATTGCTCGTAGCGAGGAGCTGCCGGGCGAGGACCTGTATCAGGAGCTGCTGGCCGAGGATCGTGCCCGCGAGGAGGTCCAGGCCGCCGAGGCTGCCGCCAAGGTTGCCGCCGCTCAGGCAGCGGCCGGCGTTCTCGACGAGGACGCTGAGGTCGCCGAGGCCGAGACCGGTACCGTCGAGGAGTAGCCATGCCAGAGGGTTCCGTCCGTAACTTCGACGAGATCTCGGACCGCTTGGATCAGATCATCGCGACCGTTCGCTCCAAGGATACGTCCCTGGAGCGTTCGCTCGATCTGTTTGACGAGGCGATTGAGCTGGGCTCCCGTGCGGTCGACATGGTCGATAAGTTTGAGCTGACGCCTCGCGAGGCCGATAAGCTCGAGCAGGAATACGATGAGGATGCGGCAAACGAATCCCAGGATAGCCAGGCCGCGTCTCCGGATACGAATGGTTGATGGCATTCATGAAACGCGTGCGTCTCGATGACGAACTGATTTCACAGGGCATCTGCGCCGATCGCGCGGATGCCCTTCGCACTCTTATGGCCGGCTTGGTCTCGAGTGGCGGCGAGCGTTTGACCTCGCCGGGCCTTAAGGTGACGCCCGGCTTGCCGTTGCACGTGAAGGGTCGTATTCCCTACGTGGGGCGCGGCGGGCTCAAGCTCGAGGGCGCGCTCGATGCGTTTGGGATTGATCCGACGGACCTTGCTTGCCTCGATGTGGGCTGCTCTACGGGCGGCTTTACCGATTGCCTGCTCAAGCGCGGTGCCGCCACAGTCGTTTCGGTCGATGTGGGTCGCGCTCAGTTTGATTGGTCGCTGCGCCAAGACGAGCGCGTGACGCTCCATGAGCGCACCAACGTGACACAGCTGCCCGAGCTTGGCTACGGCGGCGCTATCGATTTGGCCGTGTGCGATGTGTCGTTTACGAGTATCGCGAATATCATCGACGCCGTGCTGGCGTGCCTGAAACCTTCCGGTTCGTTTTGCACGCTCGTAAAGCCCCAGTTTGAGGCGCCGGCTGCGCTGGTGGGTGAGGGCGGCATCGTGACCGACCCCGCCGTCCGCCGTGATGCGCTCGTGGCGGCGATTGAGCTCTTTGCCGCTAGGGGCCTGTTCCCGGTCGACGTGTGCGTGTCGCCTATCCATGGTGCCAAGGGCAACGTTGAGTTTTTCCTGTATGGCACGAGGTTTGCCCCCGGCGAGCGCACCGACGATGAGCTGCAATCCCAGGTATCGGTTTTGAGCGAGAAAGCTGCAACGCTATGAAGGTCTTTCTGGTTCCCAATTACTACAAGCAAGAGGCGGTCGAGAGCGGCCTGATGCTCGAGCTTTGGCTTTCTCGCCAGGGCTACGAGGTCGCATGGGCTGCCGATCAGCGCTCCAAGATCCAGAGCGCGCCCGATGTTGACGATGCCGACCTGGTCATTACGCTCGGCGGCGACGGTACGCTGCTGCGTGCCGCCCGCATTCTCAACTACCGTGAGATTCCCATTTTGGGTCTTTCCTATGGTCATTTGGGTTTTTTGACGGCCGCGAGCCCCGAGGAGCGCGACATTTTGCAGGTCGTGAGCGATGCCCTGTCCGGCGAGCTCCATGTGAGCCGCCGCGCCACCATCGCCGCTGATATCGTCTCGGTTCGCGAAGACGGCACGAAGGATGTCGTGCGCACCTTCGCCCTCAACGACATGGCGCTTACCCGCGGTCCGCTGTCCGATATGGTCGAGTTCGACATCACGGTGTCGGGCCACCATATCGACCGACTGCGTGGCGACGGCGTGGTCGTGTCCACGGCGACTGGTTCTACGGGTTACGCGCTCAGTGCCGGTGGCCCCATCGTGAGCCCCGACTATACGGGCATGGTCTGCGTACCCATTGCGCCGCACACCATTCAGGCCCGTGCCTTCTTGACTTCGCCGAGTGATGTCGTCGAAATCTTTATGTCCGATGACCGTCCGAGCGTTCCGGCGATCGCTATCGATGGGCAGTTTATTACCTGTGATGGCACCGTTGAGAGCGTGGCTGTGCGCCGCGGGCCCGGTGATGTGCTGCTGCTGGATTACGGCCCCGAGAGCTTCTATAACTCGGTGAGCCGCGTATTCTACGGAGTCCGTCATGATCGATGAACTGCAGGTTTCTAACATTGCACTCATTCGCGAGGCGACGCTGGTGCCGAGTGCCGGCCTGACTGTCCTGACCGGTGAGACCGGCGCCGGCAAGACTGCGCTGCTCTCGGCGCTCAAGCTTATTTTGGGCGAGCGCGCGGATTCGTCGACGGTGCGCGAGGGCGAGGCGCTGGCGAGCGTCGAGGCGCGGCTGTTTGACGGGCCGCACGACACGGAGGGCTTTACCGTGCAGCGTAGCCTTTCTGCCGAGGGCCGCAGCCGCGTGAAGATTGACGGCCGCATCGCCAGCGTGCGCGAGCTTTCGGAGCGCGTCGGCGTGATGATGGATCTGTGCGGCCAGCACGAGCACCAGCGCTTGCTCGATCCGGCGCATCACGTTGCGATGGTCGATGCCTGGGCGGGACGCTCTGCGTTTGAGGCGCTCGAGCACTACCGTGCTTGCTTTAAAGCCTCGCGCGCGGCTGCCAAGGAGGTCCGTCGCGTCGAGGAGGCCTCACGTGCGCGGGGGAGTCGCGTCGAGGAGGCGCGCTTTGCGCTCGAGCGCATCGGCGAGGTCGACCCCAAACCGGGCGAGTATGAGGAACTCGAGGAACTGCTGCCGCGCTCCGAACATGCCGAGGTACTGGTTGCCACAGCTAACGATGCCCATGCATCGCTTGCCTCCGAAGGGGGAGCGCTCGACGCCGTGAACAGCGCCGTGGCAGAACTTTCCCGAATGGCTACCGTCGATCGCAAACTGGGCGACATTGCCGATGCGCTTTCGGATGCCTGTATCTCCCTTGAGGATTGCGCGAACGAGCTTCGTACCTATCGCGATGGCGTCGCCTTCGACCCGCGCGAGCTCGCACGCATGCGTGAGCGATATTCCGACCTCAAGGGCCTGTTGCGTCAGTGGGGTCCCACCATGGACGATGTTTTTGCCATGCGCGATCGCTCGCAAGAGCTGCTGTCCCTGGTCGATGATGGCGATGAGCAGATCAAAAAGGCGCGTGAGGCACTCGGGAGCGCCGAGCGCGAGTTGTTTGCCGCTGCCAAGGCACTTAAGCGCGCACGCAATACGGCGGCCCCGTGCTTCTGCCACGAGGTTGGCCGCCAGATGGCGCGCTTGGAGATGGGTAGTGCCGAGCTCGTCTGGGAGTCGCGCGATCTTCCCCGTGCTGAGTGGACGCCCGTTGGTCCTTCGAGCTACGAGCTGCTATACCGCAGCGGTGCCGGCTTGACGCCACGTCCCCTGCGCCGCATTGCGTCGGGCGGCGAGCTCAGCCGCGTCATGCTTGCAAGCAAGGTTGTCCTCGGTAACGCGGACGGTGTCGATACGCTGGTGTTTGACGAGGTCGATGCTGGTGTCGGTGGCTCCACGGCGCGTGCACTTGCGGGCGTGCTGGCAGATCTCGCCGCTACGCATCAGGTGATTGTCGTAACCCATTTGGCGCAGGTCGCCGTCATGGCTGACAAGCATTATGTCGTCAGCAAGGAACCGGGCGATGTTCCCCAAACGCATTTGGATGAGGTAACCGGCGAAGCGCGTACCGCCGAGATCGCCCGCATGTTGAGCGGCGATCAGTCTGAGGCAAGCTTGGCCCACGCAAAGCAGATGCTCGAAGAAGCTCGAGGTTAGGTCGTATCAGTGGTGTTGGTGGGACAAAATAGACTGAAATTTTTGTCCCACTACGCGTTTTACTCAACGACCTTATCCGGCTGGATGAGCTCCTCGTAGTAGCTGATATGCTCGCGAGCGTCTTCAATCTCGGGCAGCAGGAAGTTGTAGATGACTTCGATGATCATCGTGGCGCTGATCTTGGAGAACGCGAAGTCACCCGTTGTCAGCAGCGCTTCGTGATTGACGGTATTAAAGGTGTAGTCGGCGAGGCGCGCAAGCGGAGACTTGCTATCGCTGCTGATGACGACCACGGTTGCGCCGCAGTCGCGAGCCGCTTTTGCCATGCGATTCAGTCGGCGCGATTTGCCAGAGTTTGAGATTAGCACGATAACGTCACCCGGGCGCAACGTGAGCGCAAAGCCGATTGATGTCTCGCTAATGGTGCTCGCCATGCAGCGCAGGCCCAGCTGCGAAAACTTAAACGTCGCATCGAGCGCAACCGCGTTCGTATTGCCCACAGCCGCAAACTCAATAACCCCTGCATGCTTAAGGGCATGCACAACAGCCGCCAGCGTATCGTGGTCGATCCCGTCGATAGTCGCATTAAGCTCGCTCACCTTGGCAGCCAGGATGTTCTTTAGACTCTGCTCCATATTGTCGAGCGAGACCTCGTCGGTCAGGCCCTCGTTGCGCTGGCTTTCCAAATCCCTCGCCAACGAAAACTGAAAGCTGCGGAAGCTGCCAAACCCAAGCTTGCGGCAGAAGCGCGAAACGGTCGCCTCGGACGTGGCGGCGGCGCGTGAGAGCTGAGCCGTCGTGAGGCGTGGAGCCTCGGACTGGTGCTCCAATATATAGTCGACAATGCGCTGCTCGGATTCGCTGTATCCCTGATGGGTGCTAATGAGGGAAAGTGCGCTCTTGCTACTATCGGTCATGGATGGCTCCTGGTTGGCATGAAAATCTAATTTGATTCGCAATGCCATAGTATACGGACATTTTTAATTACAAGATACACCTTGCCGTTTCAAGTGTTGATGGTAAACTTTCACTTACCGTTTACCGTTATGAAAGAACCTTTCACCAGAGAATTGCACCTTGTCTCTTCTCACGCGGACGGTAGGTTGGTATCTTACAGTTGTGGAAAAACGCGCATCGAAGCGCGTGTAGGGGAGCGCCCGCGGGCGCTGTACTCAAGAAGGAGGGACACATGGCTAAGTTTGACATCATCGCCGCGACCGGTTGCCCGACCGGCATTGCGCACACCTTCATGGCGAAGGAGGCGCTGGAGAAGGCAGCTGCCGAGCGCGGTCTGACCATTAAGGTCGAGACTCATGGCCAGGTCGGTGTCGAGAACGAGCTCACCAAGAGTGAGATCGCTGGTGCCAAGGCCGTCGTCGTCGCAGCCGACAAGGATGTCCAGGCTGAGCGTTTCGCCGGCAAGCCCATGGTTTCCGTTGGTGTTTCCAAGGCCCTGTCCGTTGAGGCCGCCGGTAAGCTGATCGACCGCGCGCTCGCCGCCAAGGGTGACGACACGGTTACAGCTGCTGCCGATATCGAGGATGAGGTCGAGGAGAAGGAGTCCATCGGCCACATCATCTACAAGCACCTCATGAACGGCGTCAGCCACATGCTGGTCTTCGTTGTTGCTGGTGGTGTTCTGACCGCTGTCTCGTTCCTGTGGGGCATTACGTCCTTCGATTCGACGGCGTCTGACTACAACAGCTTTGCTGCGATGCTCAAGATCATCGGCGGCATCGCCATGAACCTTATGGTTCCGGTGCTTTCCGCCTACATCGCCGAATCCATCGGCAAGCGCCCGGCGCTCGTCCCCGGCTTTGTTGCCGGTATGATCGCCATCCAGGGCCTGCCTGTTAACGCTGAGACCGGCATGATCGACGCCGGTGGCGCCGGCGTGGGCTTCGGCTTCCTGGGCGGCATCGTCGGCGGCTTCCTCGCCGGCTATGTCATCCTGCTGCTCGAGAAGGTCTTTGCCGGCCTGCCCAAGAACCTGGACGGCCTCAAGGCTATCTTCCTGTACCCGCTGTTCTCGACGGCTATTGTCGGCCTGGTCATGCTCGGCATTTCCGGCCCCATGGCTGCCATCAACACCGCCATGATGGACTTCCTCAAGGGCCTGTCCGCCTCTGGCGCCGTTGTCCTGGGTCTTGCCATCGGCTGCATGTGCGCCTTTGACATGGGCGGCCCGGTCAACAAGGCTGCTTATGTCACCGGTACCGCTATGCTCACCGAGGCTCTGGCCGCCGGTGTTGGCACCGATACCTACAACTTCGGCACCAACTTCATGGCTGCCGTCTCCGCCGCCTGCATCGTTCCGCCGCTGATCACCACCTTTGCCGTCGTTGTCGGCAAGAAGTACTTCAGCCAGGAGGATCACGACGCCGGTGTCGTCAACCTCATCCTTGGTTGCACCCACATCACCGAGGGCGCCATTCCGTTCATGACCAAGAACATCTGGCCCGTCATGCCCATCATGATGCTCGGTTCCTCTATCGCTTCGATTCTGACCATTATGTTCAACGTTCACGATCCGGCGCCTCACGGTGGCTTCCTGGTTCTGCCCGTTGTCGAGAACGGTCCACTTTGGGTCCTCGCGATCCTCATCGGCGCTGTTGTCGGTGGCATCCTGTTCGTGGCCTTCAAGAAGTACGACTTCGAGAAGAACCAGATGGCCGCTCCTGTAGCCAAGCCGGTTGAGGCTCCCAAGGCCGCTGCCGTCGAGGCCCCCAAGGCCGAGGCTGCCGACTTCGTGAAGGTCGAGAACGTTTTTGTCGCCGAGGACTTCGCTTCTCGTGACGAGGCTCTGAGCTTCGTTTCCAACCAGGCTGTCAAGGCCCGCATCGCCAACGACGCTGACGCCGTGATGAACGCCTTCCTGGCCCGCGAGGCCGAGGGCACCACGGGCATGATGGAGGGCTTCGCCATCCCGCATGCCAAGTCCGATGCCATTACCGAGGCTGCCGTCATCGTCGTCAAGGACGAGTCCGGCGTGACCGGTTGGGATACCATGGACGGCGCTCCCGTTAACGTGGCCATCGCTCTGCTCATCCCGGGTGCACAGGCTGGCACCACGCACCTCAAGATCCTGTCCAAGGTCGCCGAGGCGCTCATGGACGAGGACTTCCGTGCCACTGTCAAGGGTTCCACCGACGCCGCCGAGATCGCCAAGACGATCAACGCCCGTCTGGTCTAATCCCGCAACACGCGAATACCATCGCCCCCTGTAACAAAGGCGAGGACTCCACTCGGAGCCCCCGCCTTTTTTCATTCCCTTCTGTAAGGTGCGGTGAAATAGGGACTGTTTAAACGTTTCAACCGCAAAATCAGTCCCTATTTCACCGCAACTTCCAGAAGGGCATAGAGGGAACTGCCCATTGAGTCTTTGTCGCGAACATATCCTCAGCCAGAATTCCGTTCCGCCGATATTGCTCTGGACCGACCGAGTTTCCGCGGCTCGCCCGCCGGGCGGGGCGATTAAGTTTGTCGCGAGTTCCGCACGCAAAGGAAAGCACTTAATGTGCTTTCCGTCTTGCGCAGGACTGTAGAGCAGCAAACTTAACCGCCCCGCCCGGCGGGCGAGCGCAGGGATACGACATCTGTCCAACAATTCGTGTGAAACACAATGAAAAACCGTTTGATGTGAGTTAATATAAACAACGTCGTGAATCTGACTCCTGCCACATGCATGACAGGGGTTAAACACAAAAAGGAGTCAATTATGGTTTCTGAGAAGGCTACCCTCGTTAATCCTCAGGGTCTGCACATGCGTCCGGCTGGTCTGTTCGCCTCCACTATGGGCAAGTACGCCTGTGACGTGACGGTCGTCACCCCCGAGAAGGAGGTCAACGGCAAGTCCCCGATGGCCCTCATGGCTGCTGGTATCCCCTGCGGTACCGAGGTCGAGGTCAAGTGCGACGGCGCCGACGAGGCCGAGGCTCTGGCTGCTGCCATCGAGCTCATCAAGAGCGGTCTTGGCGAGTAGAACTCAAACGGGTCGCATGTTGAACAACTAAGTTCATATTTGGGGGCGCAGTGACCTGTTGTAAGGTAGCTGCGCTCTTTTGTCATGGATATGGCAAAACGCTTTATCACATGACACGGAGAGAGGAATGGGAATGTATCAGGGAGTCAACGCTTCCGAGGGCATCGGTATCGGCACCGTCATGGTCGCCGTCGATCCCGACTTGACGTTTGAGCCGCACGAGGTTGCTGATTCGGCAGCAGAGAAGGAGCGCTATCAGTCCGCTCTTTCGGTCTTCTGCGAGAAGACCCAGGCTCAGGCCGACCACATGAAGGAGACGGTGGGCGAGGCCGAGGCCGAGATCATGAGCGGACACATTGTCCTGGCTCAGGACCCGGGCATGACCGACGCCATCAACGCCGCCATTGACGGCGGCACCTGCGCCGAGCAGGCGCTCATGGACACCTCGACCATGTTCGAGAACATGTTCCTGTCCATGGACGACGAGATGTTCCGTCTGCGCGCGGCCGACATCGCCGACATCCGCACCGGTATTCTGGCCGAGCTGCTGGGCAAGGAGGTCGTCGACCTCTCCGTCCTGCCCGAGAACACCGTCGTTGTCGTGCACGACCTCACGCCGTCCATGACCGCCACGATCGATAAGGCCCACGTTGCCGGTATCGTCACCGAGACCGGTGGCCGCACGTCGCACTCCGCGATCATCGCGCGCGCCCTTGAGATTCCGGCTGTCCTTTCGGTTTCCAACAGCTGCACCGCGCTGCGCAACGGTATGACCGTTGTCGTCGACGGCGGCAAGGGTATCGTTGAGGCCGATCCCGACGAGGAGACGCTCGCTGCCTACACCGCCAAGGCCGAGGCCTTCGCTGCCGAGAAGGCAGCCCTCGAGGCCTTCCGTGGCAAGCCGTCCGTGACTGCCGATGGCATCAAGAAGATCATCGCCTGCAACATCGGTAACCCCGATGACGTGCCCAACGCGCTCGATCACGACGCCGAGGCCATCGGTCTGTTTCGCTCCGAGTTCCTGTTCATGGACTCTGCTGAGCTTCCTTCCGAGGAGGAGCAGTTCAACGCCTACCGTAAGGTCGCCAGCGCGCTCAAGGGTGCTCCGGTCATCATCCGCACGCTCGATGTGGGTGGCGACAAGGAGATTCCGTATCTGCATATGGTCAAGGAAGACAACCCCTTCATGGGCTTCCGCGCCGTGCGTTACTGCCTGGCCAATCCCGACCAGTACAAGGTCCAGCTCCGCGCTCTGCTGCGCGCTAGCGCCTTCGGTGACGTCAAGATCATGATCCCGCTCGTCACCTGCGTCGAGGAGGTCTTGGCTGTCAAGGAGCTCGTCGAGCAGTGCAAGGCCGAGCTGACCGAAGAGGGTCGCAAGTTCAACGAGAACATCGAGGTCGGCATCATGGTCGAGACGCCCGCCGCTTCGCTGCTCGCAGACCGTCTTGCCGAGGTCGCCGACTTCTTCTCCATCGGCACCAACGACCTGATCGGCTACACCATGTGCGCCGACCGTGGTAACGACACCATCTCCAACCTGTACCAGGTTTACTATCCCGCCGTGCTCCGCTCGCTCAAGAACATCATCGAGAGCGGCGTGAAGGCCGGCATCATGGTCGGTATGTGCGGCGAGGCCGCTGCCGATCCGCTGCTCGAGCCGCTGCTGATCAGCTGGGGCCTGGAGGAGTTCTCGATGAGCGCTCCGTCGATCCTGCGCGCCCGCAAGACCATCAGCCAGTGGACCAAGGCCGAGTGCGACGAGCTCGCCGAGAAGGCACTCGTCTGCAACACCGCCGCCGAGGTCAAGGCACTGCTCGAGTCCGCAGCTCGCTAATTTGGTATCAGAGGTAACCGCGTGGTTGGAATGGGCCGGCCACGCGGCCCTCACATATACAGGGGGTACTGTAAATGTTCTACACGCTAACCGCTAACCCGGCTGTCGACATGACGGTTTCGAGCTCTCCGCTCGAGCCCGACGAGAACGTCCGCACCGGCTCGGCCAGCTACACGGCTAACGGCAAGGGCCTCGACGTGTCCTTCGCCTTTAAGAAGATGGGCGTCGACACCGTCGCGCTCGGCTTCTTCGCTGGCTTCACGGGCAAGTTCATCGTCGAGGAGGTCATGAACCTGGGTTGCCTCTGCCGCCCGGTCTGGACCGACGGTATCACGCGCATTAACACCTACGTCAACGATGGCCAGCACGAGTACGGCATCCTGAACCCGGGTGCTCCGATCACGCCGCAGCACCAGGAGGAGCTCTACAACATCCTGGACACCGCGGGCGATCTCGAGTGCCTGATCGTTTCCGGCTCCGTGCCTCCCAAAGCTACGCCTGACTTCCTGGCTCAGGTCATGGAGCACGCTCAGGCTCGTGGCGCCGACGTCGTCCTGGACCTGTCCTCCGACAAGCTCAAGGAGCTCGCTCACAAGAAGCCGCTGCTCATCAAGCCGAACCATCACGAGATGAAGGCCATCTTCGGCGTGCCGGTCGACACCGACGACGAGGTCCGCGTTGCCATGAAGATGGCTCACGACGCTGGCGTTCAGAACGTGCTGCTCACCCGTGGTAGCCGCGGCGACGCTTACTTCTCCAACGGCGAGGATATTTGGTACGCCAAGCGTGAGTTCAACATCAAGCTGGTTTCTTCCGTCTGCGCCGGCGACTGCACCCTCGCTGCTTTCCTGCACAAGTGGTACAGGGATCGCGACAACGTCGAGGAGGCCATGAAGCTCGCTATGGCCACCGGCGCCAACGTTGCCGAGTCCGTCGGCATCGGCGACTTCGGTCACGTCGACGAGTACAGCAAGCGCGTTGCTGTCCGCAAGCTCGATCGTCAGTAATCGAAACGCGACATATTCGTGCGCATGCGGCGCCCCGGTTTCGGCTGGGGCGCCTTTTTTGTTCCGTCATTGGAGAGAGATGTTCTGCCGTACTTCATCGCTTCCACACCGTTCACCGAGTTGTCCTAGCCTTTTACCAATGCGTGGAATATACTTTCATCAACACGTTACTTCGTGAAAGGAACATTCATGATTTACACGCTCACTGCAAATCCTGCCATTGACTACAACATCTCCTGCGACGGCCTTGCTGCCAACACCGTCACGCGTACCCGTAACGCCGTCTACACGCCCAACGGCAAGGGTCTCAACGTCTCGTTCACCCTCGATCACTACGGTGTCGACACCACGATCCTGGGCTTCTTCGCCGGCTTCTCGGGCGAGTTTATCGTTAAGGGCGCCGAGGCCCTGGGCGTGCCCGTCAAGCCCGTGTGGACCGACGGCATCACGCGCGTCAACGTGTTCCTCAATGCCGGACCCGACACCGAGTACAACATGGTCAACGCCGGTGCCGCCATCAACGAGGCCAACGAGCAGGAGATGTTTGAGCTCATCGATTCGCTCGATGACATGACCTGCCTGGTCATCAGCGGCTCGCTGCCCCCCAACACTTCCGAGGGCTTCTTGGCCGAGGTCCTGCGCCGCGTCAAGGCCAAGGGGGCCGAGTTCGTCCTCGATATCTCGAGCCATCAGCTGGCAGACCTCATTGCCATGGAGCCGCTGCTGATTAAGCCCAACGACGACGAGCTGCTCGATATCTTTGGCATTAAGGTGAGCGGTGGCGACGACGAGTCCGTCAAGGGCGCGATGGCCGAGCTGCACGCCAAGGGCGCCAAGAATGTGCTGCTGACTCTTGGCGGCGCTGGTGCGTACTTCTCTAACGGCGAGCACATCTGGTTTGCCAACCGCACCTTCGACGTCAAGCTGCTGTCGACGGTGTGCGCCGGCGATTCCTCGCTCGCTGCCTTCCTGTCCGTGTGGCACGACGCCCCCGAGCGCGTCGAGGACGCCCTGCGCCTTTCGATGGCTACCGGCGCCAACGTGGTCGAGTGCCCGGGCCTGGGCGACTTTGCCAAGGTGGACGAATACAAGAAGAACATCGAAGTTCGTCAGGTCTGCTAGTCGTATCGAAAAATCGCTGCCGAACACCCGCTTGGGGGTGCGGACAGAAAGTTGGACCGCGGGGCGGTCCGGACTGGAGGTTCGCATGTACAGCAGGGAGAAGGTCGAGCTCTTCCTCCTGGCGACGGAGGACGGCATGGGGCC
>CABUSR010000033.1 GCA_902494245.1 uncultured Collinsella sp.
CGCGCCAAACTTAATATGGCGGTTGCAGATGATGCACGGGTTGGGCGTCAGCCCCTCCTGGTAGGCGGTCACGAAGCGCTCGATAACATTGCGGTCGAAGGTCTGCTGTAGGTCGAGCACATGGTGGGGTATCCCCAGGCGCTCGGCGACGGCCTTTGCATCGGCGATGTCGCGATCGACCTTACTCATGCCCGTGACGGGATCGGGCGCGGGACAGGTGAGGCGCATGGTGGCGCCGACGCATTCGTAGCCCTGGCTTTTGAGCAGGTACGCAGTCACGCTGGAATCGACGCCGCCGCTCATGGCGACGAGCACGCGCTTGTTGTGCATGGGGAGGTTCTCCTTGGTGGCATGTGGCCAAAAAAGAAAAGCGGCGCGGGAGGCTGGTTCCGCGCCGCAGACATTGTAGCAAGTTCGGACGTCTCGTGGGACACCCTGATGGGATGGGCTCAGGCTACCGGGAGAGGGGAGACCGGTTCGCCCTGGGCTCAACCTATGGGCGACGGGCCCTAGCCCTGGAAGAGTGCCGTGGACAGGTAGCGCTCACCGGTATCGGCGAGCAGCGCCACGATGGTCTTGCCCTCGTTCTCGGGGCGCTTGGCCAGCTGTAGCGCGGCCCACACGGCGGCGCCGGACGAAATGCCCACGAGCACGCCCTCCTTGTGGCCCACGGCGCGGCCGGTGGCAAAGGCGTCCTCGTTCTCGACGGGGATGATCTCGTCGTAGACTCGGGTGTCGAGGACGTCGGGCACAAAGCCGGCGCCGATGCCCTGGATCTTGTGCGGGCCGGCCTGGCCCTTGGAGAGCACCGGGGAGGTGGCGGGCTCGACGGCGACGACCTGAATCTCGGGGTTCTGCTCCTTGAGGAACTCGCCCACGCCGGTCACGGTACCGCCGGTGCCGACGCCGGCGACGAAGATGTCGACCTTGCCGTCGGTGTCATCCCAGATCTCGGGGCCGGTCGTGGCTTTGTGGATGGCGGGGTTGGCGGGGTTCACAAACTGGCCGGCGATAATGCTGTTGGGGGTCTCCTTCTGCAGCTCCTCAGCCTTGGCGATGGCGCCCTTCATGCCCTTGGAGCCGTCGGTGAGCACGAGCTGTGCGCCGTATGCCTGCATAAGCTTGCGGCGCTCGACGGACATAGTCTCGGGCATGGTGATGATCACCTTGTAGCCGCGGGCGGCCGCCACCGAGGCGATGCCGACGCCGGTGTTGCCGCTCGTGGGCTCGATGATGGTGTAGTCGCCGCCGCGCACGAGCTTGCCTGCCTTCTCGGCCTCGTCAATCATGTTCTTGGCGACGCGGTCTTTAACTGACCCGGCGGGGTTGAAGTATTCGAGTTTGACGAGCACACGAGCCTTGAGGTCCTCGTCGGCCTCAAAATGAGTGAGCTCCAGGAGCGGGGTGTGGCCGATAAGCTGATCGATGGACGTGTAAACCTTGCTCATGGTGAACCTCCAAAGTGTTCAAGTTGCTGGTTGCCGTGTGGTTTCACGGTGCGTGTAGCAGCTAAACCCATAAACCTTATAGGTTGTTCGTTTAGCTGTTGGGAAGCATACTAGACACTAAAGCCTAGTAATGCAATAGGAAATAGAAGATTATTACGAGCTGATTAACCATCTTGACCGGAACGGGTATTTTCAAAACCAATTTTTCGGCTAGAATTTCTACGGACTAAATGACCGAAAGGCAGCACTATACATGTTGGTTTCTACAAAGGGCAGATATGCCCTGCGCGTTATGGTCGATCTGGCCGAGCACCAGGCGGCCGGTCGCATCCCGCTCAAAGAGATCGCGGCGCGACAGGGGATTTCCGAGAAATATCTCGAGAACATCTTGGCTACGCTCGTGCGCGCCAACATGCTTTCGGGCATGCGCGGCAAGGGCGGCGGCTACGTGCTCACGCGCCCGCCCGAGCAGTACACGGTGGGCGAGATCCTGCGCCTGACCGAGGGTAGTCTGGCGCCGGTCGCCTGCCTGGATGGCGACTGCAAAGGCTGCTCGCGTTCGGATGAGTGCCCCACGCTTGACGTGTGGAAGAACCTTGACAAGCTCATCAACGACTACCTCGACGGTGTGACGCTCGATCAACTTGTCGCCCCCAACCATGGCTACGACTACGTCATCTAACCCACACCTGTCATTTGGGGACGGGGTGGAAATGGTAGATTCTCTCGCCCTTTGAGACTTGACAAATAAGAAGGCCGCCCATTTTTGCGATGGGCGGCCTTCGTTTTGGGCTGTTGAGACGGACACGGCCGGAATGGCCGTTTTAGTCCTCGGCGATGCTGTCGAGGATGCTGCGCGTGATGGACACCAGGATGCTGCCCATAAAGGCCGATCCAAAGCTGGCGATGGAGATGCCGACGCCCAGCAGGTTGACCGACAGGTAACTCGCGAGCTCAAGCATAAAGCTGTTGACGACAAGCTGGAAAATGCCCAGCGTAATGATCGTGAGCGGCAGCGAGATGACCGTCAGGAACGGTTTGACGAACGAATCGACGATGTTCAGGAACAGTCCCACAAAGGCAAAGCAGACCCAGGTCTCGGCAAAGCCGAAGGGTTGGATACCGGGAACGAGGAACGTGGCGATTGCGATGGCGATCGAGGTGAAGAGCCAGTTAAGCATAAAGCGCATGGCGTGAATCCTTTCTTGCGCCGGGGTTGCTGGCGTCGCGTGAAGCGGCTTGCGGCGGCGACCTGGATGGTTGCGCGGGCGCGCCGCGGTGTTTGGGCGCCCATTGTCTCAAATATTCGTGGAGCTTACGTGCGCATACGGTTTCTAAACGGCGTTCGTCCTGAAAAACGCGCCGCTGGCAGAGAGTCTTGTCGCTTTAGTTTGGTGGTGTGCTACACTGCTACGGGCAAAAGCCACAGGCGTTGCCCTATTGCATAGAACGGGCGAACGATGCCCGATGTCAGTATCAACTTCGATGCCTTTTGGCGGGTTTGGCGGTGATCGATGAATATCGAGAACATGTTTGACAAGCCTGATGTCAAGCAGCTGGTCCACGCATTTAGCCTTTTGGACGACGAGAAGGATATCCAGGCGTTTTTGACCGATATCTGCACGCCGCGCGAGATTTGCGACCTTTCTCAGCGTTTGCAGGTTGCGCGCTATTTGGACGAGGGCGAGCCTTATGTTGAGGTTCAGGCCCGTACCGGCGCTTCGTCCACCACGGTGAGCCGTGTTTCCAAGGCGCTCAACGGCGAGTACGGTGGCTACCGCAAGATCCTCATCAAGCTGGAGGATGGCGAGTAGGCCAACGGCAACATTGAATTACGAAGAACCGTCCCTCCGGGGGCGGTTTTTTGATCCCCTGGGGACGGAGGAAAACGGATCACTGGGTTAGACTGACCCCCTCGGTGATCCGTTTTCCTCCGTCCTCAAGGGATCAAATCTGTTGGCGTGGGGCAAATCTGTCCGCTTGGGCGGGTAGGATGGATGCATTGATTATTGCGAACAGTTTGAGCGGAGGACCATGCCTGTTCGAATCTATACCACCAATGCCGGCACGGATTTGAGCGACGCCGAGGCGGCGCTGCTTGCCGACCTTATTGCCCGCCATGGACGTGCCGTTTTGCTGGCGTCTACGTTTGCCGAGCTCGATCTGTGCCGTCATGGTGCGGCGGAAGCCGGCATTTCGCTGGGTATCGACTACAAGACACCCGCATCGTGGCTTCGCTCGCTTTGGGAGCTTTTGGGCGACGGGCGCGGTTTCGTCGACAACCTGCAGCGCCAGATGCTGTTCTCGGACATGGTCACGCGTCTCGACGATGCCGACCTGCAGCCGCTTTCGCGCAGCCAGGGCACGGTGCGCATGCTTGCGCGCATGGCCCGCGATGTGCTGCCGGGTGTGGCGGGGACGACGGCCGAGCGATGCGGTGGCAACAATTGCCAGCCTGAGCCAAAAAGCGATGCCGAGGCTCGTGTGTTTGAGCTTTTGCGTGCCTACGCGGGCGGTTTGGACCGTCGAGATATGGTCGAGCCCTGCGAGGCAGCCGACATTATGGCCGGTGCCCTGGCCGATAGCCTGCCGGCGTGCGCCCGCGCCGTATGCGTGCGCGGTACCACGTCGTTTACGCACGGTCTACTCGAGCTGCTGTCTGCCGTGGCGAACAATGGGGGAGAGGTCGTCGTGCTGCTTGCCCGCGAGCAGGCGGCGATGCGCGAGGAGCTTGCCACGGCATTTGATGCCCGCGGTGTGCTGTTTGAGATCGCGCCGCTGGGGGAGGACGCCGTCGCGTCTGATGTCGCTTGCGGGGCCGCCGCTCAGCCTGCCTTTATTGAGGTCGCCGGCCCCCATGCCCGTGCTCATGTCTATGCGGACGCCATCGATAAGTTGGTGAAAGCGCACAAGGAGTCCAAGGCCGATAAAGCTACTGCAACGCCCGCCGACCCCGTGCGCGTGCTCGTCGTTTCTGCCCGGGCACCCCAGCTGTTCGGCGAGCTCGCCGCCCGTTTGGCGGCGCGTCACATTGCGGCCGAGACGACTGAGTTCACGGCGTTTTCCCAGTCCATCGCGGGCAGGCAGTTTACGGCGCTCGCCAACCTGATCGAGCGTATGAAAGCCGCCGACGAGGGCACCGCTTCCAAGACTGAGTGGTGGCCCGCGCCGGAGCTTACCGACTGGATCTACAGTCCGCTTTCGGGCGCTGATGCCGTCAATGCCCGTACCTTCGATAAGAATATGCGTCTCTCGCGCAGCAAGACTACCGCGGGCGTCAAGAGCCTGCTGCAGAGCGTTCAGGGCCAGGTGAGGGGCGCGCGCAAGGCGACGAGCGACGATAACTGGTTTAAGAACGTACCGTGTGTGGTCTCGGACGTGTTCCAGGCGCTGTGGCGTGACAAGCCCGTGACGGCGCTTAAGGCCATGCTTGCCGTTGCCGAGGCGTTGCCCGATCGCGCTCTAGGCGGCCTTGACGGCCAGGCCCGTCGCCAGGCAGAGACGGCTTTGCTGCGCCATGCCATCGACATCCTTATGAACGATGCTCGCGCGCTCGACGTGTCGCAGGCCGCGACCGTGCCGGTTCTCGACGGCGTTCGAACCAAGGTGGACAAGCGCAGTACCGCCTACGATTACGAGACCTACGAGGTCGACCGCGCGCCGCGCGCCCAGGTGCGCTTTGCGTCGCTTGCCGATGCGGCAGCCCTGCGCCCCGATAGCTACGATGCCGTGCTGTTTGCCGACGTCGATCTGGACAGTTATCCGCTCTCGCACGAGGAGGGACCGCTGGCCACGCTGACGGCCAAGCTGGGGCGCAGCGGCGTGACGCTTGAGCCCGCGGCCCTGCTGCGCGTGCGCTTTGGCCGCGCGATGCAGGCGGCGCGCGGCCCCGTTGTGCTCGCCCGCGTGACCCACGATCGCCAGGCGCGCGAGTGCTACCCGGCTGCCGTGTGGACCGAGCTGCGGGCGCACGCCGAGGCCACTGGCGCCGCCAAGGTTGCGTGCGTGGGCGAGGGCGGTGTCGTCGCCGATTTTGATCCAGCGGCAGGCGAGGGCCTCAAGCGCGAGCGCGTAGCATGCGAGGCTCCTCAGCATTTGAGCGAGACGGCTGTGCCGTACCTGGTCCTGCGCCGCCGCGATGGCGAGGGCGAGAACGCGCCGCTCGTGCCGCGTCTGACGTCCGCCTCGCAGATTGAGGCGTACTCGACATGCCCGCTGTGCTGGTTCGTTTCGTATCGCGTGAAGCCCCAGTCCATCGACGCGGGCTTTGGCAACATGGAGAAGGGCAACTTTGTCCACGACGTGCTGGAGCACCTGCATGCCCGCCTGCCCCAGGAGGGCATGGAGCGCGTGACGCCCGAGAATCTGCCGCGCGCTCAGGAGCTGCTGCGCGAGGTCTTTGACGAGACGTTGGCCGAGCACGCCGGCAAGCGAGGCACGGAGGGCCCGCTGGTGCCGCTCTCTGCGGTGGAGGAGCGCCAGGTTGCCGAGATCTTGCCGCAGTTGGAGGGCGTGCTAGCCTACGAGTCCGAGGCGCTTGCCCCCTTTGCCCCGCGTTACCTGGAGTTCGCCTTCAACGAGCTCAAGGTCGAGTATGCCGGTTGGCCGCTCGGCGGGCGCATCGACCGCGTGGACGTGGACGCCGAGAATCGTGCCGTGGTGATCGACTACAAGCATCGCACGGGCGTTGAGGAGTTTAAGCTCGCCGACCCTACGGTGCGCGACGAGGAATCGGGCACGGCGCCCATCGACGACCCGCGCTGGCTGCCGCCCCATACCCAGACACTCATCTACGCGCAGGCCATGCGTCGGGCGCTGGGCCTAGATACCCGTGCTGCGCTCTATTTCTCGACCAAGGGCGGCAAGCCCGCGCTGCGCGGCGCGGCGAGTGCCGAGTTACTCGAGGAAGAGCGTGGTGACGGTCACATCCCGGGCCTCAAGAAGGGCTTTCCTGGCGAGGGAGGCAGCATGGACTTCGATGCGCTGCTCGACCGCGTGGAGACTGGCATTGCCGAGCGCCTGCGCGAGCTCGAGGCGGGCGACGTCGCCGCTGTCGATCCGACGTCGGCGCAGGCCGCGCATGCGCGCTGCTTGTATAACCACGAAGGAACGTTTGTAAGGAGGGACGTGTAGACCATGGATCTTTCGACTTTGATGCCGCAACAGCTGCAGATTGTCAAAACGCTCGACCGCCCGCTGTTTGTCTCGGCGGGCGCCGGTTCGGGTAAGACCTTTACCCTCACGCGCCGCATCGTCTATGCGCTCTCGCCCGAATCCGGTCCGTTCGCTGAGCATCTGGACCAGGTGCTCGCCATTACCTTTACCAAAGATGCCGCGGCCGAGATTCGCGACCGCGTGCGCCGTGCGCTTATCGACGAGGGCATGGACGAGGAAGCACTGACCGTCGACGACGCGTGGATTTCGACTATTCACGGCATGTGCTCGCGTATCCTGCGCGCGCACGCGCTGGAGCTGGGCATCGACCCCGAGTTCACGGTGCTCACCGATACCGACGAGCTCATGGACCAGGCTGTTGAGCATGTGCTGGGTCGCGCGACGGCACCCGATGCCGCCCCCGAGCTCGCGGCATCGCTCAAGGCCCTCTATGCCTGGTATCCCATGGCGGGCGAGGGCGGTTCCTTTGGCGGCGGTACGACCATCAAGGGTCTGGTGCGCGACCTGCTGGAGCTGTCGAGCCAATTGCCGGACGGTATGGACGACGTGCGCGTGGCGCGCGGCCAGGCCGATACCTCGGCACTCGCCGATGCCTATCGCGCGGCGCTGGGCGCAAGCAAGGCCGCGACCGAGAAGGCGCAGGTGGCGCTCGATGCCATCGACGCGTTCGAGGCGAGCGGCAAGACCATGGTCGATGCGGCGCGACTCATGATGTCGTGCACCATGCCGCGCGCGAGCAAGGCATTCCCCAAGGAGCAGGTCGAGCTGCTCAAGGCCGAGGCCGCCGATGCGTTTATCAATATCGTGCTTGCCTGCGGTGGCCCGGCGCTCGATGCGCTGGTGGGCCTGGCCCGTTCCGTGGAGGCTGAGTATCGCGCGCTGAAGGCTGCCCAGTCCGCCCTCGATAATAACGACCTGCTGCGCATGGCTTACGAGGCGTTGCGCGATTACCCTGCCATCCGTGCTGCGTACGAGGGCCGCTTTAAGATGGTCATGATCGATGAGTTTCAGGATACCGACCAGATGCAGGTCGATCTGATTCGCTATCTGACGGGCGCGGGGGAGCGCGCTCTGTGCACCGTAGGCGATGCGCAGCAGTCGATCTACCGCTTCCGTGGCGCCGAGGTCGAGGTATTCCGTCGCCAGGAGCGCAAGGTGGGCTCGTCTGCCGCGCCCGAGGCGACTGCCGTGGCCGACGCCCCTGCTGGCGAGCTCGTCAAACTTGTGCGCAACTTCCGCAGCCACGACGAGGTGCTGCGCTACGTAGCACGCGTCTTTGACGGCGATGACGGCGGCCTGATGCAGGGCTTTTTGGATCTTGAGGCGAGCGACGGCCGCAAGGACACGCTGGTGGCAGACGCCTCGCGTCGCCAGGCCCTCTTTGTTGCCGGCGGCAGTATGCAGGAGCGCACACAGGCCAAGGCCCGTGCGATCGCCGAGCGCTTCCGCGCGCTTGCCGATGCCGGCCAGCCCCAGGGCGGCATGGTGCTGCTGCTGGGTCGCATGACCAATGCCGACGTCTACGCCCAGGCTTTCCGCGACCAGGGGCTCGACTGCGTGATCGCAGGCGGCTCGGTCTTTGCTCAGGCAGCCGAGGTACAGACGGTGCGTGCCCTGGTCTGCGCGCTCGCCAATCCGGCCGATACGGCGCAGGGTCTTATGCCGTTGCTGGCCTCGCCGATGTTTGCACTCGGCGCCCAGGAGTTCCTGGCGCTGGCGACCAAACTCGATAGCGAGACGGGGGAGACCTCGCGCCGGAATATCGACATGGGCATCATGAGTGATTCCGATGTGTCCGGCTTGCAGGGCTTGCCACTGGTGACGCGCGCCCGCGAGGTGCTGCGCTATGCACTGCGCCGCGTGGGGCGTGATTCGTTCGCCAACATCGCGCGCGACGTGGTCAATGCTTCCGGCTGGTTTGTGCGTCTGGCGCAGCGCGGCCCCGAGGGCAAGGCCATTGCTGCCAACGTGCTCAAGGCGCTCGATGCCGTGGCTGAGGCTGAGGCCGAGTTCGGTAACTCGCCGCGCTCCATTGCGCTTGCCTTCGATCGCTTCCTGGCGGGCAAGGAGGCGCCGGGCGCGCTCAACGAGGAGGGTGACGGCGCGGTGCGCATCATGACGGTGCACGCCTCCAAGGGTCTGGAATATCCGGTCGTGGCGGTCGCCGAGTGCTTTGGCGTGCGTAAGTCCTCGGGTACGGCACAGATGGGTCGCGTCGAGGGCGGGGCGCAGGTCGTGGCACTGCCGGCGCGCTTCGACGGCGTTAAACTCGCCGACGGAACTTTTGTGAAGGGCGATGACGTCAAAAAGCAGTTTGAGCATGCGTTTAAGGGCAAGGGCACGTCGCTGTGGCTGCCACCGGAGCTCATGGAGGACGTCTGTGCGACGGGTTCTCCCGCCGAGGCATTTGCTCGCCTGCGCAACGACGACCTGCAGCTTTCGCTCGAGGAGCGGGCTCGTCTGCTCTATGTCGCCATGACGCGAGCGCGTGAGCTGGTCATTCTGGCGATGGATGCCGGCGTGAGCCGCGGCAAGGTGACGGCGCCGACCTTCGATGTCGAGACCGATCTGACCTACGACGTGCTGCGCCGTATTTTGCCGACCGACGCTCTGGACATGCCGCAGCTCGATGCCGACCGCCTGGTGTTCGACAACTCCAAGCCGGGCGACTACGAGCTCATCTCGCTGGCGGACTTTACGTTTGGCGAGCAGGCGTTTGAGGCCAACGCTTCGCTGGATGCCGAGGGCAGGCTTGTTCGTGGCGATGCCGATGCAGATGCTGCCGACGATTCGGCCAGTACAATCGTCCCCGGTCCTGCCGACCCCGAGCCCGATGCGTTTGAGCTCGTGTATCCCCAGGCGGTGGGCGTGCGCATGGGCATCTGTCCGTTCCCGGCGCGTGACTCGTATAGCTACTCGTCAATTGCCGCGGCGCTGCATGCCGAGTCCGAGGACCGTGCCGCCGAGGCGCACGTGCCCATGGACGAGGCTGGCGATGATGCAGAGTCGGATGGCTCGGAGATGACGGATGCAGACGTGGCCGCTGTCGAGCCCGCCGGCAATCCCATGGCGCTGGGCTCGGCCTTCCACGCCGCCTGCCAGTGGCTCATCGAGATGGGCGCCGATGCGCTGCCCGCTGAGCGTGCCGACGCCCTGGCTCGCCTGTGGTGCCTGACGCCGGAGCAGCGCGAACGCTTCGATGTTGCCCTGGACCGCTGGCTCAGGTCGTCGGTCCGTGCCGACCTGCTCGCGTGGCCGTGCGTTCGTGCCGAAGTGCCGTTCTTTTCGCTGGGCTGCGAGGACGAGGACATCGCCCGCTACGGTGCCTATGCCGAGGGCGCCATCGATGCACTGGCCACCGACCCGGCCGATCCGTCGCGCGCACTGGTTATCGATTACAAGACGGGCGGCACGCCGGACGAGACGCCGGACCAGCTGCTCGAGAAGCACGCCCTGCAGGCGCGCGTTTACGCCGACGTGTTGCACAAGGCAGGCTTTGAGACGGTGACGGTCAAGTTCGTTCGCGTGGAGCAGGCGAATCCAGCCATCTTCGTCGAACCCGCCGAACCTCAAGTAGTCACCTACAATCTCTAGCCCTCAGATAACTTGCGGTGGAATACGGACTGTTTTGGCCAAAAAAGCCGCCAAACAGTCCGCATTTCACCGCAACTCAAGAGGAGCCGTGTTGGTTTGGCTAGGTTCGGGTGCCGTCCGCGCCGTGGGGTAAAATCGTTCAGTCAGAACACGAACCCGCATCGGAGCTCATCACATGGCATTCGTCCATCTGCACAATCACACTGTTTTCTCCATGCTCGACGGCGCAACCCGTATCCAGGATATGGTCAATCGTGCCGTTGAACTTGGCATGCCCGCCGTGGCCATTACCGACCACGGCTACATGTATGGCGTGCCCGACCTGGCGCTGGCCTGCGACGCCGTCAATCACAACACGCCCGAGTACAAAACCTGGAGCCACGACAAGGCCTTCTTGGAAAAGGACCGCCGCGACGAGCTGGCGGAGCCCGACCCCGAGGCAAACCCGCGCGAGCATGCCCAGTACGTCAAAGACATGGCCATGTGGGACGAGAAGGGCAACATCGACGAGCTCAAACCGCCCCTGGTCATCAAGCCCATCTTTGGCTGCGAGGTCTACTTTACGCCGGACGAGACCCTTGCCCGCGACCATAAGCCCGAGCTCTACCACATGATCCTTCTGGCCAAGGATCAGGAGGGCTACGTCAACCTAATGCAGACGGTCTCCGAGGCCGCCGTGCAGGGCTTTTACTACAAGCCGCGCGTGACGCTCGACAACCTGCGCCGCCATGCCAAGGGCATGATCTGCACGAGCGCCTGTATCGCGGGCATCATCCCCAAATACATCGACCGCGGCGACATGGAAGGCGCCATCAAGTGGGCCGAGACCTTCCGTGACACCTTCGAGCCCGGCGACTTCTACATCGAGATCCAGGAACACGGCATCACCACCGACAACGGCCTGACCGACGAGCAGATGGACCGCACGCTCATCGACATCGCCAAGCAGGTGGGCGTCAAGGTTATCGCTACCAACGACTTCCACTACCTGCGCCGCGAGGACGCGCCCGTGCAGGACGTCATCATGTGCATCGGCATGAACGCCAAGGTTGACGACCCCAACCGCATGCGCATGACCGGCTCGGAGTTTTACATGAAGACCGAGGAGGAGATGCGGGCGATGTTCCCGTATTGCCCCGAGGCCTGCGACAACACGCTCGAGATCGCCGACAAGTGCTACGTTGAGCTGGACTGGGACTCCATCATCCTGCCGCGCTTCCCGTTGCTCGATCCCGGCGAGACGCACGAGAGCCAGTTCCGTCGCGAGTGCGAGAAGGGCCTGCGCCAGCACTATGGTGACGACTGGGCCACGCGCGAGATCGGTGGCGTCAACATCAAAGAGCGCTTTGAGTACGAATACAAGGTCATCTGCGACAAGGGCTTTGCCGCCTACTTCCTCATCGTTGCCGAGTACGTGCAATGGGCCAAGGACAACGGCATCGGCGTCGGCCCCGGCCGTGGCTCGGTCGCCGGCGCTATCGTCGCCTACGCCATGAACATCACCGCGTTCGACCCGCTCGAGAACGGCCTGATGTTCGAGAGGTTCCTGTCCCCGCAGCGTACCGAGATGCCCGATATCGATATGGACTTCGACGATGAGCGGCGCCTCGAGGTCGTGGAGCACGTTCGTCAGCTCTACGGCCCCGAGAAGGTCACCCACGTCATCACCTACTCGACCATCAAGGCCAAGCAGGCCATCAACGACGCCGCGCGCGTCTTGGACTACCCGGTCTACATGGGCCAGCGCCTGTCCAAGATGGTCTCGAGCGACCCCAAGGTCAAGCTCAAGCAGGTGCTCGACAAGCAGCCCGGCAAAGAGGATCTGTTTAACCCCGATTTTGCCGAGGCCTATAAAAAGGACGACGATGCCCGCCGCATCATCGACACGGCGCTCTCGATCGAGGGTCTCACCCGTGGCGAGGGCGTGCACGCGTGCGCCGTTCTGATCTGCCGCGACCCCGTCAACGAGCACGTGCCCACCAAGCTCGACACCAAGGGCGGCGTCGAGATTACCCAGTACGAGGGCCATACCGTTGCCGACATGGGCCTGCTCAAGATGGACTTCCTGGGCCTGCGTACGCTGACGGTTATCTCTAAGGCCAAGGCCAACATCAAAAAGAACTTCGGTATCGACATCAAAGAGGAAGAGATTCCCTTTGACGACCCCGAGATCTTTAAGCTCATGGGCTCCGGCCACACCGCCGGCGTCTTCCAGGTCGAGTCCGCCGGCATGACGGCCACGATCAAGAACATGAAGCCCACCGAGTACAAGCACGTCGTGGCATTGATCGCCCTATACCGCCCGGGCCCGCTGGGCGCCGGCATGGTCTCGTCCTACATCAACCGTATGAACGGCAAGGAGCCGGCCGTTTCCTACGACGACCGCCTGGACGACATCCTGGGCGAAACCTACGGCACCATGGTCTACCAGGAGCAGGTTATGCTCATCTCCGTCGAGATGTGCGGCTTCTCCAAGGGCGAATCGGACTCGCGTATCCGTAAGCCCGTGGCTAAGAAAAAGATTAAGCTGCTCACGTCGACGGTGCTCCACTGGGAGGATGGCTCGGACGAGACCACCTACGACCACTGGATGAACGGCGCTATCAAGAACAACTACACGCGCGAGGTCGCCCAGAAGATTTGGGACGATGTTCTCGAGTTCGCATCCTACGCCTTCAACAAGTCGCACTCCGCCGGCTACGCCATCCTGGTTATGCAGACGGCGTGGCTCAAGGCGCACTATCCGCACGAGTACATGGCGGCTGTTCTGACGTCCTATACGGGCAAGACCGACAAGATCGTGCACTACGTCTCGGCATGCCGTCACGACGGCATTCCCGTGCTTTCGCCAGATGTCAACGAGTCCGGCACCGAGTTCACGGCTACCAAGGAAGGCGTGCGCTTTGGTCTGGCCGGCATCCGCGGCGTGGGTACCGGCGTGGCGCAGGCGATTATCGCAGAGCGCGAGGCAGGCGGCCCGTTTAAGACGCTGCACGACTTTGTCGAGCGCGTGGACTCGAGCCAGGCCAACCGTCGCGTGATCGAATCGCTGATCAAGGCAGGCGCCTTCGACTCCACGGGGTATCCGCGTCGCCAGATGATGCACTTTGTGGACAAGAACAACCCCGAGAACATCATCGACGCCGCGGTAAAGCGCCAGAAGGACCGCGCGAGCGGTCAGACCTCGTTCTTCGATATGTTCGGCGATGTTGAGGGCTCGGGCTTTGAGGTGAGCGTGCCCGATCCGGATGGCCAGGAATGGGACCGCCACCTTAAGCTGAGCCAGGAGAAAGAGGTTCTGGGCATCTATGTCTCGGACCACCCGCTGCGTCCGTTTGAGTATGCACTAGCCAAGGCGCGCGATTTTTCGTTCTCGCAGATCGACACCGGATACGAGGTGCAAAACCCCACGGGTGGCACCATCAACCAGGAGATTCCCGAGGGCAAGGCGCTGTGGTGGGCCGGCATGGTCTCGAGCGTGTCCAAGCGCGTGACCAAAAACGGCGACCCCATGGGCATCGTGCAGCTCGAAGACATGGAAGGCGAGGCTACGGTCGTGGTGTTCCCCAAGACCTACAAGGAGGCCGAGGGGTATCTGTACGGCGAGGTCGATCCCGAGACCGGCGCGCAGCTGTCCGACGCGTTTGTGCGCATTAAGGGCAAGCTCGAGCGCTCGGACCGCGGCGACCAGATCATCGCGCAGGAGATTGTGCCGCTGGAGCTTAGCGAGGAGAAAAATAAGCCCAAGGTCTTTGAGGTCATGGTGCCAAACAGCCGATTTAGCCAGGGCAATATGGCGCGCCTGGCCACGGTGCTCACCACCAACCCGGGCGGCGACCGCGTGGAGATCTTTATTGAGCAAGTCGACGGGCGCGTGCTGCGTGCCGAGGTGCCGGCCAAGGTCAATGCACGCTCGATTCCGCTGCTGGCAGAGGCAAAGGCCATCGTCGGCAACCAAGGCCGCGTGACGGTTATCTAAGATACCCCGGGTGAGATTGGAGGAAGTGATGGCGCAGGGGACGTTTGTGCAGGCGCTTCGCAAAGAGGCGGCGTTGAGCGGCACCTTTATGAAGGGGCGTTTGCTCATGCTCAACGGCGCCGTGCTGTCGATCGAGGACAGCGGCTCGCGCTTCTCCAAAAACGTGACGGTTGAGGGCTCGGTGCGCGGTTCGCGCGGCGACCTGTACAAGACGCACGTGGCGCTCGACATGGACGAGCACGAGGTGATCGACTACGACTGCGATTGCCCCGCCGCCTATCGTTACCCCGGTATGTGCAAGCACGCTATTGCCACGGCTCTGGCGTATTTGGATGCCAGCGGCATTGAGCCTGTTGAGGGGCTGCGCACACCGGTTCGCACGTTTACGGCGCAGCCGAAACAGCCCGCGCGCACCGCGCCCAAAGCGCCGGCCGTCAACCCCAACTTTCCCTTTCCGGCGCCCGTCCCCACGAGCCCCAGCCTCATGGCGGCGCTCTCCGATCTTTCGGACGTGCGCATGGATGAGTTGGCGAGCATGCGCCGCAAGCTCGCCGGCAGTGTGGATCCCGATGCCCCCAAGGCGGTGTTGGAGCCCTCGCTGGTGCCGTACTACAATCCGCTGTTCGCCGACCGCTTTAGCTGGGCGCTCGAGTTCCGCATTCGCTGTGGATCGGTCTCCTACGTGGTCAAGGACATCGACGGCATGGCCGATGCCTACGTGCGCGGCGGCACCTTCTCGTACGGCAAGAAGCTCACGTTTGTCCATACGTCCGAAGCCTTCGAAGACGTGTCGACAAAGCTGCTCAACCTTGTCGTGACGACAGTTGCCTATCTCGATGACATCACAAGCTCGCGTTCGGCGTCGTACGACTTTGCCCGCAGCGGTTTTGTCGCCGAGCGTCAGTTACCGCTGTCCGAGCATAGCATCGTATATGTGCTGGACCTGTTGTGCGGCCAGACCATCTCTTTTGAGCCCGCCTGGTCGCGGGGGACGACGACGCATCGCACCTATGACGTGGCGGTTGAGATGCCTCCGGAAGGGGAGGACGAGGCGCTGTCTGAGCGCCCACCGCTCCTTGCCGCCAAAATCGCGCCGGCGGCTGGTGGCAGCTACGATCTACGCCTGCCGGCCGATGCATACTGCTTTGCCTCGGGCGACGTTGCCTATCTGGTCGACACGCACCGCGCGCGCCGCGCCGATGTAGCGTTTGCCCAGCATGCGGCGCCGTTCCTATCGCGCTTACTGCCCTGTCGCACGCCGATCCATATCGCTGTCGACCAGGTGGGGGAGTTCTGTCGTATGGCGCTGCCCATTTTGCGCGACTACACCGACCTTACCGCGCCCGCCGCGCTCGATACCGTGGCGCCCGAGCCGAGCTTTGCTATGGCGATCGGCGTTGACGATGGGCTTGTGACCTGCAAAATTACGGTTACCTACGGCGACTGGTCGGCAGACCTCTTTAGTCTGGGCGCTCCGGGCAGCCCCTTCGAAGAGCAGCGCCCGGGTGTGCCGCCGCGCGACGAGGTGGCAGAGTTTCGCGTTATGGACACGGCGGCCCTGTATTTCGACTTTTACGAGGGCGGTCTGGCGTTTGAGGAGCGCGATGACGAGAGCCTGTTCCGCTTGCTGACCGAGGGCCTGTCTGCCCTGTCCGAGCTGGGTGAGGTCATGCTCAGCGATCGTCTGCGCCAGATTTCGGTCCGCCCCGCGCCCAAGCTTTCGGTGCGTGCGACCGTCAAGAGCAACCTGCTTGACGTCGAGTTGGGCGCGAGTGGGCTTTCGGCGGCAGACCTTGCCATCTATCTGGACTCCTACAAGCGTCACCAGACGTTTGCGCGTCTCACGTCGGGCGACATCATTCGCCTGGACGAGGGGGCGCGCGCCGCGTTTGGCCTTGCCGAGGATCTGGGGGTCGATGCTGTTGACCTGCTCGACGGCGTGTCGCTTCCCGCGTCGAGTACCCTGTTCGTCGATAGCATGCTCGCGCGCACGCCCGCGCTCGAGGCCGATCGTGACGCCGCGTTCCGCCGCACCGTCGAGTGCTTGGATACGCTCGGCAAGATGGACTTTACGGTGCCGGCATCGCTCAAGGCCACACTGCGCGGCTATCAGGTCGACGGCTACCAGTGGCTCGGCTCGCTCGAACACCTGGGCCTTGGCGGCATCTTGGCCGACGACATGGGCCTGGGCAAAACGCTCCAGATGATCGCGCATATCCTGGCGCGCGTAGAGGCGGGGGACACCAAGCCCACGCTCGTGGTGTGCCCGGCCTCGCTCGTGTACAACTGGACTGCCGAGCTGGAGCGCTTTGCGCCTTCGCTCGACGTGTGCGCCATCGTGGGTGCCAAGGCGCAGCGCCGCGTGCAGATAGCTGGCGCCGACGAGCATAACGTGGTCGTGACGTCGTATGACCTTATGCGGCGCGATATCGACGAGTACGTCGAGCAGGACTTTGCCCGTGTGGTGCTCGATGAGGCCCAGTACATTAAAAACCCGCTCACCCAGGTGGCGCGTGCCACCAAGCGCCTGCCGGCCGGCGTGCGCTTTGCCCTGACGGGCACGCCCATCGAAAACCGCCTATCCGAGCTCTGGAGCATCTTCGACTTTTTGATGCCGGGCCTGCTGGGCACGCGCGAGTCGTTTGCAAAGCGATTCGAAAGCCCGGTCGAGCATGCCGAGGGCGACAGCGTCGCTCGCCTGCAGGCACTCGTGTCGCCGTTTGTACTGCGCCGTGTCAAGGAGGACGTGGTGGCCGACCTGCCCGAAAAGATCGAGGACACGGTCGTGGCTCAGCTCACCGGCGAGCAGCGCAAGCTCTACCTGGCCAACCAGGACCGCATCGCCCAGCAGGTACAGCACCGCGAGGCCGGGGGGTTTAAGAAGGACAAGCTCAAGGTACTTGCCGAGCTCACCAAGCTGCGCCAGATCTGCTGCGACCCGCGTCTACACTACGAGGATTACAAGGCGGGGAGCGCCAAGCTCGATACGTGCATGGAGCTCGTGCACAGCGCACTCGACGGCGGGCATCGCATCCTGTTGTTCAGCCAGTTTACGGGCATGCTCGATATCATTGGCAAGCGCCTGGCCAAGGAGGATATCGTCTTCCTTAAGCTCACGGGCGCATCGTCTAAAGAGAGCCGCGCCAAGATGGTCGCGCAGTTCCAGGCGGGCGAGGTGCCGGTCTTTTTGATCTCGCTCAAGGCGGGCGGCGTGGGCCTTAACCTGACGGCGGCCGACGTGGTAATCCACTACGACCCGTGGTGGAACGTGGCGGCGCAGGACCAAGCGACTGACCGCGCGCATCGTATTGGCCAGCAACATACCGTGACCGTGTACAAGCTCATCGCCAAGGACACGATCGAGGAGCGCATTATGCAGATGCAGGAGTCCAAGCGCGACCTGGTCAACAGCGTGCTCGGCGGCGACGGCATCTCGTCGGCACTGTTCACGCGCGAGGATGTTCTGGCGCTGCTCGGCGGCGACGGGCGCTAGCCGCGCGCGGGGTGGGACTGCTGGAGTGGGCAGGACGGTCGACGCATTTTGGCCCGACCGCTTGCCTGATCCGTTATGTGTTCATTTGCAATGCCGTGGATGGTTTGTCTGCCTTTGGGCATAAGAACCATCAAGAACATTGGCACATCAGCAAAGGAGATCATCATGGCGAAATTCTTTAAGGACCCCGACGGTAAGCTCATCGCTGCCCTTGGCGACGACGTTGCGACCCCTGCCGGTTGCACGGAACTGACCGCAAACACTGAGGACGCGGCGCACGAGAAGCACGTGCCTGTTGTCGAGACCGAGCGCGACGGTCACGTGATTCGTGCACGCGTTGGCTCGGTCGAGCACCCCAGCCTGCCCGAACACTACATTGAGTGGATTGCGCTTGAGGCCGAGGGCCGCTTAGAGGTTCATTACCTTGAGCCCGGCATGAAACCCGCGACGTTTTTCGCGGGCGGCTCCAAGACCGGTACCGTCTATGCCTACTGCAACCTGCACGGGCTGTGGTCCGCGACATTCTAGGAGCGCGCCCCCGCTCGGGGTATCATAGCTAGCATATGCACATGCAAGCGCCGGCTGCATTATGCGGCCGGCGCTTTTACTACGATTTCGATGGTTTACGACGGAAAGGGCTGGGCCATGAAGCTCGCGCTTGCACAGATCGATATGCGCCTGGGTGATATTGAGGGCATTTGCGGCCGCATCGAGGACCAGGCTCGTCTGGCCCACGAGCGCGGGGCGCGCGTGCTGTGCGTTCCGGCTCCGCTCTTTATGGGCGCCATGCCCGGTGGCCTGGTGGGCGCTGCCGACTTTGAGCACGACGTGCTTGCCGGTTTGACTGGTGTCGCCGAGCGTATCCAGGAGCTTGACATGATCTGCATCGTGCCCGCGGCGGTTTCGTTTGAGGGCCAGCCGCTGCTTGACTACATGATGCTCAAGGACGGTCATGTGGTGCCGGCGCGTTCGAGCATTGCCCTGCAGCGTGGCGAGAACAACGACACACGTTGGGCGCCGCCGGTGTTCGACGTGGACGGCGTGCGCATTGCCGTGATTTTTGACTTGGACCGCGAACTCGAGATGCTGCCGACCGGTGTTGACCTCATTGCGTATTTCCAATTCAACGCGTTTGACATGACCGACCGCGAGACTGCCGCCATTGCCGCCGTTCGCAGCGGCGCCTACCGCAAGATCGCATCCAAGCGCAGCGTGTGGTTTGCCTGCATGGCGCCGGTCGGTGCCTATGACGAGTCGGTGTATACCGGCGGTTCGTTTGTGCTCGACGACTGCGGTCGCGTGGTGGCCCAGGCGCCGTGCTTTGAGGAGAGCCTGCTGGTTCAGGAGATTCAGCGCGGCGTGATGCTCGATGCCCTGGAGGATCACGAACTGCCCGAGTTCCGTTCCGAGGAGTGGCTGTGGCAGGCGCTGGTGCTCGCCGTGCGCGACAACGCCCGAGCCCACGGTGCGTCGCGTGCTGTGGTGGCACTCGAGGGTGACTTGCCGTCGTCCCTGCTGGCGGCGCTGGCCGTCGACGCTCTGGGCCCGCGCAATGTGATTGGCCTGGTGCTGGGGCGCAACCGTATCTTTACGCCGGCGCAGGAAGAAGCCGAGGCTGCCCGCTGTGCCGCCGTCCGCGCCATCGCCGAGCGTCTGCACATTCGCACCGTCGAGCGCGATGCACCGGATGCGGCGCGCGTGCTCGATCGCGACGTGTCGGCGGGCGATGCCGAGCGCCTGCGCTCGCGCACGCTGGGCCTGATGCTGGAGGATACGGCGCTCGAGCTGGGTGCGATGGCGCTGAGCCCGCTGTCCAAAACCGAGTACGCGCTGGCGGCGCCGGCGCTTTGCGGCGGCTACCAGGGCGAC
>CABUSR010000034.1 GCA_902494245.1 uncultured Collinsella sp.
CCGAGCTCGAAGAGCCCTATGGCCGCCTTCCTGGCCTCGACATCATGCTTCACCCTCAAATCAACACGCATAAAGAAAGCCTCCCATTTCTCATGTCCAAGAAATGGGAGGCAGTTCACCGCGTTGCAGGGCTTCTTTTTATAGCGCTTTCTTAAATGGTTTAGAGCTCTATACTTTAGTCACGGAGCAACTCGTCCCAGAGAGAGGAATACTATGGCAGAGCAGCAGCTTATCGGAGCACTCGAGGCCGGCGGCACCAAGATGGTCTGCGCCACGGGCTATGCGGACGGTACGGTCCTAGAGCGCGAGCAGATCGCGACCACGACCCCGCAGGAGACCGTTGAGGCCGTCAACGCATGGTTTGCCGACAAGGGCATCGCCGCGCTGGGCATCGGCGCCTTTGGCCCCACCGCAGTCAACCCTGCCTCGCCCCAATACGGCAAGATCCTGGAGACGCCCAAAACGGCATGGCGCTACTTTGACCTGCTGGGCACTATCCAAAACGAGCTCAATATCCCCTGCGGCTACGATACCGACGTCAACGTCGCCTGCCTGGGCGAGGTCACGTTTGGTTGCGCCAAGGGCCTCACCGACGTGGTCTACCTGACCATCGGCACCGGCGTGGGCGCCGGCGTGCTCTCGGGCGGTAAGCTCGTGCACGGCATGATGCATCCCGAGGCCGGCCACATCCTGGTCACGCGCGACCCGCGCGACACCATTGGCGAGCACAGCGCCTGCCCCTTCCACGACAACTGTCTCGAGGGCCTCATCGCCGGCCCCGGCGTTAAAAAGCGCTGGGATGGCAAGAGCGCCGGAGACATGGCCGATGACCCGGAGGCCATGGACCTGCTCGCCGGCTATCTGGCACAGGCGCTCATGACCTACACGCTGTGCTACGCGCCGCAAAAGATCATCATCGGCGGCGGCGTGGCCGACCACACCCCCATCGTGCCGCTCGCACGCAAGAAATGTGCCGAAATGCTCAACGGCTATATCGTCACGCCCGAGGTCAACGACATCGATACCTACATTGTCAACAACAGCCTCGAGGGCAAGCAGGGCATCATGGGTTGCCTTGCCCTGGGCGCACAGGCGCTTCAGTAACAGACGCACCCACGGGGCGTGGCGCGCCCAGCAAATCCGACCAATGGAACGACGCCACCACGCCTCATATAAGCCCTCAAATAAAAAAGGCCGCCTAGGACCAAACAATACGTCCTAGGCGGCCTTTTTGGCGTACATCAGCGACCGTAAGAGATATCGGAGCACAACGCCCATTGCCGCTCCACAGCAGTCGATCATCACATCGGTGATCATGCCGGCGCGTCCCGGCACAAAGAGCTGAATCGTCTCGTCGATCGAGGGAATCAGCAGCAGGAACACCGCCGTGGGCAGCAGCACGTCAAAGGTGTGCCGGCCCTCAAAATCAAAAGCGTGCGTTGCCAGGATGCCGAGCACCATATACTCGGTAAAATGCGCGCACTTGCGAACAACAAAGTTGGTCACCCATTCATATGGAAGTCCCACGCCGTGCAGGAAACCGCGGATAGCTTCCATGACCGTTAGGCTCAGCGAGCCCGACCCCGAGCCGGGAACCAGCGAATTGCCCCAGATCAAGAGCGCCATCAGGCAGGTCACGACCGCCCATTTTCGATTGATCTTAACCATGCAGAAGTTATGCCTCCGCGCGGAGCGGCGCGAAGCTGGCGGTACCGCCCTCGATAACGCTCAGATAGGCACGGCCCGTACGCTTGGCGGTAGAGGACTGCAGGCGCTCGATCTCTTCCTCGAGGATCTGATTGACGCGCTCGTGACGACGATTTTCCATAATGCCGGCGGCAATAGCCTCGGCCCGCTCGATGCTCTCGCGCGAGATACGGGCGGTATCCTCGGGGAACACAGCGCTGTGACGGCCGACATAGGCGGGAGCAGCAGGCTGAGGGGCAGCGACGGGAGTGGGGACTGCAACAGGAGCGGGCTCGTCAATCTCATCCAGAATCGCGGTGGCGGCGGCCCACATGTCCTCGTGGCCCGAGTAATCGGCCATGGGGACATCGACCTCGAGCGAGGCGTCCGGAAGGTCGCCGGTGTCGATGCGATCTTGGGCATCAATCGATGCGGTGATGGCTGCAGGTTCATCGAGGTCGTCAAGATCGATGTCCGCGGCACCGGAGATGATAGGCATGCTGGCGAGGTTTGCGTTGTACGGCGCAGCCTCAGCCGCCTGCTGCTGAGCAGGAGCGCCCCAAAGCGAGCTCTCGGCGGCACGGCGGGCGGCAACGGCCTCCTCGTCCGCGGTAATGGCTTCATCAACGTACGAATAATCGGCAGAAGCGTTCGCGTCGCCCGAGGTAGCGTTGTAGGCGTTATTGGCTGCCGCGTTGGCAACGAGTGCCACGAAAGCCGCCGTGCTGCCCGCAGGGGCGGCCTGGGAGCCCGACACGGCGCGCGCCGCGGCGGCGATGTCGTCACGATTGAAGGAGCCGGTCTGCCCGCCGTTGGTAAGCTCGTCGATGGCGACTTGATAGACGTCGCGCGAGTGTGCAGGGTCGCAGCTCACCGGCGAATCGTCGTCGAGCATACTGTCGATCATGGACCAAGCCTCGGCCTCGTCCATAGCATCTGCGGCTCGAGCGATGGTAGGGACACCATCATCGGCATGACGGCGCTGGAACGCACCAGTCAGGCCGGAAAGGTATGCCGAGGTAGACTGCTCCGCCTGAGCCTGAGAAGCAGAAGCCGCAGCGTAAGGAGTCGCATCCTGCTGCTGAGCCGGAATCGAGGCGGTCTTGAACTCACTTTGATGTTGATTGAGATTGGCAGCACCGCCCATGGCATCGGGCTGGAACAGACGCTCTTCACGCTGCGCACGGTACTCGGAGATGCCCAGCGAGGCGGCATAGATACCCACGCCCGCCACCGCGCCCACGGCGAAGGGAACCGCACCCGCCACGACCGTCTCGTTCACCGACGAAAACGGCAGCGTCGCGGCATACATAACCACGGGGGCGGCCAGGCCGATCCCGCACGAAAGTCCGGCAAGGACTGCTCGTTGTGTTGCATCAGAAGAAGCCATGAGCTCTCCCCATCTTCCAGCACCCAAATCGCATCATTCAGTTGGCTGCGCGAGAGAAGATGAAGCGGGGCTATGCCCCAAAGCAACGGTATATGGTTCGTTTCATCTGCGTTTTCCGTCGCGAAGCTTAAAAGCTATTATGCGAAACCGCCCTGTCGATTGCAAGCGACGATGTCGGATTGAAACGGGAAACCTGCTGCTTGCCAGTCTTATGGTCGATAACTGGCGCCGAGTGGCGATATAAAAAGGGCCGAGGCGCAAGCCCCGACCCTTCATCGCGCCGGCAATAACGCCGCGTGCGGTTGACGACTTAGAACGTCTGCTCGTAGTCGCTATGCTTTTTGGCCGAACGCACCAGGAACTCCTGGTTGGTGTTGGTGCCCTTGAGGCCCTTGATAAACGATGCGGCCGCGCGCTCGGTATTGTTCATGCCGGCGAGGATGCGACGCAGACCAAAGACAAACGGGCGCATCTGCTCGTCGACCAGCAGGTCCTCGTTGCGCGTACCCGAGGCAACAGGGTCGATGGCCGGGAAAATGCGGCGATCGGCCAGGTCGCGGTCGAGCTTGAGCTCCATGTTGCCGGTACCCTTGAACTCCTCAAAGATGACCTCGTCCATCTTGGAACCGGTATCGATGAGTGCGGAGGCCAGGATGGTGAGCGAGCCACCGTTCTCGATATTGCGGGCTGCACCCAGAAAACGCTTGGGCGGATACAGTGCCGCCGAATCAACGCCGCCCGAAAGGATGCGGCCTGAGGCGGGCGCCGCCAAGTTGTAGGCGCGGGCAAGACGCGTGATGGAGTCGAGCACAACTACAACATCGCCGCCCAGTTCCACGATGCGCTTGGCGCGCTCGATGACGAGCTCTGCCACGCGAGTGTGGTTGTCGGCGGGCATATCGAAGGTCGACGCCACAACCTCGCCCTTGATGGAACGCTGCATATCGGTGACCTCTTCGGGGCGCTCGTCGACGAGCAGGCAGATGAGGTGCACCTCGGGGTTGTTAATCGAGATAGACTGGCAGATTTTCTTGAGGATCGTCGTCTTGCCGGCCTTAGGCGGGGACACAATCAGGCCACGCTGACCCTTGCCGATCGGCGACACGATGTCGATGGCACGACCGGTAATGGAATCCTTGCCATGCTCCATGCGCAGCGGCTCGTTGGGATAGACCGGGGTGAGGTCGCCGAACTTGGGGCGATTGCGAATCTGCTCAGGATCCATGCCGTTGACGGTCGTGATCTTGGCGAGGCCGGCGCGCTTGTCGCCGCCGCGCGAAGGACGCAGCGAGCCCTCGATGACATCGCCCGTGCGCAGACGCGCGGAACGGATGAGGTATGCGGGCACGAAGGCGTCGTCGTTGGACTTCATGTAGCCATGGGCGTGGATGATGCCGGAGCTGTCTGGGCGAATCTGCAGAATGCCCTTGATATCGCGGAAACCCTCGGCCTTTGCGGCGGTAGTGTAGATCTCCTCGACGAGCTCGGCCTTCTTCTTGCCGGTCGTCTCGATCTCGAACTCCTTGGCCTTCTCGCGCAGCTCGGCGACCTTCATGGCCGCGAGCTCCTCGCGCGAAAGCGTGGGCTCAGTCGGAGCGGCATTGCGCTCCTTATTGCGCTGCTTGCGGTCGCGCTGACGGTTGCGGCGATCGTTGTTACGCTCGTCCTTGCGCTCGTTGCGGTCATTACGCTCGTCGTTGCGCTTGTGCTGACGGCGGTTGGGGCGAGCGCTCTCTTCGGTCTCGACGGGGGCGGTGCCATCGGTTGCGGAGGCGTCTTCGTTAGCCGAAGCATCATCGCTGGCCTCGGCATTGGAATCGCCCTGCGGCTCGGCCTCGGCATGCTGCTCGACGGCCTTGGCCTTAGCGGACTTCTTGCGACCGCGCTTGGGCTTCTCGGACGCAGACTGTTCGACGTCTTGGGGCTCGGCGGCATCAGTCGATGCATCGGCGGTCGTCTCGGCGGAAACCTCGGACGCACCCTTCTTGGCAGCCTTGGCCTTGGACGTGCGCTTAGCAGCAGTACGATGGCTGCGACCAGGACGGACGTCGGCGGGCTCGACATCGGCAGAAACGGCCTCGGAAGTCGTAGCATCCTGGACGGGCGCGTCGGCAGCGGTTGCAGGCTCGGCGGTCGCCGCAGCATCCCGAGCGGCGGCGGCTGCGGCTGCGGCCTTCTCGGCCTCGACGAAAGCCTTGGGCTTGCGACCGCGACGGTGCGGGCGCAAAGCCGGATCGACAACGGGAACTTCGCTGGCCTCGACAGGCGCAGCGGGCTCAACAGGCGATGTGCCCTCCCCTGCCGCGGAACGGACCGAAGCCTCAGTGAGCTCGGGGGTTACCTGATCGGCAACCTGCTCGGCCTTAGCAGCCGTGCGACGGCGTGTGCGCGGTACCGGCTTCTCGGTCGGCTGGTCGGCGGCAGGGGTCTCGGTGGCGGCAGGCGTCTCGGGCACAGACGGAGCTGCAAGCTCGGTCAGAGCCGCGGCCTCGCGCTCGGCAGCACGACGGCGGGCGCGCACCACCTGAGCCTCGCTAATCTGCGCCAACGCACGTGCCTGCGCGACCTCATCGGAAATCGGCGCCGAGGAGTCAGCTGCAACGGTGCGCTTGACGCGCGTCGTGCGCGTGGTACGGCGCTTGGGCTTGGTGACCTCCTCGCCGTCAGCAGCAGGCTTGGCCGTGCGGCGCGTACGCTTGGGCTTTGCCGGAGCAGCCTCCTCACCAGTTGCAGGCACGGCCTTCTCAGCCGTTGCAGCCTTAGGCGTCTCAGGAGCCGACGTTTGCGCGGGCGCCGCGACTTGGTCCGACGCAACCGGTGCAGCGGGAGCGGCTTGCGTCGTCGTTATTTCGTTTTCTTGCTGTTGATCAGACACAGTGTTTGCTCAACTTTCTTTTCAAGCCCTGTGATCACATGCTCCCTGCATAAACCTTCAGGGCGGCTAAACAGTCTAGTTCCGTTCAAAACGACGGACATCATTGATCTGTATCGAGATGATTGCGCCATATACGCAGCGTTAGTGTAACACAACCGCCGCCACCTGCAACTTAGTCATTGGGAACGCTCTTAAACGACTAGTCAAAAGGGACACTCTTTGGTTTAACACCCACAAATCTGACTGCCTCCGCCAAAACTATGGCGGTTTACTACGATGAATCGCTCAACCGCGACCACTCCGAAACTTGTTGAACTAAAACCGCAGGTAGATGCCTTGCACTTTTTGCGAAAAGCCGGCGTGGTTGGAATTTCTCATTTCATCGTAGTAAACCGGCATAGTTTCGTATTTCCAGCAGTTCCAAATTCGTCAATACGTCGGCGTTTGCAAAAAGCCCGACCTCCGTGGGAGATCGGGCTTTCAAGGCTTAGTTAAACCAAGTCTGTACGGTCAAATGACTCGCAGATTACATCTGCTCGGGCGCGGAAACGCCAACAAGGGTGAGCACCAGGGCGAGCGTCACGCGGACGGCGTCGCAAGCGGCCAGACGGGCACGCGAAAGCTCGGGGTCGACGGGACGGCCCTCGCTCGGCAGAACCTGGCAGGCAGCGTAGAAGCTGTGGAAGTCGCCGGCGAGTTCCTCAGCAAAGTGCGTCAGACGGAACGGGGCGCGGTCGCGAGCGCAGCTGGCGATGAGGTCGGTGAGCTCGTTGAGCTTACGCGAAAGGGCGAGCTCGGTCGGGTCGGTCAGCAGCGAGTAATCGACGTTCTCACCGATGGCCTTGGCGGCGACGGCCTTCATGCCCATCTCGTCAGCCTGCTCGGGCGTAACGTCAGCGGCACGGCGCAGGATGGAGCACACACGGGCGTGAGCGTACTGCACGTAGTACACCGGGTTGGAGTTGTCGCGTTTCTTAACGGCCTCAATATCGAAGTCGACCATCTGGTTGGAGCTCTTGGAGATGAGCGTGTAGCGAGCGGCATCGGAGCCGACCTCGTCGACGAGCTCCTGCAGGGTCACCATGGTGCCCTTGCGCTTGGACATACGGACGGGCTTGCCGTTGCGCAGCAGGTTGACGAGCTGGCCCAGCAGAACCTCGAACTTGCCGGGATAGCCAAGGGCGTCGCAGACGCAGCGGACGCGCTCGATGTAGCCGTGGTGGTCGGCGCCCCAGATGTCGATGACGTGGTCGACGCGCTGGAACTTATCCCAGTGATAGGCAACGTCGGAGGCGAAGTAGGTGTACTCGCCGTCGGACTTGATCAGGACGCGGTCCTTGTCATCGCCCAGGTCGGTGGAGCGGAACCACAGGGCGCCGTCCTTGGTGTAGAGGTAGCCCATCTTGTCGAGCTTCTCAAAAGCGCGGTCGACGGCGGAGGTGCCGGCGGTCTCGCCCTCGGTGTCCTTCACATACAGCGAGCGCTCGGAGAACCAACGATCGAAGTCGCAGTTAACGGCATGGCAAAGGTCGCGCATGTTGTCGACCATCTTTACATAGCCGCGCTCGCGGAAGCCCTCCATGCGCTCCTGCGGATCGGCGTTGACCCACTTATCGCCGTCGGTGCGCCAGAACTCGGCGGCCTCGTCGATGATGTAGTCGCCGCCGTAGGAGTCCTTGCCCAGGGTCTCGGCAAAGTTATCCTGGTACGGATGGGTCTCGGGATGCTCGTCGTTCTCGTCGGCAACGAAAGCGTCGCGGTCGGCGATCAGCAGCTTGTGAGCCTCGTCGATATCCACGCCCTGCTTGGCGATGATGTCGGCAAGCTGCATATAGCGCGTGCTGATGGAGTTGCCGAAGGTGTTCATCTGAGAGCCGTGGTCGTTGATGTAGAACTCACGCTGGATGTCGTAACCGGCGTGGTCCATAACACGGCAGAGCGAGTCGCCCAGCGCGGCCCAGCGGCCGTGGCCGATGTGCATGGGGCCGACGGGGTTGGCGGAAACGAACTCGACCTGGGTCTTCAGGCCACCACCGACGTTGGACTTAGCGAAGTCCATACCCTTCTCGCGAGCCTCGCCAAAGATGGCATTCTTGACGGCAACGGAGAGGTAGAAGTTGATGAAGCCGGGGCCTGCGATCTCGACCTTCTCGATCGCGGGGTCCTCGGGCATATGGGCAACGATGGCCTCGGCGATCTTGCGCGGGGCGCAGTGGGCCAGCTTGGCGGACTTCAGGGCCATGGTAGAGGTCCACTCGCCATGAGAAGTGTCAGCCGGTCGCTCGATAGCGCAATCGTCAAGTTCAAATGCGGAAAGGTCGCCGGCCTCCTGGGCCGCAGCAAGCGCAGCGCGTACCAGCTCTTCAATCTTCTCGGGCATAGATCCTCCTTGTGTTAAAGCCCCCGAGCTCTTGGTCACTCGTAGGGCAAAAGCCAGAGTTTGTAGCACTCTATCACAAGCGACGGGCACTGTCGCAGGGTAAAGCCAATCGATATTGCATATGCACAAAATTGACTACAGCTTGTATGGAGTCACTCAAAGATGCCGGTCTGCCTGCAGATTATGCAGGCGTTGAAAATGCATAAAGGTGTGAATGAGCTGCGTCTGTTATCGAATACTCTTACCTATCAGAGTTGTGTGCTTTTCCTGCATAAAGTAAGGGTTTGCGCACGTCAGCGTGTTATTCTAGACATACGTAAATTCGTATAAGTTGGAGGTAGCATGTTCTCAATCGGTCAACACGTCATTCATCCGGGCCAGGGAGTCTGCACCGTCGTCGGTTTTAGGGACGACACACCGCAGCCCATGCTGCTGCTCGAGACCAAGCAGGGACATGCGCAGACGATCCTCATGTACCCCGTGGCGCAGGCCGACCGTTTGCACGCCGCCATCTCGCAGCAAGATGCCGAGCACCTGCTGAGCCACTATGACGAGCTGGAGTGCGACACCTTTACCGAGCGCAACAGCTCGCTTGAGGAGACGCACTTTAAGCAGCAGCTCAAGCTGGGCGCGCCCGAGACGGTCCGCGTGGCAAAGACCATGATGTACCGCATTCGCCAGGCCGAGGAAGCTGATAAAAAGCCCAGCTCCTACTACATGCGCGTACTCAAGGAAGCCAAGCGCCGCTCCATCGAGGAGTTCGCCGTGGCCTTGGGCGTCACCGAGGAGGCCGCCGAAGCCCGCCTAGCCCAAGCCGCCCTCAACTAACCCAACCGCGCCAAAACCACCACAAAGGGGACAGACACCTTTGTGGTGGTTTTCTTGTTCTAGTAGTATTCATTCTTATCGATACCCACGAGCACAAGGAGTCTCCTATGGCAGAGCCGCTTACCGCCGGAATCACCCGCGACCGCGCGTTCGAACTGCTCAACGAGCACAACAAGGACCCGTTCCATATCACCCATGGCGAGACGGTCGAGGGCACTATGCGCTACTTTGCGCGCGAGTTCGACCCCGAGAACGAGGAGTTTTGGGGCATCGTCGGTCTGCTGCACGACCTGGATTGGGAGGAGCATGAGGACGACCCCATGAACCACACCATCTATGCTGCCGAGATTCTTAAGGGCGAAGGTGCGTCTCCAGAGCTCATTCGCGCCATCCAGACGCACACGTCCGACTTCAACACCTCGCTGCCCAAGCCCGAGCTGCAGATGGAAAAGATCCTGTTTGCCTGCGATGAGCTCACCGGCCTGATCGGCGCTGCAGTCATCATGCGCCCGAGCAAGAGCGTTATGGACTTTACGACCAAGTCGCTCAAGAAGAAGTTCAAGGACAAGTGCTTTGCCGCCGGCTGCTCGCGCGACGTGATTTCGCAGGGCGCCGAGATGTTGGGCTGGGAGCTCCCCGAGCTCTTTGACCGCACCATCGCGGCCATGCAGTCCTTCGCCCCCGACCGCGATACCTTCCAGGCCTAACCGCCCACGCCACCTAAAACCACCACGAAGGGGACAGGCACCTTTGTGGTGGTTTTCGTTTACGAGGGGTTTAGGGGCGGACCTGGCCGGTGCCGCGGAGCTTGTATTTGTAGGTGGTGAGGGCCTCGGCGGCAAAGGGGCCACGGGCGTGGAGTTTTTGGGTCGAGATGCCGATCTCGGCGCCCAGGCCAAACTCGCCGCCGTCGGTGAAGCGCGTGCTGGCGTTGGCGTACACGGCCGAGGCATCGACCGCATCCAGGAAGCGCTCGCAAGCATCCGTGTCCTCGGCAACGATGGCCTCGGAGTGCATCGTGCCGTAGCGGTTGATGTGTGCGATGGCCTCGTCCTCGCTCGCCACGACCTTCACGCTCATCTCGAGCGCCAGATACTCGCGACCCCAGTCCTCCTCAGTCGCGGCAACGTAGTCATCACCCTCGGCAAGCCCGGCATCGGCGCATGCGGCGCAGGTTGCCTCGTCGCCGTGAATGAGCACGCTGTGGTCATGCAGCACGGTCACGACCGCGGGCAAAAACGCATCGGCCACAGCACGGTCGACCAGCAGCGACTCGGCGGCATTGCACACGCCTACGCGCTGGGTCTTGGCATTAACGATAATGTTGAGCGCCTTATCAAAGTCGGCGGATTCATGCACGTAGATGTGGCAGTTGCCCGTGCCCGTCTCGATCACCGGCACAAGCGACTCGCGCACGCAGCGCTGGATCAGGCCTGCACCTCCGCGCGGAATGAGTACGTCGACAATACCGCGGAGCTTCATGAGCTCGCCGGTGGCCTCGCGGTCGGTGGACTCGATCATCGACACGGCCTCGCGCGGGAAGCCCTTGGCCTCGAGCGCATCGGCCAGCAGCTCGGCGATCATGGCACACGAGTGATAGGCCAGCGAGCCGCCGCGTAGAATGCAGGCGTTGCCGGTACGGATGCAGATGCCTGCGGCGTCGGCCGTCACGTTGGGGCGCGCCTCGTAGACCATGGCGACCAGGCCCAACGGCACGCTCACGCGGGTCAGGTCCACACCGCTCGCAAGCACGCGGTGGTCGAGCACGCGGCCGACGGGATCGGGCAGCTCGGCGAGCTTTTCCAGGCCGGCGGCCATGCCCTCGACGCGCTCAGGCGTCAGCAGCAGACGGTCGAGCAGACCGGCCGAAGTGCCCGCATCGCGTGCGGCGGACATATCGAGCTCGTTAGCGGCGACGATGGAGTCAACACCGTTGCGCAGTGCTGCGGCCATGGCGCGCACGGCCTCCTGACGCTGCTCATCGCTCGCCGTGGCAAGCGAGGCCGACGCTGCCTTGGCGGCAACGGCAAGATCGTGGACATACGTGGCTATATCGACCGACATGGGCGGCCCTTTCTCCTAGAAGTTTGCAACCATGGTAGCCGATTTGCGCATGGCCTCGCCCGCGGCGGTAGAATTGGTCAACCCGAAACACCGCAACGAACGGAAGACTCACATGGCCCTCATCACTTCGTACCACGTCCCCGGCCTTTATGTCGAGGACCACAGCATCGACGTCCCCCTTGACTGGCGCGGCCTGGAGCCGATGCTCCTGGCCGTCGGCAGCACCATGCGCCGCGGCGCTATGCCGGCACCAATCGCCGGCGCGCCCGAGAGCATCAAGCTCTTCTACCGCGTGGTTTGCGCGCCTGACCGCATCAACGACGATCTGCCGCTGCTCCTGTTTTTGCAGGGCGGCCCCGGCGGCGAGAGCCCGCGTCCGCTGTCGCCTACAAGCGACGGCTGGATCGAGGAGGCCGTCAAGCACTTCCGCGTGGTCCTTCCCGACCAGCGCGGCACCGGACGCAGTAGCTGCGTGGACGGACGCACGATCAAGGCACTGGGCGATCGCGCAACGGCCGCCGGCGCCGATACAGCACGCTCGCAGGCCGACTTCCTCAAGCGCCACCTCGCCAGCTCCATCGTGCGCGATTTTGAGTACCTGCGTCTGGTGGGCTTTGGCGGCAAGCCCTGGGTCACGCTCGGCCAGAGCTACGGCGGCTTTTTGACGTTGAGTTATCTGTCGCTCTTCCCCGAGGGCGTGGCGGCGAGCTTTACCTGCGGCGGCATCCCCCACGTGCCGGCGAGCGCCAGCGAGGTCTACGCGCACACCTTCCCGCGCATGGCCGCCAAGACGCAGCAGTATTACGACCGCTACCCCGCCGACGTCGAGCGCGTGGCAGCCCTGGCCGATGCGCTCGAGGCACAGAAGCCCGTGCTGCCCGACGGCTCGCCGATGACGGTCGAGCGCCTACAGCTCATGGGCAGCGACTTTGGCATGAAGCCGAGCTTTGAGCGCATGCATTGGACTATCGATCACGCTTTTGTTACTGACGACGGTACGCTGAGCTGCGGCTCCTCGGTATCCGACAGCTTTTTGATGCGCGCCTTCGAGCGCACCAACACACGCACGAACCCGCTGTACTGGACACTGCAGGAGTTTATCTACGCCGACGGCGACACCATGCCCATTCGCTGGGCCGCAGCAGAGGAGAAGGCCCATCGTGCCGAGTTCGACACACTCGCGCGCCCGCTCATGTTTACCGGCGAGGCCATGTTCCCGTGGATGTTCGAGCAGATGCCCGAGCTCAAGCCCTTCAAGCCCGCCATGGACCTGCTGATGGAAGACACCAGCTGGGACAAGATCTACGACCCGCAGCGACTGGCGTGCAACGAGGTGCCCCTGCAGGCCGCGGTGTATTTCGACGACATGTACGTGGATTCGGGCCTGCAGCTTGATACGCTCAGCCGCGTGGGCAACTCGCATGCCTGGGTGACCAACGAGTTCGAGCACGACGGCCTGCACGGCAGCGTGGTATTCAAGCACCTCTTCGACGAGGCCCTCAACCGCGGAGACCTGCGCCGAATCTTCTAGCAAAGGAGTGTCCCCACCTGCCGGCACAAAAGAAACGTCCCCAGGTGCCGGCACGAGAAAGACAGCGCTGCGGGAAACGATCCGCAGCGCTGTCTTTCTTTATGCAAATACGATCAAGTTATCCCTGTGTATCGCCGGCTTCTCGGCCAGGTTAGCGAGCAGGCGGTTGCTGGCGATCTGGTCCTGGCGGCGACCGGCAGCAAGTTCCAGCACGTCCGAATCGGCCTCGGCGATACCGCGGGCGACAACCATACCGCTCGGGTCGCACACGTCGAGCACATCGCCCTCGGCAAACTGGCCATCGACCTCGCGAATACCCACCGCAAGCAGGGAAGAGCCACGGCTGACCAGCGCCTTCGCAGCACCATCATCGACCGTCACCGAGCCATGCGCCTTGTCGCCCAGTGCGATCCACAGCTTGCGGGGTGCGATGTCCAGACGCTCCGCCGGCGGATCGAACAGCGTGCCCACGCTCTCGCCGCGGGCGAGGCGCACGAGCGCATCGGGCTCCTCGCCTGAGCAAATCACGCTCTGAATGCCCGCCGTCATCAGGATGCGGCTCGCGCGAATCTTGGTAATCATGCCGCCCGTGCCCACCGATGTGGAAGAATCGCCCGCCGAGGCAATAATCTTGGCATCGATCTTATGCACGACAGGAACAAACTCGGCCGTGGGGTCCTCATGCGGATTGGCAGTATAGAGGCCATCGATGTCCGAGAGCGTCACGCACAGATCGGCAGAAACCAGGCAGCTCACAAGCGCCGCCAGTGTGTCGTTGTCGCCGAACTTGATCTCATCGACGGTAACGGTATCGTTCTCGTTGACGACCGGCACCACGCCAAGCTTCACCAGGCGCAGCAGGGCGTCGCGCGCGTGCAGGTAGGACGTACGGCGCGCCGTGTCGTGACGCGTGAGCAGCACGAGCGAGGTGAGCAGGTCGCGCGCATGAAACTCCTCGTCGTAGGCCGACGAGATAATGCACTGGCCGGCCGAAGCGCAGGCCTGCAGGCTCGGCAGGTCGCCGACCGGCTTACGGTCGAAGCCCAGCACGGGATAGCCACAGGCGATAGCGCCCGAGCTCACCACGACCAGACGCCAGCCGAGCTTGCGCAGCGCTGCGGCCTGATCGGCAAGCCCGCCGATAAAGGCGCGGTTGACCTTGCCGTCGGCGCCCACCACCGTGGACGAACCGATCTTTACCACCATCGTTTTATAAGAAGTCGTCATACGTCAAACCAATCGACTGTTCAGCGAACGGGCGAACGGGCGAGCGAGAAAATGATACGTTTTCCTCCGTCGCATGCGGATCATTTTGCCCAGGGGAAAGCCGAGGCCGCGGCCATGTTCTTGCGCACGAGCTCGTCGCGCACCTGAGCCAGGCCCTGCTCCATGCCCACCACATAGGTCTGCGGGTACAGAAAGCGCTTGAAAGCTGCGTCCAGATGATCGAGCGCCCAAGCACAGCGCTCGCGCGCGTCCTGGATGCTCTCACGCGGAGCCACCGCACTGCCATCGCGCACGATCGGCACCAGCAGCTCGCGATACTCAAGTTCGGACACGTCGGTCACCAGGGCGGCATCATTCACGGCCACGAGGGTATTGCCGCGCGCGGCGCCCTCCCCCGCCAGATGGCCCTCGTCGTAAATCATGTCGCAAACCGGGCCGCCAAAACCGTCGTAATAACGACGCACGCGTTGCACGCCCGGGATCGTGCGCTTGTAGGGCTGCTCGGAGAGCTTGACCACCGGCGTCCATGGATCTGCCTCGCTCGCACGGCGGGCGGAAAGCTTGTACACGCCGCCCAGCGCCGGCTGGTCATAGCAGGTCGCAAGCTTGGTACCCACGCCAAAGCTGTCGATGGGCGCGCCCTGGTCGAGCAGCGACTGAATCGTGTACTCATCCAGATCGTTGGAAACCGAGATCCCCACATAGGGCAGGCCCTCGGCATCAAAACGGCCGCGAACATACTTGGAGAGCTTGGCGAGGTCGCCGGAGTCGATGCGAATGGCCGACAGGCGCTCGCCCACCGCTTCCATCTCCTTGGCAACCGTAATGGCATGTTCGCAGCCCTCGCGCACGTCATAGGTGTCGATGAGCAGCGTGCAGTTCTTGGGGCTCGATTTGGCAAAGGCACGGAAGGCCTCGAGCTCGGAATCGAAGCTCATCACCCAGCTGTGCGCATGCGTGCCAAAGACGGGAATACCGTAGCGGCGGCCGGCGAGCACATTGGACGTAGAGGAGCAGCCGGCAACGTAGCTCGCGCGCGCAACGGCCAGGCCGCCATCGGGACCCTGGGCTCGGCGCAGGCCAAACTCCGCCACAGGGCGACCGTCGGCGGCGAGCACCACGCGCGCCGTCTTGGTGGCGACAAGCGTTTGGAACCCGACGATGTTGAGCAGCGCCGTCTCGAGCAGCTGGCACTCGAGCGCAGGACCGGTGACGCGCACCATGGGCTCGCGCGGAAAGACGAGCTCGCCCTCGGGCACGGCGTCGATATTTACATGCGCACGAAAATCGCGCAGGTAGTCGAGGAATGCGGACTTGAACATCGCGCCGCCGGCCGGGGCCTCAAGCGATGCGAGGTAGTCGATATCCTCGGGCGTAAAGCGCAGGTTCTCGACCAGCTCGGGCAACTCGGCGGTGCCGCACATGACGGCATAAGCGCTGCCAAAGGGATGGTCGCGGTAAAACGCGGTAAAACAACCCTGCTCATTGGCCTTGCCGCTCTCCCACAGGCCCTGGGCCATAGTGAGCTCGTACAGATCGGTGAGCATTGCAATGTCGGTGGGATGCGAGATGTCGGTCAAAGCCATGGGGCGACCTTTCGGATGTGTGGTGCAGAATTTGAGGGCTGGACGAGAGCAGAGCATGCGGACATGACGCCCGATGCAAATCGGTTAGAGCAGGCCCATGCTGGTCAGGATCGTGTAGCCCATAAAGATGACAAACGCGATGAGGGCAAGGACAATGATGATTTTTTGAGCCGGCGCCATGCCAGGGATCTCGTTCTCGCCCGTAGGTTCCTTGGAGGTAACCATGCGCTGGGCAAAGGTCATCTCGTCACGGCTCGGCTTGGGCTCGACGGACTTAAGACGAGCGGCCTTTTTAGGCTGAGGTTTGGGCGCGGCAGGTGCAGGCTTCGCAGCAGCGGGCTTGGGTGCGGGCGCGGGCTTGCGCTCGGATGCGGCGTTCGAGGCGGCCTCCTCGGCCTTCGCACGCTCGGCACGCAGGGCAGTCAGCTCCTCACGCTCGCGACGGGCCTCTTCCCGAGCCTCGCGGCGGGCCTTCTCAGCGCGGAGCTCTTCCAACTCGGCGCGCTCCTCGTCGGACAATGGTTGGGACTCAAGCTCGGCCATGGTATAGCCCTTTCTTTTAAAAAAAGCCGCCGACACAATGTCAGCGGCTTATCAAATCCAAGGGTGGAGACGAAGGGAGTCGAACCCTCGGCCTCTGCCATGCGACGGCAGCGCTCTCCCAACTGAGCTACGTCCCCAGGACAAGTCGATATTTTACCTACGGCTCGCCAACTGTCAACGCCCAATAACCAGTCTTTTTGGGGCGCGGCTATTTTGACAACTTTTCGAACAGGCGATCCTCTCGATGATTTTTTAATCCCCGTCCCAGAAAAATCATCGGCGAACGTGCTACTTTGCGCTGGTAAGGACGCCGGTGGTGTCGAAGGCCGGGGTGAAGCTCTCATCTACAGCGCCGCCCTCTTGCCAGAACATCGTCGTAAAGCCCAAGTCATCGGCATGGTCGAGCACCTGCTCGTACTCCTCGCGCGTCACGGCACGCGCCAGATCGCCGCCCTGCTCGCGCATGAGGGCATTGGGCGTGTACTGGTTCATGACCGAGATCGGCACGTCGCCCACCGTCTGCCACACCAGGTCCAGAACGCGGCACGAATCGTCCGCATGCCCCGGCAGCACCAGGTGGCGCACGATGATGCCGCGCTTCATGAGCCCGTCCTCGTCCACCAGCTCTCCCCCGCGGCGCTCGATCTCGCACGCCATCTGTGCCAGGCCCGACACGGCCACGCGCGGGTAATCCTTAATATGAGAAAGCGACTGCGCAAGCCCAGCATCGGCATATTTAAAGTCGGTGAGCCACACATCGACCAGGTCGCCCAGCGCCGCCACGGCACTCGCGCGCTCGTAACCACTCGTGTTGTAGACAATCGGGATGTCCAGCCCGCGCTCCCGCGCTGCGACAATCGCGGCAGGCAATAGGTGCGCATAGTGCGTCGCCGTCACCAAATTGATGTTGTTGGCACCCTGGTCCTGCAGTTCCAGCATAATCTCGACCAGGCGCTCAGGCGAAATCTCAAGCCCAAAATTGCCGGTCGAGATCTCGTGATTCTGGCAGTAGATACATTTAAGCGAGCAGCCGCTAAAGAAGATCGTGCCCGAACCGGCTTCGCCCGAGATAGGCGGCTCCTCCCACATATGAAGCGCCGCGCGAGCGACCTTAAGCGTGTCGTCGGCACCGCATACGCCACGCGCACCCTCATCACGCGCCGCACCGCAACGGCGCGGACACAAATGGCAGGCGGGCGAAAAAAGTTCGGTCAACGACGTCGGCATAAAAACATGCTCCAAAACAACGATTCAGCAGCTCAAACATTAAGGCCCGGACCGCGCAGACGGCTCCAAGCCTAAGGCGCCGTAATCGTCCGACACGATTTTTGTAATGTCAAGACTGGAATCGATAAAGTGCCGCTTTATGATGTAGGTATTCCGCCCCCCGCGGAGCAACTGGGTGAACCGTCGCGTTTATTTAGGGAGCCCACACAGTCGTACCTAGTACAGGTATCCTTCGTTGTTAAGGACGCTGGAACAGTCGATGAGGGCACCCACCTGTTTTAGGTGGGTTCATTTTCGTAACGTGGGGGGTGGTTTTCTTTTGCCGAAAATCACCATTACAGTCCATATGAATCCCCGCCGGCATCCCGACAAGCTATCGACAACATCCCAATATCTGGTAAGCGCGTGATTATCGCTGCGTGCAATTCCATGCACCCCCCTTGGTCGAGTATTATGGTTCGGCTATGCCCTTTGCGCATGGCGTTCTTCTGACCTTTTCCTTCGACGCTTGGCGGTTTTTAGATTCATGGCTTCATCCCCGAGCTACATACCGTACCTATGCGTGGCAGCGGCGGCCTTTATCACGACCTTCCTCGCGGTGCCCCTGGTCAAGCGCTTGGCAATTAAGCTCGATGCCGTCGACTATCCTTCTAAGCGCCGCATCAACACCAAGCCCATCCCACGTTTGGGCGGAGCGGCGGTGTTTTTGGGCCTGGTCGTTGCCTGCATTGTGCAAATCCTAGGCACCTGGTACCTAGGCTGGCCACCCGTCCTGGTGCCGCACCCGCGCCTTCACATTAGCTATCCCATGCTGGCGCTCTCCTTTACCGTCATCTTTGCGACCGGCGCTATCGACGACGTCTTCCAGCTCACGCCCAAGCAAAAGCTGGCCGGACAAGTCCTCGCCGCGCTTATCGCCTGTATCGGCGGCCTAAAAATCGGCGTCATCGTCAACCCGTTTGCCCCCGGCGAGATCATGCTCGGATGGCTCGCCTACCCCATCACCGTGATCTATCTGGTGGCATTCACCAACATCATTAACCTCATCGACGGCCTCGACGGCTTGGCCACGGGCATCTGCGGCATCGCGTCATTCACCATGTTCTCAATGGCCGTGCTCTCGGGCCGCATCGACGCCGCCGCGCTCTCTATTGCGCTCTTTGGCGCCTGTCTAGCCTTTTTGCACTACAACTTCAACCCCGCAAGCATCTTCTTGGGCGACTCGGGGTCGCTGCTGCTGGGCTTTGCGCTGGGCTCCATCTCGCTGCTCAACGTGAGCCGCACCGCCGCACTCACCTCGCTTATCATCCCGCTCATCGTTGCCGGCGTGCCTATCATCGACACGTTTAGCGCCATCGTGCGCCGCAAGCGCGCCCACATTAGCATCGGGCAGGCCGACAAGGGCCACATCCACCACCGCCTGATCCAAGAAGGCTACAACCAAAAACAGGCTGTGCTGCTCATCTATGCCTGGTGCATTATGCTTTCGGCCGGCGCCGCCGCCATCAATCAGGTCGAGGTGCCCATGCGCGTGCTCATCTTTACCGTGCTTGCCATTGGCTCGGCGGCCTTTGCCAAGCACCTGCACCTGTTTGAACCCGTGCTGCGCCACCATTACAACAAGCGCACGCACGAGGACGAACTGGTCACCCCCGACGACCCCGCCTTTAAGCAGGAGGAGCAGGCAGCTGAGGAACGTAAGGAAGAGCGCCACCACAAGCTCTAGGGCAAGCTGCCGAGGATGTGCCAAGGCACCGTTGGCCAAGCGCG
>CABUSR010000035.1 GCA_902494245.1 uncultured Collinsella sp.
CATCACGCCCGTGCCGGGCGGCGTGGGGGCTGTGACCACCGCGATTCTCGCCAAACACGTGATTGAGGCGGCGGAGCGTGCATCGAAATAGGTGTTTTGGGCTGCTTGAGGGGTTAGCTATATACCACGTGGTCAAAAAATGCCAAATATGAGTACTGCTGTCAAGATGGTCACATATGTTTTATGACATTTGGGCTTCCTAGCGATATCCATTATCGTTAGGAAGCCCATTTTATTGAACCTATGGGGAATAACGCGGTCTCGCTTTTGGACAAATAGGGATTTTCGGCACTCATTACAAGGAAATTTGCTGCTACTAAATTGGTGACAGTACTCATATTTGGCATTTTTTGACCACAGAGGTCCCGAGGGGGTCTCGAGGGGCCGTGGTTTCGCCCTTTTTGCGTCGAAGCGATACACTGTTGCCGTTTGATTTCTTCGCTCAAGGAGGATGCGCATGCCGTGCACAACGATTCTGGTCGGTAAGAACGCGAGCTACGACGGGTCGACCCTGGTCGCGCGTAACGAGGACTCGTCCAACGGGGTGTTTGAGCCCAAGCGTATGCGCGTGGTGCATCCCGACGAGCAGCCGCGCGTCTACACGAGCGTCCTGAGCCACCTGACCGTTGAACTGCCCGATAACCCCATGCGCTACACGTGCGTCCCCGATGTTGTCCCGGGCCACGGCATCTGGGCCGAGGCCGGTTTCAACGAGCTCAATGTGGGCATGTCCGCAACCGAGACGCTCACCACCAATGAGCGCGTTCGCGGCGCCGACCCGCTCGTGGACTACGTGCCCGCCAAGGGTAACGAGGGTGAGGACGGCTATGTGCCGGCGCAGCCTGGTGGCTTGGGTGAGGAGGACATGGTGACCCTGGTCCTGCCGTACGCCAAGTCCGCTCGCGACGGCGTTCGTATCCTGGGCGACCTGCTCGAGCGCTACGGCACCTACGAGAACAACGGCATCGCCTTTAGTGATGTGGACGAGATCTGGTGGCTCGAGACCATCGGCGGCCACCACTGGATTGCCAAGCGTGTGCCCGATGACGCCTATGTGACCATGCCCAACCAACTGGGTATCGACAGCTTTGACCTGGATGACGCCGAGGGCGCCCAGGCCGACCACATGTGTTCCGCCGACCTGCGCTCCTGGATGGCCGAGTGGCATCTGGACCTGACGCTGGGCGTCGAGGGCTACGGCTCGGCTGCGGTCTTTAACCCGCGCGAGGCCTTTGGCTCGCACAGCGACAGCGACCACGTCTACAACACGCCGCGCGCCTGGTACATGCAGCGCTGCCTCAACCCCAGTGACGTGTGGGATGGCCCCGACGCCGACTACACGCCCGAGAGCGACGATATCCCCTGGAGCCGCGTGCCCGAGCGTAAGGTGACCATCGAGGACATCAAGTACGTACTCTCGAGCCACTACCAGGGTACGGAGTACGACTGCTACGGCAGCAAGGGCACGCCCGCCACGCGCGGCGCCTATCGCCCCATCGGCATCAACCGCAACAGCCAGCTCGCCGTGCTGCAGCTGCGCCCCTATGCGCAGCCGGCCTATCGCGCCGTGCAGTGGATGGCGTTTGGCTCCAACTCGTTTAACGCGCTGGTTCCGCTGTACGCCAACGTCGAGACCATGCCCGAGTACTATGCCGACACGCAGGCTCGCGTAACGTCCGAAAACTTCTACTGGGCCAACCGCCTGATCGGCGCCCTGGCCGACGTCCGTTTCCATGAGTGCGGCCGCGCTGTGGAGGACTATCAGGAGAAGGTCGGTGGCATGGGTCACAAGCAGATCCATGACGTCGACGCTGCCGTAGCCGCTCTGCCCGAGGCCGAGGTGCCTTCCGAGCTTGCACGCGCCAACGAGGCCTTTGCCGAGCGTGTTCGCGTGGAGACCGATGCCCTGCTGGGCAAGGTGCTCTTCACCACGAGCTGCGCCATGAAGAACTCTTTCGCGATGAACGACAACGTGAGGTAGGGATTTCTCGTCGATCGAATAGTGCTAAAACGCTTTGTCGCTTTCGCTCAATCTTGGGTACAAGAACGCCAATGCAGTTGTTTGTGATTGGAGACAACCATGGTTATGAAACTCGATCAGCTTGTTAACGGCGCCATTAACGTGGGCTTTGGCGCTGCCGCCGTTGCTGTCGAAGGCGGCAAGAAGGTCCTCGACGACCTTAATACCAAGGGCGAGCAGGTTCGCAAGGACGCCGGCACCCCCGATATCGCCCGTAGCGTGTCCGACATGTTCGAGCAGGCCGGCGGCACCATCTCCGACCTGACCGAGCGTCTGGGCATGCAGGGCGAGACCGCGGCCCAACGCGTGCTCGACGAGCTCATTCTGGCTCGCGTCCGCGTTATGACCGCGCCCGAGCGCACGGCCTTCCTGGCTCATGTGCGCGACATCGTCGATTCGGTCGAGGACAACGTGACCTCGGTGCCCGTCGAGTCTGTTGAGGCCGACGATGCGAAGGATACCGAAGAGGCCGAGTAGCAGCGCAGATGGCAGATTCCACCACCGATTACAACAATCTAGATCCTCTGGGTAACGAGGCGGCGGTTGTCGATGAGGTCGACGCTGCCGTCTCGGGCGCTCGCAAGAAGCCACGCGCTGTCGATATGGTGCCCGAGGAGCCCGACGCGATGGCACCGGACGAGGAATACCAGCTCACGCCGGCGGGTCGTCGCGAACGCATTGGGCAGATTGTTCGCCTGGTCAAAAAGTACCGCGTGTGGGATAACCTCACGCCGGTTCGTTTGCGCCGCCTGCTCGAGGAACTCGGCCCCATGTTCGTCAAGATGGGGCAGATTCTGGCCAACCGGTCCGAGATTCTGCCGCAACGCTTTTGCGACGAGCTGCGTCGTCTGCGCTCCGACGTGGAGCCGGTGCCGTACGAGGTAGTGCTTCGCTGTCTGGAGGAAGAATACGGCCTGCGCCTGGGGGAGATGTTCGATGCGATCGATCCCAATCCGCTTGGTAGCGCATCGCTCGCGCAGGTGCACCGCGCTCGTCTGGTGACGGGCGAGGACGTGGCCGTCAAGGTGCAGCGCCCCGGTGCGCAGCAGGTTATGGCGCAGGACATCGATATCATCCGCTCGGTGGTGCGTATCGTTTCCAAGTTCGTCAACACCGATCAATTCGTTGACCTGCACGGCGTGGTCGAGGAGCTGTGGACCTCGTTTCGCGAGGAGACCAACTTTTTGGCCGAGGCCAAAAACCTCAACGACTTCTACGAGTTCCATAAGAGCGTTCATGGCGTGACGTGCCCTAAATCCTATCTGGACCTGTGCACCGAGCACGTGGTGGTTATGGATTACGTCGACGGCATTTCGATCGCCGATCCTGAACGCTTAGTGGCCGAGGGCTATGACTTGGAAAAGATCGGTGCCGCAATCGTCGAGGACTATTCGACGCAGGTGCTCGACGACGGCTTTTTCCATGCCGACCCGCATGCGGGAAACATCATCCTCAAAGACGGAATTGTCTACTTTATCGACTTGGGCATGGTCGGACGCATGTCGAGCCACGACCGTGGCATCGTCAAGGATATGATCTTTGCCGTGGCCGAGGGCGACGTGCCAAAGCTCAAGGATTCGCTCATGCGCTTTGCCGTGACGCGCGGCGATTCGGCCGAGCTTGACCATTCGGCCTTTTTGTCCGACTTGGACTTTATTGTTGCCGACTTTGCCGGGCTCGACCTTAAAGACCTGGATATCGGCGAGTTTTTGACCTCGCTGTTAAACCTCGCGCGCAAAAATGACGTTGAGCTGCCGAGCGTGGTGACGATGTTCGCCCGCGGCATGGTGACGCTCGAGGGCCTGTTGACCGAGTACATGCCCAACGTCAACATGATCCAGATCATCCAGACGCATATTAAAAACGAGAAAAGCACCTATGCGCGCATGCGCGAGATGAGCCGCGACTTTGCAGCGAGCAGTTATCGCGCGGCGAAGGGCTCGCTCGAGGCGGCCGAGTATCTGGGCTTGGCTTCGCGTATGCTTACGCGCGGCCAGCTTAAGGTAAACACGCAGATCATGAGCAGCGATAAGGCGCTGCGACAGCTAGGTGGGATTATCGACCGCATGTCGATGGCAATTGTGATCGCCGGTCTGTTTATCGGTTCGTCGGTGGTGTACTACGCGCGCATCGAGCCGGTTGTGTTTGGTATCCCGGTCATTGGCTTTATGGGCTACGTGAGCGCGCTGGTGCTGGCGCTTATGCTGGGCCGCAATATCTGGCTCAACAGTCACGGCGGCAAGCACTAGAGGCTGCGGCCGTCACCGCATTTTCCTATCGCAAACAATAGCTTTTACCTTGGGCTTCGCCTGCGTGCGAGGCCCTTTTGCGTGATACCATTTTGACGGTAATAATCGATGGCCTAGATGGTGGTGCGGAGACGCACGAATGCGCGGTTATCCTGCGCATTTGGGAGAATCGGGGTGCAAGTCCCCAGCTGTACCAGTAACCGTAATTCCTCTTGGCTCGGGATGCTCGCGTCGCAGATCGGACGACGTGCCCGAGTCGTTAAGGTTAAGTCGGATCGCCTCCCGTCTTGCATGCGGCTGCGGCTTTTGCCGCCGGTGTGCATAGGGCTCTGGAGGGAAGGGGGACCCCGATGGGGGAACTCGAGCGCAACATGCGCGATGACGTGGGGCAGTCTCAAGGCAACGCTCCAAGTACAGACAGTAGGAGACAAATGGATATGTTTGAGGACGAGCGCCAGCGCGTCTCGCATCGCCGTGGCGCGATTGCACGCGGTGTAGCCAAGCGCGGCCTGGTGGCATTCCTGGCCTTCGCGATGGCCTTTGGCACCACGCCGGCTCAGCTGTGGGCCGAGGGCGCCGAGGGCATTGCCGAGGCTGTGGCTCAGGCTGCGACGCCGGGCGAGGACGCAGCGCTTGCGGGCGGTACCGCTGAGCAGAGCGGCGCCGAGGTTTCGGATTCCGAGGGCGCGCCTGCAGCTAGTGCAGCCATAGCAGAGGCAGCAACTGGCGGCGAAGGCTCGGCGACGGGGGAGAGCCCTGCCACGAGCGAGCAGTCTTCGACGGCATCCGCTGGCCAAGCGGGATCTGCCGCCGCGGCTGCCGTTCAGACAGAGAACCCGACAGAAACCGGCGATGTCGCCAAGAAGCAGGTCGAGGTCTCGTTCTCGATTATCGGCACCGATGCTGACGGCAAGGCTCAGACCTGGGTGGCACCTACGCAGCTCAAGCTCGACGAGGGCGCGACGGCTGCGGATGCCTTCGTTAAGCTGCAGCAGAAGACGGGCTTTAAAGCGGATTACGAACCGAACACGGCATACGGCTTCTACCTCAAAAGCATCACATCTCCGAGCGATGGTCGCACGCTTGCCTACGATCCAACGACTTATGCCTTCTGGCAGCTGTTCGTCGACGGCGCGTCTTCCTCGGTTGGCGCGAGCAGCGTCAAGCTCACCCAGGGGCAGAAGATTGAGTTTGCCTATACGGCTGGTAGCTCGTCCCCTGTCGTTAAGGACCAGGTTGCCGCAAATGTGACCGTCATTGGTCGCGATGCCCAGGGCAAGACTCAGACTTGGGTCGATAACGCGCAGTATGTGGTGACGTCCGGCTCGAGCGCGCTTGACCTTACGAAGGTCGCGCTCGAGGCGAATGATATTGACGCCGTTGCTGCGGGCTCCTTCATTCTGAGCCTTAAGTACAACGGTGTTGAGCTGGGTACGCCCCAAGATTATTCGACCTATTGGCAGCTGTTTATCAACGGCAAGTCGAGTGACTATACGGCGGACAATGTCACCATCCATGCCGGCGATACCGTCACGTGGTTCTACGGTGGCTGGGGCGACCAGTTGCCGTCCGATTCTGTCCATGCTTCTGTTCAGGTTCTCGGTAAGGACAAGGACGGCAAGCAGCAGGTTTGGGCTTCGACGGGTCAGACGAGTCTCAAGGCGGGCTCTACTGCCAAGGATCTCCTTGAGCAGACCGGCCTTAAGCTCGATGCTAGCGAATCGTCTTGGGGCTGGTTCCTCAACGGTATTACTTCGCCGTTCGACAGTAAGTCCTATGGCTGGGATGCTGCGACCAAGAGCTATTGGCGCTTCTACGTAAATGGCAAGTTCGCCGACGTTGGCGCCGGTGCCTACAAGCTCCAGGAGGGTGACGCCGTCACCTTTATGTATGGTGCTGACGCCGATGCCCTCCCCGGTCAGGTGCTTGGATCCGCCGATGTTATCGGTCCCGATGTCAACGGCAACAATACTCGCTGGGGCTCGGCAAGCAGTGTTTCTTTGCCTGAAGGCTCTACTGCCCAGAACCTTATTGAGACGGTTCTGAAGGCCAAGGGCGTTACGTACAACGGCTCCCAGAGTGGCGAGTACTGGTTCCTCAATTCCATCAAATCGCCGTTCGAAGACAAGTCGTACGGTTATGATGCTGCGACCAATAAATATTGGCACCTGTATATCAATGGAGAGCCCTCCTTACTCTGCGCCAATCAGATTACGCTCAAGAGCGGCGATAAGGTCACGCTTGCCTATACCACCGACGATTCGCCCATGCCCGATCCCGACAAGGTTGTCGTGGACCCGAGTGCGACGACTCCTGATTGGGATGCCGAGTGGGCCGGCTACGGCAACAGTGGCAACGGTTCGACCGTAACGGATGCCAAGACGCCTGCGCAGGCCGCCGGTCTTAAGTGGGCCTTCGATTGGAAGGCCGAGTCTGGTCAGCAGTATGCCAACTGCAGCGAACCTGTCATCGCCAACGGCTTTGTGTACATCGCGACCGAGAACGAGCTCATCAAGATCGATTCGTCCACGGGCAAAAAGGTTGCCTCTGCGCCGCTTGCCTCCAAGGTGAGCTATACCTCTCGTCCGATCTATACCAATGGCCTTATCATCGTTCCGCTCAACGGCGGTGCGGTCCAGGCGATTACTGCAGACAAGCTGATCTGCAAGTGGCTGACGCCTGGTTTGACGGACTTGACGCAGAGCTCCTGCACCGTCGTTTCGGACGGCGAGTACGTCTATGTAGGCTCGGTCGATATTTCGTATGACGAGAATTACAACGCGACCTACGGCAACGGCTCCTTTGCGCGCATTAAGATTGCCACGGGCGAAGTTTCTTGGCAGAACATCGACCCTGCCGAGGGCTATTACTGGACTGGTGCGGCTTTGACGGATAAGTATGCCATCGTTCCTACGAGCGCGGGTACGCTTAAGTGCATTGATAAGACGACGGGCGATGTCGTTTCGACCATGAAGCTCGGCGCTGTCGCAAATGCCGATTGCATTGCCGATCCGTCCAATGGTTCGACCTTCTATCAGATGACGCACGACGGAAAGCTCCATGTGATTTCGCTTTCGGCGAAGGGCGTGCTGAGTGAACAGAAGACGGTTGATCTGGGCCTTACGAATAATCTGAGCGCCCCTGCGGTGTCTGGTGACAATCTGATTGTCGGCGGACAGACGGCTACTGGCTCTGCTCTGGTTCTCTATAACCTGAAGACGGGTAAGACCACGATGGTCGCTGCTGCCGACGGCAAGGCGCTGCCGGCTGGCCTCAACGGTATTGCTGCTACTCCGCTGGTGAGTGTTCAGGGCGGCAAGACCTATGTGTACTTCACCGTTAACAGCGCGGATAGCAAGGATTACGTCAACTACTCTGCTGGTGGTGGCGTGTATCGCTATACGCTCGGCGATGCAGAGGCGACGCAGATTTATGATGCGGCTGGCCATTACCAGTACTGTGACTCTCCGGTCATTGCCGATGCTTCTGGCAATCTCTACTACATTAATGATTCGGGCACGCTGTTTAAACTTGGAGCTGTCGAGTCTTGGACGGTTGCCTTTAACTCCAACGGCGGGTCTGCTTGCGACACTAAGTTTGTTGCTACGGCCGATGGCAAGCTGGTCAAGCCGGTCGATCCGACGCGCGATGGCTACACTTTCGGCGGTTGGTATACCGATGAGGCTTGCACTCAGGCGTATGACTTCAGTACGCCGGTGACGGCCGACCTGACGTTGTATGCCAAGTGGACCAAGAATGCCGTTAACCCTGGCGGTAATGGCGGTTCAGGCTCCAATGGCGGCAATGGCGGCGTTGGTTCGAATGGCGGCGGCGGTTCTAGTACCGGTACTGGTTCCGGCGCTGGCGCTGGCGCTGGTTCTGGCTCCGGCTCGAAGGGCGGCGCTATTGCCCCGGGCCAGAAGCCGGTGACCAAGACGACGGTGTCGACCAAGACCGAGACCAGGGACAACAAGTCCGACAAGAAGGACTCCGATAAGTCCGATAAGAAGGACGAGAAGAAGTCTGACAAGAAGTCTGACAGGAAGTCTGACAGGAAGGACGGCAAGTCCGACAAGAAGTCCGACAAGAAGTCCGATTCCAAGTCCGATACGGGTGCTGTTTCCACGACCACTGCTAAGAAGTCCTCTAGTGCTTCCGAGCAGGAGACTGGCACCAATCCGCTCGCCATCGTTGGCATCGCCGCCGGCGTGATTGGCCTCGCGCTCATCGCCGTCTTCGTGCTGACCAAGCGCGGCAAGGGTGACGGTAATGCCCGATAAGCCCAAGGAGACCAGCGGGCAACAGCCCGACTCCTCGTTTATCCAGCTCGATGATCCAAAGCAAAAGGGCGCCGCTTCGGCGGCGTCCGCCTCTCGTCGCAAGGCGCTCCTTGGCGTTCTTGCTGCCGCGTACACCATTCTGATCGTCGTCTCGCTGGGCTTCGTCCATCCTTCCGAGAGCGGCGCCTGGTCCATTGACTGGATCGTTCAGACCGTGACGGGGGAGAGCGTCGTCGCCAAGGACACCAAGGGGTCTGGCTCGTCTGCCGCTTCGGGCGAGGCCAGTTCCAAGGATTCCAAATCTTCGAATGATGCAAAAGACGAGCCCAAGGGTTCGAACGACGCCAAGGACGATTCCGAGTCTTCAAACAAGGAATCGGACAAAAACTCGGATAGCAAGAAGTCCGAGGACCGGGGCGGCAAGAAGTCTGGCGATAAATCCGCTGCCCAAAATACGGGAGCCGGTGATACTTCCAATGCGTCTGGCGGTGCTTCTTCGGGCGGTGGCCAGTCGTCTGATGGAGCCTCGTCCTCTAATGGTGGAAACGCCTCCTCGGGCAGCCAAAGCGGCTCACAGGAGTCCAGCTACGTTACGGTGACGGTTTCGGTCACATCGAGCGCTGTGGGCAATCCTGTGTCCTCTGGCGGCACCTTTACCTTTAACGAAGGCGCCACCGTTTACGATGCCCTGTGCGCGCTAGGCCTTTCTGTCAACGCACACGGCTCGTCGTACGGCACGTATGTTTCCGCGATTGGTGGTTTGGCCGAGAAACAGTACGGCGGCACGAGCGGCTGGATGTACTCCGTCAACGGCACAACGCCCATGACGGCCTGCAGTAACTACGTTCTCTCCAATGACGACAACGTCGTTTGGTATTACGTAACGGGCTAGAGGCCTCGACATAGCGCGCCAGACGGGCGGTTCGGGCCAACATCCGGACCGCCCGTTTTTCATGCGAATGGGACTGGGTCGCCGGGTCTCTCTGCAAACAAAAAACCGGTTGGAACGGGAATTCCAACCGGTTATACATTCAAGCAAATAGTGAATCGACTACGACCGTGCGCCCTCGAGGAAGAAGCGACGGCTGAAGTAGTTGTACCAGGTGACAAGGAACGTGGCGATGGCCTTCATGGCTTGGTAGCCGATGCTCAAAAACGTGACGCCCACAAACATATACAGGTCGTTGAGGCCCAGGCCGATCACCGACAGGATGGTGAAGATCGTGAACTCGCGCTTGCGGCTCATGCCTTCGCGGTGGTCGAACACGTACTTCATGCTGAGCCAGTAGTTGACCACGACGGACGTGATAAACGAAACCGTGGTGCTCATCAAAAAGTCGAGGTGGAACAGCTCGACGAGCGCAATGAGCATGCCCCAGTCGATGCCAAAGGAGATAAGACCCACGACAGCAAACTTGAGGAACTGCTTGGTATGAGGTTGTGCCAGCGCCTTGCGCACGTAATCACATCCAATGCGTTGATGAATCGAGCAGAGGATACTTTAGAGCTTTTACAAGGGAAACGTAAGGTCTTTGCCAAGAACTATATGAACTCGCCAAATTTTCAAGAGCTAATCCGCAAACGTTGAAAATTTGCCCGTAAACGAGCGGCACCCACGGACGATACTGCGCTGAGTGCACGTCGTCCGTGGGCGCCGTAATGCTGCAGGGGTTTCGAGCTACTTGGTCTCGTCGCCCTCCAGGAAGATTTTTCGGGTCACAAAGTTGTAGACCATGACAAGCGCGGTGGCGCAGATCTTGGCGATATTGGCCTCGAGTCCCAGGCCGGCGTTGAGCGCCAGCACGATGCCGTCGTTGAGCACCAAACCGATCACGGACAGCACGACAAAGATGATGAACTCGCGGCGGCGGCTCATGCCTTCCTTGTGCGCAAACACGTACTTCATGCTTGCGAGGTAGTTAAAGATGAGTGAGATGATAAAGCCGCTGGTGTTGGCGATTAGGATGTTGAGGCCCAGACCGTAGTGGAGCAGATTCATAATGCCAAAGTCGATAACCGTGGCAATGACACCGACGACGCCAAATTTCATGATCTGCGCAAGGAGCTTTTGCATGGTACCTGCCTTAGGGTGGCGCGGGGACGCCGTGGGGATGACAAACTCAGCAAGTTTAGCCAATCCCCGCGGGTGGGGCTAGACGCGCTCTTCGATAGCACCGTTTCTATATGCATCGAGCAGCTGGCGCAGATCCTGGATCTGGCTGCGAATCTTGGCGCCAGTATCGGTGTCGCTCACCATGCGGCGACGGTCTGCTTGGTCAAAACGGTTGGTCTCGCTTTCGATGTCCACGTTGCGCGTGAGTGCCTCGGCAACCGTCGTAAAGGCCCGGTGCGACTTGAGGCGGCAGCCGCGCGAGCTCGAGATGAGCGTATAGCCGGCGATGCCCGTCTTGGGATGGTAAGCGCGGCAGAAGCCGCCATCGATGACCAGCAGCTTGCCCTCGGCGCGGATGGGCTGCTCGCCCTTGGTGGTTTTAACGGGCGTGTGGCCGTTGATGATGTGGCCGGTCGGCGAGCATGCCATGGGCGCGACGCCAAACTCGCGCATGATATCATCGCAGACCGAGGGCGACTTGGTAAGCGTAAAGTACGGGTCCATCGGTTCGACCCAGGTGCTCTTATCGGCGATATAGGCGCGCTCAAAGGTACGCACCAGGCGTCCGCTGGCGGGTGAATTGAAGCCAATCCACAGGTACCACATCCAGTCGAGGGCATCGCGGTCGCCCACGCGCCACGCGCGGCGGGCGATGTGGTCGCAAAAATCGAGATAATCGCGGCCAGCGTGCCAGGTGCCCAGGCAGTTCATGCTGCTAAAGGTGCCGTCTTCGTTGAGCGGAACGCAGCCGTGGAAGAGCAGGTTGCCGTTGGCGACCTTGTACATCGAGCCGTGGGTGTAGAGGAAATCGATATGGCGATGCAGGTGATCGGCGGTTACAAACTCGGACACGAGCTTGTCGATGATGTGCTGCTCCTGAGACGTGAGCGTGTAGGGGTCCGCCGGGTCGACGGTGGGGAAGTCGTTGGTCGTGAGCGGCCACACGCTGCCGTCGGCGAGCGTGACCGTGCCGGTGTCGTGGTCGATCTTGTCGAGTAACAGGCGGTCGGTCATATCGAACTCGGGGTGGCGCTGGATAATCTGGCCCTCGAGCTTAAAGAGCAGCACGTTGATGGCCTTGATCAGCGGGGTGATGGACTCACCGGCGGTGTAGGTGGCATCGGCAAAGGCGACAAGCTCACGCAGCGAGATGCCGTAGTCGTTCTCCAGGATCTCGTAGTTGTCGTAGCGTAGGTTGTTGCGCAACACCGTGGCGATGCAGGCGGGCTCACCGGCCGCAGCGCCCATCCACAGCAGGTCGTGGTTGCCCCACTGGATGTCGAGTGAATGGTAGGTGAGCAGACGGTCCATAATTTTGGCCGCGCCGCCGCCGCGGTCGAAGATGTCGCCCACCAGGTGCAAGTGGTCGACGGCCAGGCGCTTGATGAGCGAGGCGAGCGACTCGATAAAGTCGTCGGCGCTGGCGGTCTCTAGGATGGACTCCACGATGCGCTCGTGATAGCGCACGCGATAGTTGTTCTCGTCCGGGTGCGTGTGCAACAACTCGTCGATGATGTAGGCGTAGTCGCGCGGGATGGCCTTACGCACCTTGGAGCGCGTGTAGCGGCTTGAAAGTGAGCGAGCGACCATGATGAGCTGGTCAAGCATCGTCTTGTACCAGGTTGGCGAGTCCTCGCGCCGGCTGCGGACCAGGTCGATCTTCTCGCGCGGGTAGTAGATGAGCGTGCACAGCTCGCCCTTTTCGTCAAAGGAGAGCGTGTCGCCAAAAATCTCGTCGACATGCTCGCGCACGACGCCCGAGCAGTTGTTGAGGATGTGCATAAAGGCTTCGTACTCGCCGTGCACGTCGCTCATAAAATGCTCGGTGCCCTTGGGTAGGTTGAGGATGGCTGAGAGGTTGATAATCTCGGTAAATGCGGATTGTTCGGTGGGGAACTGTCTCGACAGCAGGCGCAGATACTTGAAGTCTTGCGGGTTGCGATCGAATGCGACCATGAAACACCTTCCGATGGGGCTGGTAAAACTGATAAACAGCGTCAAACGTTTATCAGTATGCGCCGCTTTTGTTTCGATTTTGCGCCAGCGGCTGAATTGTCGGCTGAACGGTTTGGTAAATCGATTTAGTTGAGGTAGATATGGCGGTTGAGTGGAGACGACAGAGGGTGTTTTCTCAGATATTTATGCGTGGGGTCGGTGGAGACGATGGTGGTAAAGATGTTCGCTATTTTTGGTTCGATTTGGTAAATAGTGGACATATGTACCGTATGTAGGCTCACTGTGCGATAATTTGCGCAGCAATACGTAAGGAGCCTCATATGAGTGATTTTGTCCTGACCTGTGAATCTGCCGCCGACCGAACTCGGGAGTTCTTTGACTCGCGCAATATTCCTGTCGCGTATTTTCATTACGAGATCGACGATGTTGTCTATACGGACGATCTGTATCAGTCGATTACGCCGGACAAGTTTTTTGCCCAGATTGCCGCGGGCGCCATGCCCAAGACGTCTCAGGTGAGCGTGGGTGAGTACGAGGAGTTTTGGGAGCCGTTTGTTGCCGAGGGTAAAGACGTGCTGCACCTGACGTTGTCGTCGGGTATTTCGGGCACGTATGGATCGGCCTGCGTCGCGGCGCAGATGCTTGCGGATCGCTATCCCGAGGGCGGCAAGGTGCGCGTCATCGATTCGCTGGCGGCGTCTTCGGGCTTTGGCCTGTTGCTGGAATATGCCGCCGACGTGCGCGATAGCGGGGCTTCACTCGACGAGACGGCTGCCTGGATCGAGGAGCACAAACTCAACCTGCACCACTGGTTCTTCTCGACCGATCTGTCGAGCTACCTACGAGGCGGTCGCATTTCGGCTGCGAGTGCGATCATCGGCACGGCGCTTAAGATTTGCCCGCTTATGACGGTCGATTGCGATGGCAAGCTGTCGCCACGTGAGAAGATTCGCACTAAGAAGCGCGCGATTTCCGAGATGGCCAAGACCATGATGGCACACGTGCGGGACGGTGTGGATTATTCGGGTAAGTGCATCATGTCGCACTCGGCGTGCCGTGAGGATGCCGAGGCAGTTGCGGCGCTGATTGAGGAACAGGTTCCGCAGCTTAAAGGCAAGATTGAGATCAATGACATCGGTACTCTGATTGGCTCGCATACCGGACCTGGTACGGTGGCGCTCTTCTTTATGGGCGACAAGCGCGTGGATTAACTTGCCCCATCACGTCGCTGCATGATTGCTCAAACGAAAACGGCCCGCCTCACGTTTGTGGGGCGGGCCAAGATGTTTTGCTAGCGTTTCTTTCCGCGGAAGAAAAAGCCGTGCAGTGACGGCTTGAGGCCGCGGTTGGCGCGATGCTCCTCGACGCGCTCGTGGATCGAAGCGACGCGCTCGATGACTTCGTCGGGAATCGGCACATCGGGATTCATGTTCTCGACTTGGCTGACCTCGGCGGCGGCGACCTGGTCGATAATGGGCACGTCGTCGCGCGAGATGACAGGTGTGGCGTCTTCCTTCATCTTGCGATAACGCTGCATCATGTCGGTCTGTAGCTGTTGGGCCGAAGGCGGTGTCCAGATGATGGCGTTGGCGCCGGCGGCGATGGTCTCGCGAATGCTCTCGGGCGTCTTGCCGCCCGGCGCGATAAGCGGCAGGTTGGGATAGTGCTCGCGCAGCTCGCGTAGGACCTGGGGCGTGTTCTTGCCGGCGGCGATGTTGAGAATCTTGGCTCCAGCGCGCACCTTGGCGTGGGCATCGTCGTCGCAGCGAACGACCGTGGCGATGACGGGGATGTCGGCGATGTTGGTGATGTGCTCGACCATCTCGGCAGTAGCGGGGGAGTTGACCACGCAGCCCGCCGCGCCCTGCATCTCGGAGACGGCTGCCATCTGCACGGAGCGCTTACCGGTCGTAGTTCCGCCACCCACGCCTACAAAGACCGGGCACTCGGCGACGGTCAGCAGCGCTTGCGTAATGGCGGGCTGCGGCGTGAAAGGGTAGACCGCAAAGACGGCGTCGGCGTTGGAGTTGCGGATAACCGCGACATCGGTGGTGTAAATGAGCGACTTGATGCGTCGGCCAAAGAGCGTGAAGCCGCTGGCCTCCTCGATCTCGTCGGGCATGCGAAGGGCAGCCTTGCGTAGGCGTCCGTCGATGGGCAGGGGCTCCATAGGGAGCAGGCCGTTGGGCGTGACGGCTATTTGGGGCTCGGTGAACTCGTCTGCAAGCTCGACCTCGGAAAAATCGACCGAGGCGACGATGTCTTCGTGCACCTCGGCGGGCACATCGATGGGAGCTTGGTCGTTTGCCGCCGTAGGCGTGTCGAAGGAGCTGGTGCCGACGAAGGCGTCGACGCGCTCATTTAGATCGTTGAGGGTATCCATGGAGGCTCGATTCTATGTGATGATGGCCGGCGCGATGCAGCCGGAATTGCGAATGCTAAATCGTTTGACGAGTTGATTTTTCCCCGCCGCGCCATCCGTTAGACCGAAGGGCCGGCGAACGTGAAGGAGCTGTGGTGGCGGGTATCGAGGTGCTATCTTGAAAGCCCCGTTTAAAAGAGAGGTGACGCGGTATGGAATTGACAGCAATGTTTGGCTCGATCGGCCTGTGTGTGGCCGCAATCGTTGCCGCCGCGGTCATCTACTTTGTGGTCACGGCCATTAAGGGCAAAAGGGCCGAACGCAAGGAGCGCGCGATGCTTAAACAGCATCGCGACCAGCAGGGCAAACGCGCACAGAGATAGCTTGTTGAGTTTTGGATCCGTGCGCTAGCTGCGTTTTCGGATCAGGGCAATGTAGAAGCCCTCAAAGTCGCGGCTAGGCGGAATGGTCAGCGTGCCGGGCATACCGTTGGCGACGGACGAGACGTGGCCGGCGGCGATGGCCTCGGTGAGAGCGTTGCTCTCGATGTGTGGCTCTTCGCCAGCTTCCTGAGCACGTTGCGTTTCACTTTCGCTCGGCGTGCCGTCGAGGGGGATAAGCTCGCAGTCCATATGCTTGTCGAGGGCCTCTTGCAGGGCGTCCTCGTTTTCCTGCGGCAAGATCGAACAGGTCGAATAGACGAGCGTGCCGCCCGGTTTGAGGGCACCCATGGCGCGGTCCAGAAGTGCTCGCTGCGAGCGGGCGCACTTGCTCAGCAACTGCTCGGTGAGGCCGCGCAGGCTTTTCTCGTTGCCGTTGATGACGGTGCCCGTGCCGGTGCAGGGAGCGTCGAGCAGGATGCGGTCAAAGCGGAAGAACTCGTCGAGCTCGCGTGCGTCGATGCGCATGACGGGCACGTTTTTGGCACCTTGGCGGTGGAGGTTGGACTCAAGCTTTTCGGCGCGGGGAATGCTCATCTCGCAGGCCGTGAGGTGTGCCTGGCCCTGGGTGAGGGCGGCGATCTGCGTTGTCTTGCCGCCGGGGGCTGCGCACATGTCCAGGATGTCCTCGCCGGCCTGAACGCCCAGGGCCAACGGCGGCATCATGGACGACAGGCTCTGCAGATAGATTTTGCCGTCGCGGTAGATGTCGAGATCCCACAGATCGGAAACCTGGGCCTCGGGCAGGATAAAGGCGTCTGGGTACCAGACGACGGGGTTGTGGGCGATGCCGGCTGCATCGAGCGCCGCAGCGATGTCCTCGGCGGTCGCCTTGAGCGTGTTGGCGCGCAGTGTGACCGGGCGTGTGGCCGCGGCACCAAAGCCCTCGATCATGAGCTCGGCATCGGCGGGCGCATAGGCGCCGGCGACCGTGTCGACCATAAAGCGCGGCAGGTCGGCGGCGCAGGGAAGGGCGGCAAGCTGGTCGGAAAGCTCGGTGGAGGCAAACTGCCTAAGCTTGAGCTCGGGCTTAACCTGCTTTTTCTGCTTACGACGACGCGGCTTGGACATCCGTCTTTCCTTCCCGTTCCAAATTGACTACTTTCCGGGCACGCCGCTGCTGGCGTGCTTTAGTACTGGCTCTCGTGCTTGCTAAAGAAGTCGAAGCGCGGGGGCAGCGGCTTCACGCGGTGCTCGCCGGGCTTCTCGCCCAGGCTCTCCACAAACTCATCCGTGGAGGCAAAGATGTTATCCCAGCTAAAGAAGGCGACCGGGTCGACGTCGAAGTACTCGCAGATGAGCTCGCAGCCGGCCGGGACGATGCCGTGCATGAGCACGGTCGCCACGCGCAGCTCGGTAAAGGCGTCGACCAGGGCCTGCGTCATGGCGGCGTTTGCCGGCTCGCCCTCGAGCTTGTTGGCGGCCTTGGAGGCGTCGCTCCAGCGCTTGTTGGCGGCACGCAGGTAGTCGTCGCACACGGCGAGCGCGCGGTGCGTCTCAAACTTGTACATGGCCTGCTCAAAGGCGAGGACTGCCTGCTGGGCGGCTTCGACCACGGTGGCGGAGGCGGCACCGGCGGGGATGCAGCCGTTGCGATAGGGGCTCTCGTCGCCTTCCTTGACGGCGACGCCGTAGAAGCAGCTGCGGGCCAGGCGGTTGAAGACGCCGGTCAAAAGGGCGCTCTCCTTGAGGGCCGGATCGATGACGCGCTTGTCGTCGCAGGCGCGCACCTCGTTGCCGTCCTTGTCCTTGCCGGTCACGCGGGTATCGTATGCCTTGGGGCTAAAGCTCACCGGCTTTTCGGACAGGCCGAGCGACAGCCAGTGCGCACGCATCTGCTCGCAGGTGTAGTGGTTGAGCAGGTCGTCTGCCGGCGGGGGAGGCGTCTGCGAGGACGAGCTTGCCTTTTTGCCCATGTAGAGCAGGTGGTAGCAGGCGCTGACGGTGCTCTGAGTAAGGTCCCAGCCCAGGGCCTCCCACATGGCGGTCTGCGCGATGCAGTAGAAGTAGATGTTGTCCTGACCGATGAACTGGTAGATCTGTGCGTCATCCGAGCACCACCAGTCGCGCCAGTCGAGCGAGCTGTGCTGGTAGGTGGGCGCGGGGACCTGCGTGGAATCGGCGGCGGGCTCGCCCATGAGGGCGGCATCCTGGGCGGCGACACCCTCGGTCACGCCGGCGGCGCGGGCGTCGCGCGCGAGCACGGTGCGCGTATAGCTGATGGGCGCCCACAGGCTCTCGGGCCAGCACCAGCAGGTGACGTCGTTCACGCCGTCGACCTCGGGCACCGGAACGCCCCAGTCGATGTTGCCGGTGATACGGAAGGGCACGAGCGCCTTGCCGCTGCGGAAGCGCACGCCGCCGTTGGCGAGCACCGCGTGGGCGTCGTCGCGTTCCTTCCAGCTGGGGAAGGTGACGGTAAAGCTGCTCTTGTTGCCCTCGGGCTCCAGTACGGTGTGCTCGGGCAGCTGGTCCTCGACGGCGTCGAAGGCCTCGCGGAACTTGTTCTGGATGTAGAGCTGAGCCGGCAGCAGCCACTCCTCCATGGTCTTGGAGACCACGGAGCGAACCTGCGGGTTCTGGGCGAGCTTGGCGGTATAGGTCTTCATAAAGTCGAGGTAGGCCGGCAGGTCGAAGTAGAGGTTGTCGACCGGGCGCAGCTCGGGCACTTCGCCGGTGAGCTGGCTCTTGGGTGCGATGAGTTCCTCGGGCTCAAACTGGTGACCCAGGTCGCACTCGTCGGCATAAGCCTTTTCGGATTTGCAACCTTGGATGGGGCAG
>CABUSR010000036.1 GCA_902494245.1 uncultured Collinsella sp.
CAACCCTAGACAACGCCCTCCGCAACTAGCTAAATCATCCTCAACTCCATAAGTTGCGGTGAAATAGGGATTGATTTACGGCTTTAATCGCATAAACAGTCCCTATTTCACCGCAACTTATGAGAAGGGGTTGTGTAGCTAAAAAAGTCCCGTCCTAAATTGGCTACTCTTTGATGCTTGCGATGAGGTCGCTTGCTTTGGAGGCGATGACGTTGTTGATCTCGCCCTGCAACGTCTCGTAGACTTCGATGGCTCGCTCACCGGCGGGGGTGAGCGTGGATCCGCGGGCGCCGTCGCGCTCGATGAGTTTGCAGCCCAGCTGACCTTCTGCCTCGTTTACAATGCGCCAAGCCTTGGAATACGCCATGCCCATGCTCTTGGCGGCGCGGTTGAGCGAGTGCTCGCGGGCAATCCCTTGCAGCAGCAAGACGCAGCCGTGGCCGAAGACGCCCGGCAAATCCTTGTCGCACGATTGAATGACCAACTTTGCCGTCGTCTTGTACTCCATGTGCCCCACGTCTCCCCGCTAAAGTGTTTGCTGGGCAAACGCAAAGCCTGCGTCAAACCCTCGTGTGCTCTTCTTAAATCATGCATTGTAGCAGTCAAAGTGCGTTAAGATACTTCCCCAGTATTGGGCGCCCAAGGTTGGGCTGGGTCCTACGAGGCCTGCAGCCGACCGGTCGCATGGATAAAGGAGAAACATGGCTACGTTCTTTCCCGGTGAGTCCCACACGTTTTCGGAGTATCTGCTGGTCCCTGGTTACTCGTCCTCGCAGTGCATCCCCAACAACGTCTCTCTTAAGACGCCGCTAACCCGCTTTAAGCGCGGTGAGAAGCCGGCAATCACCCTGAACATCCCCATGGTTTCCGCCATCATGCAGTCCGTCTCGGGCGTCGATATGGGTGTCGCGCTCGCTACCGAGGGTGGCCTGTCCTTCATTTACGGTTCCCAGAGCGCCGAGTCCGAGGCCGCTATGGTCAAGGCCGTCAAGGATCACAAGGCTGGCTTCGTTCAGTCCGATTCCACGCTGACCCCCGACATGACCATGGAGCAGGTCATCGAGCTCAAGGATAAGACCGGTCATTCCACCATGCCGGTCACCGACGACGGTACTCCCAAGGGTAAGCTCCTGGGCATCGTCACCAGCCGTGACTATCGTCCCAGCCGTGATGACCACCAGACGAAGGTCTCCGAGTTCATGACCCCGCGTGAGCAGCTCATCGTGGGCGACAAGAACATCAGCCTCAAGGTTGCCAACGACGTCATCTGGGACAATAAGCTCAACGCCCTGCCCATCGTCGACGACTACGATCACCTCATGGGCATTGTCTTCCGCAAGGACTACGACAGCCACAAGACCAACCCCAACGAGCTGCTCGACGGCGACAAGCGCTACATGGTCGGCGCCGGTATCAACACCCGCGACTATGCCGAGCGCGTGCCGCTGCTCATCGAGGCCGGCGCCGATGTTCTGTGCATCGACTCCTCCGAGGGCTTCAGCGAGTGGCAGAAGCGCACCATCGAGTGGATTCGCGCCAACTACGGCGATGACGTCAAGGTCGGTGCCGGTAACGTCGTCGACGCCGAGGGCTTCCGCTTCCTGGCCGACTGCGGTGCCGACTTCATCAAGGTCGGTATCGGCGGCGGTTCAATCTGCATTACCCGTGAGACCAAGGGTATCGGCCGTGGCCAGGCCACCGCGCTGATCGACGTCTGCCGCGCTCGCGATGAGTACTACGAGGAGACCGGCGTCTACGTGCCCGTGTGCTCCGACGGCGGTATCGTCTACGACTACCACATGACGCTCGCCCTTGCCATGGGCGCCGACTTTATGATGCTGGGCCGCTACTTCGCCCGCTTTGACGAGAGCCCGACCGAGCGCGTCAACGTCAACGGTCAGTACATGAAGGAGTACTGGGGCGAGGGTTCTGCGCGTGCCCGCAACTGGCAGCGTTACGACCTGGGCGGCGCCGCGAAGCTTAGCTTCGTCGAGGGCGTCGACTCCTACGTTCCCTACTCCGGTTCCCTTAAGGACGGCGTGGGCGGCACGCTCTACAAGGTCAAGTCCACGATGTGCAACTGTGGCGCCCTCTCGATCCCCGAACTCCAGGAAAAGGCACGCCTGACCCTGGTCAGCTCGACCTCGATCGTCGAAGGCGGCGCCCACGACGTTGTAGTCAAAGATTCGCAGCAGTCCGTATCTTATCGATAAGGTAAGAGCCTCACATAAAGGTTGAGTATCAACCACGTTATTTAGATAAAGCGAGATGCCCGCAAGTCGCAGGCATCTCGCTTGTCGTATTTGCTATCATCAGTCAAGTTAACCTTAGGGTCGGGCGGCTTGGCTTTGTTCGCTACAAGTTCCGCACGCAAAGAAGAGCACTTAATGTGCTCTTCGTCTTGCGCAGGACTGTCCGCAGTAGCGAATAAAGCCAAGCCGCCCGACCCCAGCTAAGATTAAAGGAGCTGATATGTGCGATTGCACAGATCATAAGGACGAGATCCCTGCCTACGACGCGCAGGCCATTGAGTCCAAGTGGATGAAGGCCTGGGAGGACTCCAACCTCTTTGCCGTCGACACCGACGACAGCAAGCCCAAAAAGTACGTGCTCGAGATGTTCCCGTATCCGTCGGGCGACCTGCACATGGGTCATGCTCGCAACTATACCATTGGCGATGCCATGGCCCGTCAGGCCCGCATGCGCGGCTACGACGTGCTGCATCCCATCGGCTTCGATGCCTTTGGTCTGCCCGCCGAGAATGCCGCCATCAAGCACAACACGCAGGCTGCCGCCTGGACGTATAAGAACATGGACCAGGCGCTCGCCACGATGAAGCGCATGGGCTTCTCCTACGATCTGGATCGTATGGTCAAGACCTGCAGCCCCGACTACTACCGCTGGGGTCAGTGGATCTTTGAGAAGCTGTGGGAAAAGGGCCTGGTCTACCGCAAGAAGAACCCGGTCAACTGGTGCCCCACCTGCAAGACCGTTCTGGCCAACGAGCAGGTCACCGAGGGCAAGTGCTGGCGCTGCGGCACCGAGCCCGAGAAGCGCGACCTTGAGCAGTGGTACTTCAAGATTACCGAGTACTCCCAGGAGCTGCTCGACGACCTGGAGAAGCTCCCCGGCTGGCCCGAGCGCGTCAAGCAGATGCAGGCCAACTGGATCGGCCGCTCCGAGGGCGCCGAGGTCGACTTTACCCTGTGCGACGCCAACGGCGATCCCATTGAGGGCGACGAGGGCAAGATCACCGTCTTCACCACGCGTGCCGATACCCTGTTTGGCGTGTCCTTCTTTGTCCTGGCTCCCGAGTACGCCCGTCTACACGAGCTCGTCGAGGGCACGGAGTACGAGGAGGCCGTCACCAAGATCGTCGAGGACTCCAAGCATATCTCTGCCGTCGAGCGTGCCCAGGGCACCCTCGAGAAACACGGTGCCTTTACGGGCCGCTACGTGGTGAACCCCGTCAACGGCGAGAAGGTCCCCGTGTGGGTTGCCGATTATGTCGTTGCCGACTATGGCACCGGCGCCGTCATGGCCGTTCCCTGTGGCGACCAGCGCGACTTTGAGTTTGCCCGCAAGTACGACCTGCCGATCGTGCCGATCATCCTGGACGATGACGATCGCGCTGCCGTCGAGGCCAGCGGCGAGACCATCGATACCTTCCATGCCGAGACCGTCGACTGGGACTGCGCCCACGCTGCCGAGGGCACGCTCGTTCAGTCCGGCAAATACACCGGCATGCGCGGCGGTAAGCACTCCGAGGGAGAGGCTGCCATCGTGGCCGACCTCGAGGCCATGGGCTGCGGTCGTCGCAAGGTCGAGTTCCGTCTGCGCGACTGGCTCATCAGCCGCCAGCGCTATTGGGGTAACCCCATCCCGGCCATTCACTGCGAGCACTGCGGCATCGTGCCCGTGCCCGAGGATCAGCTGCCGGTGACGCTGCCCGAGAACCTGGACCTGGGCGCCGGCGAGACCCTCGCCGAGTGCAAGGACTTCTATGAGACCACCTGCCCTGTCTGCGGTCGCCCGGCCAAGCGCGAGACCGATACCATGGACACCTTCACCTGCTCCAGCTGGTATTACCTGCGCTATACCGATCCGCACAACACCGAGCTGCCCTTCTCCCGCGAGGCGGCCGACCGTTGGATGCCCGTCGATAACTACATCGGTGGCATCGAGCACGCCATTCTGCACCTGCTCTACAGCCGCTTCTTTACCAAGGCGCTGCGCGACCTGGGTCTGCTGAGCGTGGACGAGCCCTTTACCAACCTGCTGTGCCAGGGCATGGTCAAGGACGAGAACGGCGACACCATGTCCAAGTCCAAGGGCAACGTCGTGCCCCCGAGCTCGGTTATCGAGCCCTACGGCGCCGACACCATGCGTCTGGCGATCCTGTTTATCGCCCCGCCCGAGAAGGACTTCGACTGGGATCCCAAGGCTGTTGAGGGCGCCAACCGCTTTATCAAGCGCGCCTGGCGTATCGTGTGGCAGCTCGTCCAGTCGGGTGACGCCAACGTGGCCTTCGACAAGTCCGTGCTCGACGAGGTCGCGATGAAGCTCTACCGCGAGCGTCATCGCACCATCGCCAAGTGCACCGAGGACTTCGACCGCGGCCAGTTCAACACCGCTATCTCGGCCGTCATGGAGCTCGTCAACGCGGCGAGCGCCTACCTCAACGCCACCGAGGGTGCTGACCGCGACAAGGCCCTGTGCTACGGCGTGGCCAAGGACATCGTGAGCGTCCTGGCGCCCATCTGCCCGTTCTGGGCCGACGAGCTGTGGCACGAGGCGCTCGGCTGCGAGGGCAACGCCTACACCGCCGCCTGGCCCGAGTTTGACCTGGCCGAGTCCATCGAGGATACGGTGCAGATCGTCGTCCAGGTACTCGGCAAGGTCCGCGGCCGCATTGACGTGGCCCGCGATGCCTCCAACGAGGAAATGCAGGCTGCCGCCGAGGCTGCCGTTGCCAAGTGGACCGAGGGCAAGACGGTCGTCAAGGCCATCTGCGTGCCCGGCAAGCTGGTCAACCTGGTGGTCAAGTAAGCACTGCGAGAATAATTGACGCATAAAAGACGAGGGGCGATCCGGTTGGGTCGTCCCTCGTTTTGCACTGTGTGCCCCTTTTGGCTGGCGTCTAGCGCCACCCTCTACGGAATGTGTACCAGGTCTCTAAAGTAGACGTTGCCGGTTTGCTCCTCAAACATCCAGATGTTGAGGTAGATGTCGTTGAGGTCGTTGTTCACATCAAAGTCCGGATCGTCGAAGGTGCCTACAAAGGTGAGCATTGCGGTCGCTTCTTCGCCTGCGGCGACGGGCTGGCGCATCCTCACGTCGCGGACGACACCGTTGACGTAGGCATAAGCATCAACATCGCCAAACATCATGTCGACATCGGTGTTGTTTGTCACCGCAAAGACCAACACGGCGTCGCCGTAGCCATCCGTGTCCTTGCCCACGCAGGCAACATGGACGTTCTCGTCTGCCTCAAGGTCGATGGGAAACTGTTCTTGGAGGTCGGGACCTAAGCCCTGGGGGTCGACTGTATCTTCGTCTATTTTGTCGAAACGCTCCGAAGGCGTCGTTTTCTCGATGACTTTGGTGCTGCCGAGGTCCGGCTCGCATGGTCCGGTTTTACCATCGATGTTGTTGCAGCCCGCCAGAGCGAACGAGCAGGCAATGACGACGAGCGCGGTCGCGCAGAGGGTGCCTAGGCGTTCCATGGATCCTCCTTGCCATAGAGATGCTGGACGGTTGTGCGTCAATGCGTGCGGCAGGCTTTCTCGCTATAGAATGCCTCTCAGCTCTATTCTGACTGACGTGCGCCCAGGGATGGAATGTCCATAGGGCCCGATTCGGTCGGCGCGCTGGGACGCATGGCCCGTTTTGGGGCTTTTGGGGAGCACCGCACAGCAGTCCTCGTCTAATTGTCCTATTCTTGTGGAGAAGCTGTGGGCGCGCTGACCTGCGAATTTCTATGACGCTTGCACGTTTTCGCAGGTATTGGTATAGTTTGCTTGCAAATGAAGTAGTAATTGAAAGAAGTGGGGTTTCGGCCCCGCTTCTTTTTTGTATGGATGGAGGTGCCGCAATGGTCAAGACCAAGACCGAGCAGGCGATCATCGACGCGCTCGAGGCCGTCGCTCCCCAGCGCGATGTCGACATTGTCGACGTTGAGCTCGTGGGCGCCACCAAGGCCCCCTGCGTGCGTGTGCGTATCGAGGGTGCCGAGGGTCAGAGCCTGTCGCTCAACGACGTCACGGCCAATACCAAGTGGGTCGGCGACGTGATCGAGGAGCTCGACCCCATTTCTTCGAGCTACACGCTCGAGGTGTCGAGCCCGGGTATGGCGCGCCCGCTGCGCCGCCCGCGCGATTTTGCCCGCTTTGTGGGCGAGGACTGTGAGCTCACCTCCACCGCCACCGAGGGCCGTCGCAAGTACTCCGGCAAGATTGCCGCCGCGACCGAGACGAATGTGACCCTCGAGCTCGAGGACGGCGAGTCCGTCACCCTCGATTTCTGTGATGTTAAAAAGTGCAAGTTGAAGCCCACCTATGACTTCAAGCCCGCGAAGGAAGGAAACTAACATGGCAGCATCCGACATGATGTCCGCCCTGATGGAGCTTTGCCAGGAGAGGCACATCGACCAGCTCTACCTGATCGACCGCCTGGAGCAGTCGCTCGCCAAGAGCTACGCTGAGATCCTGCATCTTGATTGGGGCGCCAAGGTGACCATCGACCGCACCACCGGCAAGATTTACGTCTACCGCCTGGAGCCGATCGACGATTCCATGGACGAGGAGGGCAACTTCACCGAGTTCGAGGAGATCGACGTCACCCCCAAGAACACGAGCCGCATCGCCGCCCAGCACGCCAAGGCCGAGATCAACGCCATCGTGCGCAACTCCGCTCGTGAGCAGATCTATGAGGAGTTTTCCGGCCGAATCGGTGACCTCATCAGCGGTACCGTGCTGCAGTCCACGCCCGACTTTACGATTGTCAAGATCCGCGATGGCGTCGAAGCCGAGTTGCCGCACTTTGACCAGCGCCGTTACGAGAACGAGCGCAACGAGCGTCCGATGGGCGAGCGCTACCTGCACAACCAGCACATCAAGGCCGTGATTATCGACGTGCGCGATCCCAACTCCAACCTGCAGCCGGTTCGCGGCGAGCACAGCCGTCCGCCGATTGTCATCTCCCGTACCCACCCCGAGCTCATGCGTCGTCTGTTTGAGCAGGAGGTGCCCGAGATCTATGAGGGCACCGTCCAGATCAAGTCGATCGCCCGCGAGCCCGGCCAGCGCTCCAAGGTCGCTGTCCACTCGCTCGACGACCGCCTGGATCCCGTGGGCGCCTGCGTCGGCCCCAAGGGCAGCCGCGTCCGCGCCGTCGTGGGCGAGCTCCGCGGCGAGCGCGTCGACGTCATTCTGTGGGATGCCGATCCGGCCGTCTACGTCGCCAACGCCCTGTCGCCTGCCAAGGTCACCCGCGTCCTCATCGACGAGGAGAAGGCCTACGCCGGCGTCATCGTGCCTGACGACCAGCTTTCGCTCGCCATCGGCAAGGAGGGCCAGAACGCCCGCCTCGCCGCTCGCCTGACCGGCTGGCACATCGACATTAAGTCCGAGACCCTTGCCGCCGACATCCTCAAGAACGTCCCCGTTCACGAGGAGCCCGCCGCCGACCTGATCGGTGACGAGGAGGACGATGATGTCCGTCGCTGCGAGTACGTGTCCGAGGATGGCGTCCAGTGCCGCAACCAGGCTCGCCCCGGCTCCCGTTTCTGCGGTGTCCACGACACCGATGCCTTCGATGATGCGGAGGACCTGATCTAGCGCGCGGTCGCGTCGGGCGGGTCCCGGCGCATTTCCCACGCTCGTTCAGTCTCTAGGCACCCAAGGTGCCAGAAAGGGTAGGTGAAGTCATATGGCAAAAGTCCGTGTGTCCACCCTGGCCAAAGAGTTCGGCATGACCTCCAAGGAACTGATGGGTCACCTCGCCGAAATGAAGATTCCCGCTAAGTCCGCTTCCTCCGCCCTGGAGGACGCTTACGTCGCCATGGTCCGCAAGCAGCTCGCCTCGGTGATCGAGGCCCGCGCCAAGGAAGTCGAGGCCGCCAAGCAGGCCGAGGAGGAGGCAGCCGCCGCCGAGGAGGCAGCGCGCGCTGCCGAGGCCGAGCGTGAGCGCATCGCCGCCGAGAAGGCACGCGAGGAGGAGCGCCGCCAGTTCGCCGCCGCCCAGGCTGCCGAGGAGGCCGCCCGTGCCGAGGCCGAGGCCAAGAAGAAGGCTGAGCAGGAGCGCCTTGCCCGCGAGAAGGAGGAGGCTGCCCGCGAGGCCCAGCGCCGCGCCGTCCCCGCTTCCGACTCCGGTTCGCGCTTCCGCTCGTTGCTCGACCAGATCGCCGCACAGGAGACCGTGCTCAAGGAGAAGAAGGACGCCGAGGAGAAGGCCAAGGCCGAGCGCGCCTCCGAGCGCGGCAACCGTCGTGGCGGCAACAACGACCGTCGCGGTGGCCGTCGTAACGATCGCAACGCCTCCGACAACAACTCCGATCGCAACGCCTCCGAGAGCCGTCCGCACAGCCATCGCACCAACGCCAGCAACAACGTCGCTGCCGGCATGGACTTCCCCAACCCCGACAAGCAGGGCAAGGGAAAGAAGCGCAAGGGCGGTCACGGCAACGATGAGGACCACTACAGCCGCATGGCTCGCGAGGCCGAGGAGTACAGCCGCGAGAAGGTGCTCGAGGAGGCCCGCGCCGCCGTCGAGGAGGCCTCTCGTGAGTCCACCGGTCGCCGCAAGAAGCGCAAGGAGAAGCGCGAGCGCGAGGCTGCTAAGGCTCAGGAGGAGCGCAAGATTGAGGAGGCGCTGGCCCAGGGCGTGAACCCCGAGGAACTCGACGCTATCAAGGTCTCCCAGGGCGTTACCGTCCAGGAGCTTGCCGAGGCGCTCGACGTTCCGGCCAACGACATCATCAAGCGCCTGTTCCTGCTGGGTACGCCGCTCACGATGACGCAGTCCATGTCCGACGACCTCGTCGAGCTCGTTGCCGACGACCTGGGCCGTCAGATCAAGATCATCACCCCCGAGGAGGAGAACACCTTCTCGTTCTACGACGATCCCGCCGACCTTAAGCCCCGCGCCCCGGTTGTCACCGTCATGGGTCACGTCGACCACGGCAAGACGAGCCTGCTCGACGCTATCCGTCACACCGGTGTCGCTGCCGGCGAGGCGGGCGGCATTACCCAGGCCATCGGTGCTTCGCAGGTCATGATCAACGACCGCAAGATCACCTTCATCGATACCCCTGGTCACGCGACCTTTACGGCCATGCGTGCCCGCGGCGCGAAGGTGACCGACATCGTCATCCTGATCGTCGCCGCCGACGACGGCGTCATGCCTCAGACCATTGAGTCGATCAACCACGCCAAGGCCGCCGGCGTACCCATCGTCGTCGCCGTCAACAAGATCGATAAGCCGGGCGCCAACCCCGACCGCGTGCGCCAGGAGCTCACCGAGTACGGCATCATCCCCGAGGAGTGGGGCGGACAGAACATGTTCGTCAACATCTCGGCCAAGCAGAAGATCGGTATCGACGACCTGCTCGAGACCGTGCTGCTCCAGGCCGACGTGCTCGAGCTCAAGGCCAACCCCGACACCTTTGCCTCCGGCAACGTCCTCGAGGCCAAGCTCGACAAGGGCCGCGGCTCGGTCGCTACCGTGCTGGTGACCCGCGGTACCCTGCACGTGGGCGATACGCTGGTCGCCGGCCTTACCTACGGCCGCGTCCGCGCCATGCTCGATCCTAAGGGCAACGCCGTCACCGAGGCCGGCCCCTCCGACGCCGTCGAGATCTTGGGCCTGCAGTCCGTGCCCAACGCCGGCGACGAGTTCCGTGTGTTCGAGGACGAGCGCGAGGCTCGCGCTCTGGCCGATGAGCGCTCGCTCAAGGCCCGTATCGAGGAGCAGAGCCGCGTGAAGCACGTCACGCTCGAGAACCTCTTCGAGACGATCGCCGACGCCGAGGTCAAGGAGCTCAACCTGATCATCAAGGCCGACGTCCAGGGTTCCATCGAGGCCCTTCAGGACTCGCTCGACAAGATGGATCAGTCCGAGGTCCGCATCAACACGATCCACTCCGCCGTCGGTGCCATCAACGAGACCGACGTCGTCCTGGCCGACGCCTCCAACGCCATCATCATCGGCTTTGGCGTGCGTCCCGACGGCAAGGCCCGCTCCGCCGCCGAGCGTGAGGGCGTCGAGATCCGTTGCTACGACGTTATCTACAAGTGCCTCGAGGAGCTCGACGCCGCCCGCATCGGCATGCTCAAGCCCACCGAGGTCGAGGTCTCCACGGGTACCGCGACCGTCCTGGACACCTTCAAGGTGCCCAAAGTCGGTATTGCCGCCGGTGTCCGCGTCGAGGAGGGCGAGATCGCCGCGACCGATTCCGTGCGCCTGGTGCGTGACGGCATTGTGGTCTTCAACGGCAAGATCGCCTCGATGCGCCACTACAAGGACGAGGCCAAGAGCCTCAAGAGCGGTTCCGAGGGCGGCATTGGCCTGGAGAACTTCCAGGACATCAAGCCCGGCGACCAGATCGAGGGTTACCGCATCGACCAGGTTGCCCGTACCGAGTAGGGGGTAGCGCTATGAAGCAAACGCAGGCAACCCGCCGTTTGGGCGAGCAGCTCCGCGAGAAGCTCGGTTATATCCTGCTCTTTGAGGTTTCCGATCCGCGTCTCGACCTGGTCACCCTGACCGCGGTCGAGGTCGCGGTGGACCGTTCGTTCGCGCGCGTGTACGTGTCGTGCGATGCGAGCCGCTACGATGAGGTCATGGAGGCGCTCGCCAGCGCCAAGGGCCGTATTCGCAGTCTGTTGGCTCGCTCGCTCGATTGGCGCGTCACGCCCGAGCTCGATTTTCGCATCGATCGCTCGACGGATGAGGCCGAGCGCATCACGCGTGCGCTGGAAAACGTTCCGGCCACGCTTGCGATCGAAAAGGACGAGGACGGCTACCCCATAGCGGATGCCGCCCAGGAGGCAGCTTTAGATGACTAATTCCGCCGACCTCGCCTCGTGCGAGTCTGCAGATATTAAGCGGCGCATCCTCGAGCTTATCGAGGGTGCGTCCTCCATTGCGATCTCGGGTCACACCTCTCCCGACGGCGATGCCCTGGGCTCCGTGTTGGGTCTGGGCTTATCGCTTATGAAGGTGTTCCCCGGCAAGGACATCGCCCTGCTGCTGGCAGACGACGATCCCGTTCCGCGCATCTACCGTTTTATGGAGGGCGCCGATCTGCTGGTGCCGGCATCTGCCTACACCGGCAACCCGGACCTGTTCATTTCGGTAGACGTGCCGGTCGTCGAGCGCCTTAATAATTCCGCCGAGGTGCTGCGCCGTTCGGCCCACGTGGCGTGCTTTGACCATCACCCGGCGCGCGAGGAGTTTGCCGAGGTCAGCCTTAGGTGCGTCAATGCCGCTGCCTGCGCCATGATCATCGACCGATTTTTGGCCGATTGCGGCATTACCGCAAGCGATAGCATCGCCACCTGCCTGCTGTGCGGCCTGGTCACCGACACCGGTCGTTTTCAGTATCAGAACGCCGATGCCGCCGCGTTTCATGCCGCCTCGCGTCTGGTGGCGCACGGTGCCGATCCGGCGCGCGTCGCGCTCGAGGTCTACCAGAGCATGCGTGTCGAGTTCTTGCACCTCAAGTCCATCGTCATGGGTCGCATCAAGACGGTCGCGCACGGGCGCGTGGCGTATAGCTATGCGTACGAAAGTGACCTTAAGGAATGCGGCGTCACCTCTGATGAGTGCGACGGTCTGGTCGATGTGGTGCGCTCGGTGATGGGCGTCGAGGTCTGCCTGTTCCTTAAGGGCATCGAGGGCGATACCAAGGTGCGCGGCAACCTGCGCTCCAAGGGCGAACTTGATGTTTCCGAGATTGCGGCCAACTTTGGCGGAGGTGGGCACCACGCTGCCGCCGGCTTTACCAACGCCGGAACGATTTCCGAGACGCTCACCGCGGCACTTCCCATGCTGGCCGAGCTGGTAGGGGAGGATCCCGCTTCGGTGACCGTCGAGCTCTAACTTTTTGGATGGTACATGGCTCGTCGTACACCTTCTCAACTTAATATGCTGCTCGCCGTCGATAAGCCGGTGGGCTGCACGTCCCACGACGTGGTTTCGCAATGCCGACGCGCCCTCCATGAGCGGCGTGTCGGTCATGCCGGAACGCTCGACCCCATGGCATCGGGTGTCATGGTGGTGGGTGTGGGCCAGGCCACGCGTCTGTTGGGCATGCTCACGCTCGATACCAAAAGCTACGTCGCCGACATCTCGTTTGGCGTCGAGACCAATACCGATGATGCGGAAGGCGAGGCCGTCCGCACAGTGCCTGTTGCCGCCGACCTGCGCGATCCGGCCTATGCCCGCGAACGCCTGTCCTCCATTCTGGGCCCGCAGATGCAGGTGCCGCCGGCGTTTTCGGCCATTTCGGTCAACGGCGTGCGCGCCTATAAGTCTGCGCGCGAGGGCAATGCCGTTGAGTTGCCCCCGCGTCCGATCGAGGTGTACTCCGCCGATCTGATTGCCGTGAGCGGCGAGGCCGATGCGTGCGTATGGACCGTGGCGTTTTCGGTGAGCAAGGGCACCTATATCCGTGCGCTCGCCCGCGACTTGGGTCGTGCCTGCGATAACGCGGCACATATTTCCGCGCTGCGCCGAACGGCTTCCGGCATCGTTTCCATCGGTGCTTGCCATGCGGTCGAGGAGCTTTCTGCCGAGTCCGCTGCCGGCTTTGCCCTGGATCCCATTGCGGCACTAGGCGCCACGCGCGTCGACTTGCCGGGTGATCTTGCCGACGATCTGCTGTGCGGACGTCGTATTCCTATTGAGCGCGCGCTTGTGGGCTTCGATGCGTCGAAGGCGCCGTTTGCGCTGGTGCTCGATGGCGGGCTCAAGGCGCTCGCCCGTATCGAGGGCGGTCGCTTTGTTATGGAGCACGTCTTTCCGCAGGCGATCGGCGGTGTTCGATGATGCTGGCCTCCCACGAGCTCGCGCGTATCTTTTTCGCGGGCGAGTCGGATGAGGCCCGCATCGTCTCCGCCGATGCATTTGATGATTGCGTGAGCCTGGGCGCCGCGTCGATCGCCATCGGCGTATTCGACGGCGTGCATCGGGGGCATCACGAACTGATCGACGCGGTCGTTCGCGATGCGCATGCTCACGGCTGCAAGGCGGTTGTGGTCACCTTTGATCCCGACCCGGACGTGGTGGTGAGCTCTTCGCCCGCTCAAAAATTGATGACGACGGCCGACCGTCTGCATGCCCTGGCTCTCACCGGGGTCGATGCGGTCGTGGCCGTTCCCTTTACGCCTGCGGTGGCGGCTCTCGACCACGTGGGTTTTCTTGAGCTACTGTCGCGCGTGGTTGATATCCGCTCGATTCGCGTGGGCATTGACTTTAGGCTGGGTCGCGGCGGCGCCTCGGGCGTTGCCGAGATGCAGACATGGGGTTCCGAGCACGGAGTTGACGTCTATGGCCACGAGCTGCTGTGCGTCGATGGGCAGACAATCTGTGCTACCCGTATTCGCCAGGAGCTCCGCCAGGGTCATGTTGAGCTTGCCGTCGAGCTGCTCGGCCGCCCGTATATGTTGCGAGGTATTGTTGCCGGCGGTCGTCACCAGGGTTCCGGCATGGGTTTTCCCACGGCAAACATCCAGGTGCCCGAGGGCATCCAGGTTCCTGCCGATGGCGTCTACGAGGGCCTGGTGCTTGTCGACGATACCGTCTGGCCCGCAGCCGTCAATGTGGGCCTGCCGCCGACGTATGCCGACGACGCCGCCTCGGCGCATCTCGAGGCCAACTTGATCGGGTATGCGGGCGACCTGTACGGCGCCTCGGTTTCGCTGGCGTTTACGCGCTGGCTGCGCCCTTCGCGCGTGTTCGATTCGCTGGACGAGCTTATCGCGACCGTCGAGGGTAACATTGACGATATCCGTCATCATTTTGGTGAGCAGGGGGTGAGCATCCGTGATTAGCGATGAGGAAAAAGACCAGGTGCGCGCTGCGTCCGATCTGGTTGCCATCGTGCAGGAAACGGTTGAGCTCAAGCCTCGCGGCCATGAGTTTTGGGGTTGTTGCCCCTTCCATGGCGAAAAGACCCCGTCGTTTCACATTATCCCCGCCACGCAGGTGTGGCATTGCTTTGGCTGTGGCGAGGGCGGCGACGTCTTCACCTACATCATGAAGCGCGAGAACCTAAGCTTTCCCGAGTCGATTCGCTACCTAGCCGACCGTGCCGGCATTGAGCTGCACGATACCGGTGCCTATCGCGAGCGCGGCACCAAGCGCGCCCGCATCTATGACCTGTGCGCCGAGACCGCCCAGTTCTACCACACCATGCTTATGCGCGGTAAGGACAGCCGTCCGCGTGAGTACTTTGCCAGCCGCGGTATGGGCGGCGATGTCTGCCGCCGCTACTGCTTGGGCTTTGCGCCGGGTCGCAACGCGCTAGTGTCGCATCTGTCGCAGGCGGGCTTTACCCCGCAGGAGATGATCGACGCCAACGTGGCCGTGAGTCGTGGGCGCGGGCAGCTTGCCGACCGTTTTTACGACCGTGTGATGTTTCCCATCTTTGACGAGCAGGGTCATAACATCGCCTTTGGCGGGCGTATCATGGGCGACGGCCAGCCTAAGTACCTCAACACCGCCGAGACGAGCGTGTTCCATAAAAAACGAAACCTCTATGGCTTTAACTGGGCCAAGGAGTTTATCGTCGCACAAGATACCGCTATCGTGGTTGAGGGCTATACCGACTGCATCGCCTGCTGGGAGGCGGGGATCAAAAACGTCGTCGCCACGCTGGGCACGGCGCTGACGGAGCATCATGTTAAGACGCTCACCCGTTTTGCCAAGCGCATCGTCTATATGTTTGACGGTGATGCCGCGGGCCAGAAGGCTGCCCGACGTGCGATTCAGTTTATCGAGCAGGATTCGATGGACCTTCGCTGCGTGGTACTGCCCGACGGCAACGATCCCATGGAGTTCATCACGGCGCACGGCGGAGAGGAGCTGCAGAAGCGCATTGACGCCGCCGAGCCGCTCATGGACTTCGTGTACCGTTCGCTGCAGGAGTCGAGTGATATTACCACGCCGGGCGGTCGCGCCAAGGCGCTGGAAGATGCTCTGACGCTTATCTTTCCGCTGCGCGACAGCTACATGATCGACACGTACTTTATTCAGATTGCCGATCTGTTGGGCTTGGACCTTGAGACCGTGCGCGCGAGCTCGGGCCGCGTGTTTCGCGATGTTGCCAAGCGCGAGGACGCTGAGCGTCGTCGCGAGCAGAACTACGAGCGCCAGCGGGCGCAGGCCGAGCGCGCAGGCAGCGCAGGCGGTCGGGCGTCTGGTTCGCGGGAGGCGTCTCGCGGCGCCTGGGCGTCGGGGGCGACACCGGCGGTGTCCACACCGGTTGAGGAAGAGCCGTACGACTATGTGCCACTCGAGGCCTATGGCGCCGCGCCGGTCGAGGTCGTCGACGATATGCCGCCGATTGATGTGCCGGTTGGTATGGATGGCGCAGCGCCGGTTGCCGATGCAGCGGGCGCGTCTGCGGCTCCGACGATGCCGATCGTGCTGACCGACCTGGAGCGAAAGTCTTTGGCGGGGGAGCGCGAGCTGTTGACGATGCTCACGAGTTACCCCGACCTGTTCCGCACGTATGCCGACCGCATCTGCTCGATCGAGTGGGTGGATCCGCGTCACGAGTCCATCGCGTGGGCCGTGCTCGCGACGCCGCCGGGCACCGATCCCACGGCGTGCATGGATGCGGCGCGCGCGGTGTGCCCCGAGGCGGCCTCCCTTGTTAGCGCCGGGCGCATCTCGTCGACGAGTAAGCACCCCACCGAGACGAACATCGTGTTTATGCTCGACACCCTCGAGCTCTACACCATCAAGCGCCGCATGCGCGCCGCACAGGCCAAGCTACGTCAGGACCGGTCTCTCGACGACGAGGCGCGCCGTGTGCTGACGATGCAAGCGATGCAAGATTCTCAGCGCCAGCGCGAGCTCCAAAAGTCGATCGGCGGCGTGGCAGACCCGTTCCGTTTGATCGGTTTGGAGACAGCGGGCGCCGACCAAGCCTAGATGTTGTGGTCAACCAGCGTATTCGCGCCTATATCCAGTCTGAATTTTGGGTATAGACGTCAATGTGTGTGCTAAAGTAATGAGTCCTGTGGACTATGAAGGGAGAATCTGTGCCAAATAAGAGTGAGAGCACGGGTACTGGGCTGGAATCCTACGTTGCAAAGCTCATGGGCAACGGCTCAAACAGGACTTCGGTAACCGAGGACGAGATTCAGGTCGCCCTGAAGGATATCGATGTATCTGACGAGCAGCTCAACGCGGTGTATTCCGCGCTGCGCAACAGCGGCATCCAGATTATCTCCGCGAGCGGAAACGACGACGCCCCCATGGACGTCGACGATGACGATAACGATAGCAATACCGACGATTTCGATGACGACGAGCACGATTCCGGCTCGCTCGACGATCACGAGCTTAAGATGGCCCGTCAGGCCGACGCCGAGATGGGTTCTTCTAAGAACAAGAAGAAGCGCACCGTGCGCACGTCCCGTTCGCGCTCGCGCGTGCGCGGTATCGATGCCTCCACGGTAATGCTGACCGGCGACCCCGTCCGCATGTACCTCAAAGAGATCGGCAAGGTCGACCTGCTGACCGCCTCCGAAGAGGTCGATCTGGCTATGCAGATCGAGGCGGGTCTCGAGGCTACCGAGAAGCTCGAGGCCGCCGAGGCGGGTGAGCTTGAGCTCACGCGTTCCGAGATGCGTCGTCTGACCCGTATCGAGAATGTCGGTCTTGAGGCCAAGCAGGCGCTCATTAGCGCCAACCTGCGTCTGGTCGTCTCCATCGCCAAGCGCTACGTCGGTCGCGGCATGCTGTTCCTGGACCTGATCCAGGAGGGCAACCTCGGTCTGATTCGCGCCGTCGAGAAGTTCGACTACCAGAAGGGCTTCAAGTTCTCCACGTACGCCACGTGGTGGATCCGTCAGGCCATTACGCGCGCTATCGCCGACCAGGCCCGTACCATCCGTATTCCCGTGCACATGGTCGAGACCATCAACAAGCTCGTCCGCGTGCAGCGCCAGCTCCTTCAGGATCTGGGCCGCGACCCGACCCCCGAGGAGATCGGTGCCGAGATGGACATGAGCGCCGACCGTGTCCGCGAGATCCAGAAGATCTCGCAGGAGCCCGTGTCGCTCGAAACTCCTATTGGCGAGGAAGAGGATTCCCAGCTGGGCGACTTCATCGAGGACTCCCAGGCTATCGTTCCGCCCGATGCGGCCAGCTTCTCCATGCTGCAGGAGCAGCTCACCCAGGTGCTCGATTCGCTTGCCGATCGCGAGCGCAAGGTTATCGAGCTGCGCTTTGGCCTTGTTGACGGACATCCCCGCACGCTCGAGGAGGTCGGTCGCGAGTTTGGCGTCACGCGCGAGCGCATTCGCCAGATCGAGTCCAAGACCCTGGCCAAGCTCCGTCACCCGAGCCGCTCTAGCAAGCTCAAAGACTATATCGAAAGCTAGTCAAGTAAGAAGCGCCCTCAAGCACATCCACTTGAGGGCGCTTTCATGTAGTCGTTGGGGACGTTCTTAAACTACTAGGTCGGAAAAATTCTCAAAAAAGTTCTTGCCCTAAGCTGATTCGTCCGTATAATAAACTTCGTTGCTTGAGAGCACGCACCTATTCCTCGGTAGCTCAATGGTAGAGCACGCGGCTGTTAACCGCGCTGTTGTAG
>CABUSR010000037.1 GCA_902494245.1 uncultured Collinsella sp.
AGGGTTGACGCTACAACCAGTGGGTTGTCGGTGCCGGCAAAGAGGCGGATGGTGCTCCCCTGCCTGCCGCGTGGGGCCGAAAGACGCGTCGTTGCGCCGCCGGCAGGCGATGTGCGAAACTCCCCCGGCAAAGCGTCGAACAGCTCGCCCGCGCTACGCTCGATAAGGTCAAATTCAACTGCCGGACCAAAGCCGTGCTCGAGGATTCCCGTTGCAACCGCATGATCGGGATGCGAGCTCAGTCCGGGATAGCGCACGTTGCGCACCATCTCGTTGGCGGCCAGATACTCGGCCAGCGCACGGGCGCGGTCGAAATGCGCCTGCATGCGGGCGTTAAGCGAGGAAAGCCCACGCTCCAGCACGTCGGTCTCCTCGGTAGAAAGGTCGAGTGCCAAAGCACCGCAGCCTGCAAACAATACGTGCGCGCACTCGGCAGCAGCATCCACACGATGGCGCTTGAGCTGCGAGCGCGCCACCGAAGCGGCGACCAACTTGCGCGGAGCCTTACCAGCGCACACACGGTCGAGCGCCTCAAGTGACAGCACGGCACCCAAGCGCAACAGATCGCACCCAAAGACACCAGCCACGGTGTTATCCACCACGAGCAGCGCATGAGCCTCACGCGCTGCGCGGCCTAACGCACGAAGATCGGGAACGCGCAGACCAAACCCGCCGATAGAGTTCACAAACCACCACAGGTGCGGCCCCTCGGCATCAAACGAAGCATCAAAATCCTCGGACGCGGCAGTAAACGCCGCAACCGACGGCGGGTCCACGAGCACAACATCACAGCCATCAAAGCTGCGCGCAAACGCATCGGCAAAGTCATCGGCAAACGCGACCAGGCGGTCACCGGGACGCACAATACCCAGCTGCGACAGCGCCGCCGGCACATGCGGGGCCACAACAAGACGCGCCTCACGCGCGCCGGACCTTACAGCCCAGGCCTCTTCTAGCTGCTGTACATCCACAAGGCACCGTCCCTTCAAAACAAAAACCCACGAAGCGGGTGTTCCCCGCATCGTGGGCAACGGCTGCAGTATAGCGCCGATAGGCGACGAATCGCCTAGATGTTGAGCGTATGATAGTTCACGCTCGCACCCGGAGCGTCAACGGACACGCCATAGGTCTCGGGATAGATGCGCGTCGAAAACACGAGCGCGCCATCGTTCACAAACACCTCGACCGACGAGACATCGCCAACGATGCGCACGTTACGAACCTCGTCGACGGGCTCCCAGCGCACGGTGCGACCACAGCCAGCAGAAGCGCGACCCTCATCGGTAAATCGCATCTCAAAGCGCGCGGGCAGCTCGCCCTCGGCAGGCATAAACGACAGCCTTAGCTCGCCATCAACGGTTGTAGTAAACGCGCCGTCGACACCGTCGACAACAACGTCAAAGCAGGTATCGCCGGCAACCTCCAACGAGCCCTCCCCCACACGCACCGAGGCATAATGGCGCTCGATCTCGCGCGTCGGCTGCTGCAGCACCACGCCGCCGTCACCGGCTGTAAGCTCACGCGGCACCGTCATGCAGTGCTGCCAGCCGCACACCACAGTGGGGTCGTTGCCATAGGTCGGCTCATCGGGCATGCCCATCCAGCCGATCAGGATGTGGCGACCGTCCTCGGCCGTGAACTCCTGCGGAGCATAGAAGTCAAAACCGGCGTCCCACAGGCGGAACTCGCCCAGCTCATAAGCGTCCTTGCCACCCGTAATGTCGCCCGATACAGGCATGTAGCCAGCGGCATACACATTGCCGCGGTCCCAACGACCGCCCTCAAGACCCTGGGGCGAGAACGACAAAAATGCAGCGGTATCGCCATTCGCATCAAGCTCGATATAGCCGGGGCACTCCCACATAAAGCCAAAACGCTCGGGCGTAGACACACGGCTCTCGAGCTCCCAGTTCAGCATATCGGCCGAGCCATACACTAGGATCTCGCCCACATCGCGCCCGGCACCCTCGCCGTGCATCGCACAAAAACGGCTCTCGACATGCGGACCATCCACGCGACGACGCGCGCCCAGCACCATGTGATAACGCCCGTCCGCGTCGCGCCACACCTTGGGGTCACGAACGTGGCAAGTCAAATCCTCGGGATAATCCTCGGACGCCAGCACCACGCGCTTTTGGCTGAACTCCCGACCGGCAAGGCCATCAACGCTCTCCACATAGACGGTATCGGCGCGGCGGCCGGTATTGACGTAATCGTACGTGCCGTCTGCATCGGAAAGCTTAACGTTGCCTGTGTACAGTACGCGAATGCGGCCGTCCTCGGCAAGCGCGGAGCCCGAATACACGCCGTGACAATCGAACGGCTCGTCGGGCAGCAGCGGGGCGCCAACGTAGTCCCACGTCATAAGGTCGCGGCTCGTCGCATGGCCCCAGGCCTTAACGCCACCCTCGACATCAAACGGCGCATACTGAAAATAGGCATGGAACACGCCGCCCGCCTGACAAAGACCGTTGGGGTCGTTGAGCCAGCCCGCCGGCGGCATAATATGGAAACGCTGGCCATATGCGCCATGACCGCACTCAGAGGCGGCGGCGTCAACAGCGGCAACCAGCTTTGCAAGGTCGCGGCCAAGTGCATTAGACATATCAAAGTCCTAACGGATCGAAAGTAACAAGGCGCCAGAGATCGGCGCCAGATACGGAAAACGCCCGCGAGCATACAACCCGCGGGCACCCCTCAATCAAAAGCTCTTAGGCCTGCTCGGAAGCCTTGGGCTCGTCCTTGTACAGGACAAACGAGACGGCAAAGGAAACCAACGCGGCGACCGCAAACATGATCGCGTACTGCACGGGCTGGGCCAGGCACAGCAGGATACCGAAGATGCCGGTAACGCCGGTGCCGGAAGCAGCAAGCGAGGTGAGCGCGCAGACCAGGGCACCGCAACCGCCGCCGATGCAGCCGGCGATGAAGGGCTTAAAGAAGCGCAGGTTCACACCGAAGATGGCAGGCTCGGTAATGCCCATGAAGGCGGACAGGGCCGAAGGAAGCGCCAGGCCCTTGATCTTGGCATCGCGGGTCTTAAAGGCAACGGCAAGCGCGGCACCACCCTGGGCGATGTTGGCGGCGCTGGCGATGGGCAGCCAGTAGGTCACGCCGTACTGGGCGAGCTGGCCCAGATCGATGGCGGTGTACATCTGGTGGATACCGGTAACGACCGTGGGGGCATAGAACAGGCCGACGATAAAGGAACCGATGCCGAAGGGCAGGGTCAGCAGGGCCTGGATCAGACCGAGGATGGCGTTCTCGGCCCAGACAAAGATGGGGCCGACGGCAACGAGCGTCACGAGCACGGTCACGAACACCGAGACGAGCGGGGTCACAAAGAGGTCGAACATCTCGGGAACGATCTTGTGCAGACGCTTCTCGAGGAAGGCCAGAATGGCGCAGGCGATGACGATGGGGATCACATGGCCCTGATAGCCGACCCACTCAAAGCTGTACACGCCGGGAATGACGGTGACCATGGTCTGCACGCCCTCGGAGGCAACCGTGTAAGCGCTCTGCAGCGAGGAGTTGATGAACGCACCGCCGACGACGGCGCCCAGGTACGGGTTGGCGCCAAAGGCCTTAGCCGCGGAGTAGCCGATCAGAATCTGCAGAATGCCAAAGGACGTTCCCGAGACCAGGTCGGCGATCTTGTAGATAAAGATATTGGTGTCGAGCGCGATAAAGCCGTTAGAGGCCATAAAGTTGAGGGCGCTCATAATGCCCAGCAGCAGGCCCGAAGCCACGATGGCGGGGATGATGGGAACAAAGACATCGCCGAGCACCTTAATGGCACGCATAAAGATGTTCTGCTGCTGCGCCGCGGCCTCCTTGACCTCGGCCTTGGTGGCAGCCTCGACGCCGCTGAGCGCGATGAACTCCTCGTAGACCTTGTTGACGGTGCCGGTGCCAAAAATAATCTGGAGCTGGCCCTGGGCCTCAAAGACGCCCTTAGCGCCGTCGATATTCTCGAGAGCCTCCTTGTCAACCTTGGCGTTATCGGCAATCACCAGGCGCAAACGCGTGGCGCAATGCGCGGCAGAGACGACGTTGTCGGCGCCACCGATGTTGTCGAGCACCTCTTGGGCTGATTTGCGGTAGTCCATGACTTCCCTTTCCTCCAACGGGCGCATGTGCACCCGGCCATCTTTGACACTTACACTGTAATCGTTTTCAGTTTCATATGTCTGCAATCGTTTTCATATAACGGTGAACGGTAGGAAAAGGCCGGCGAAAGGTAGTTTTAAGGCAAAAACAGGCGACTCAGAGGCAGACAGACGTGCCCAAAACCTAGACATTCATAAGCTGATGGCCGAGTTTGAGCGTCTTGAGACCGCTCTCCCCCTCAACGCCATCGAGCGTGTTGAGCAACATATTGGTCGCCTCGACGCCACTGGTCAGATACCCATAATGCACGGTGGGAATACCGCCCGTCAGCGCGCGCAAAAACGCGTTATCGCCAAAACCGCTCACGCGGTGTATGCCCTCGCCCATGCCGCGAACCTCATCGATAGCACGTAGCGCGCCCGCCGCCATGGTGTCGGTCGCGCAGGCGATAAACGAAACATCGGGAGCGACGGAAAGCAGCTCACGCGCCGCACCATAGCCCGAGTCAAGCGTAAACGAGCCCAGGCGAATCAAGGCGGCATCGAGCGGGTTGCCCGCGGCGCGCAGACCGGCCTCAAAACCGCGACGGCGGTCATAACCGGCCGCGCGGTCCTCCTCGGTAACTCCAATGTAGGCGATCTTGCCGTCCACGCGGCCCGCAATCGCATGGCCCAGCTCAAAGGCAGCCTCGTAATCGTCGTGATAGACGCACGCCGCGCCCTCAACATTCTGGCCGATCAGCACGATGGGCACGCGACACGACTCAATCGCCTGACGATGCTCGTCGGTAATCATAGTTGCCACCAGCACAATGCCATCGACCGGGTGGTTTTGGAATAGATCGAGGTATTCGAGCTCACGATCGGCCGCGTTGTCGGTGTTGGCAAGCAGCATCTGGTAGCCACGGCGACCGAGCACCTGGCCAATGCCGGCGGTAATGCGGCTCACAGACTCCGAGTTGATCTTGGGCACGATGACGCCAATGAGCTTGGTGGAACCGGTGCGCAGCGCGCGAGCCTGGCTGGACCGCACGTATCCAGTCAGCTCAATCGCCTTCTTAATGCGCTCGGCCTTGTCGGTCGATATGTAGCCACCGTTGAGGTAGCGCGAGACGGCGGCGCTCGAAACGCCGGCCAGCTCGGCCACATCTTTCATCTTTACCACGAGCACCCCTGTCGTTGAAATCGCTTTCACCATGATACCCGTGAAGACGGCCTGCGAACCAAATCGGCCCACCCAGGTGGAGCATACGTCAGCGAGCGAGCAGCTGCCGTGGCGAGGTGCCGCGAAAGAGGAGCGAAGCGTACTTTATGTACGCGAGCGACGGTTTGAGCGGCAGATCGCCCGGCAGACGTCCGCGCAGCGTCGAGCGGTCCGGCGTTCGGCAGAACGCCGGAACAAAATTACCCGTGGTATTCGCCGTTGTACTGGATGAGCGTCAGGTCCTCCACGCCATCGAGCGCGCGGATGGCGTCGGCATAGGGCATATCCACACCGTCAGAGAACACCTCGACGGCCATCTCGACCTTATCGCCGCGCATGGTCTTGGACTTGACGGTGAACTTGGTGCGCCCAAATGCACGCACGATATCGTCGCCGGTGGTCTGGCCCGTGTAGTGAATGACCATCATGTACACGCGCGCCTTGTCCTGGTGGCTCGCAAAGCCGGCGATCATCACCACGATCACCACTGCCGTGAGCCCCACGAGCGCATACATGCCGGCGCCTGCCGTAATGCCCGTGGTAATGGCCCAAAACAGATACAGCAGGTCGAGCGGGTCCTTGACCGCCGTACGATAGCGGACGATAGACAGAGCACCGACCATACCGAGCGAGATGACTACGTTCGTCGAGATCGCGAGCGTGACCATGCAGGTGAGCACGCACATGCCCACAAGCGTCACGGCAAAGCTGCGCGAATACACCACGCCGGTAAAAAAGCGCTTGTACACGTAATAGATCAGGATGCCCATGGCGAGCGCCACGAGCAGCGACAGACCGATCTTGGCAGGATCGACCTGACCAAACGCCTCCAAGACGGAGTTCTTAAAAAAGTCCCTGGTGCTCATGGTCTAAATATCCCCTCGGTTCTCAAAATCCGATTCCCAGTAGTTAAATCCGCGCAGGTAGGCGGTCTTTTCGTAACACAGGCAATACTTGGAGACCGCCGTGAGTTCGGCTGCGCCCGGCGGCACCATATCGCGCACCAGCTGCGGGCAAAACTCCGTAAACTTGACCTCCATCACCAGCTTGCCGGGTTCCAGGACCGGCAGCGCGGGCAAGGTCGCGTCAAAGATATCGAAACTTCCCACCGCGGCACGAACGTTCATGTCAAACGTAATGCGCACGGTGCCCTCGTCCATCACCCACGGCTCGCGCTCGTAGTCCACGATGGTCCGCGGGCGCATCATATTGCAGATGCACTCGATGTAGAACTCGCGGCAGAGTTGGTGCGGGCTCCTCAGCAAAAAGTCGTAGTCGCCGGCCAGAATCTGCTCAAACTCGCCGCGCGTAAGTGGCGCGTCCTCCTTATAGATCCAACTGCCGTACTTCTTTTTGCGCTCGAGCTTAATTACCTTGTCGCTGCCGTTATAGATGCGCACACGATACTTTTTGCGCATGAGAATACCGGCGTCTTTTTCCTCGTAGGCCGAGTTGCAGTAGTCGTCAAAGTACAGGCTGCGAATGGTGTAGCCGCCCGCTCGCGCATGCTTGTCCAGCTTAAACACCGGCGCCATGCGACAGGCAAGAGCCGTGTGCTCGCCCTCGTTAATGAGATATTTGAGCTCGTGGCGGTAACGCTCCTGCGTGGTACGCGCAGGAGGTGCCGCCAGGCGCTCAAGCAGCGCGCTAGCCCTCCTCATACGTGTCCTCCACGACTTTACCGCCGTCCTGCACGTAAAAACACTTCATGCCGTACTGTTTGCCGTCGTCGGTCACATAGCAGTCAAACGCATCTTGTGTATAGCCGTCGGAGTTGGTGGCGCGCACGCGCACAAAATACTGGCCGGAATCGGGCGCATCGCAGGTCACCTCGGGCAGAAGCACGTCCTCGGCCTTAAAAAGTACATCGCTTATGGCGTAGTCACGCGCGAGCTCGACGGTATAGCGAATATCACGCGCCTCAAAGTCGTACGCGGCATCCCAGCTCATGCGCAGCTTGCCGTTATCGATCTGCGGCACGCCAATGTAGAACGGCATGGGCTTTTTATAGTTCTCGCAATAGCCCTTGTAGTTCTCCTCGATCTCGGAAGGAATCGCTGCGGCAATCTGCTCGTATTGATCCTTGGTGACAGGCAGATGGTCGATATCGGGCGAAGCAAAGACCAGCGATTCGGTTACCTCGCGATAATGCTTAATCATCTTGGTCAGGCGCGCCTCGGTCAAATACGAGCGCAAGTCCTTGACGGCACGGTCGAGTTCGCTGCGGAACGACTTGCTGCGCAACGCGCGGTTAAACAGCACGTTGCCCCAGTAGTTGCTCACGCCGCGCTCCCAGCTCGCGTAGTCCGAAAACCCGGTAAGAGAAAGCTCCAGCTTACGCAGCATGCCGTCGTTATCCCAATCCAAAAAGTACCAGGTATTTGAGTTGAGCGGGCTGTATAGATAGCAGTTACGGTTCTGCGTATCGCAGTTGCCCGTCAGGATCTGAAACGCCAGCCAATAGACCAGGTTCTCGGTATCAAAGTAAGTGTCGAGCACGTCATCGATCTTTTGCGATTCGTCGTTGAGCGCATCGAGCATCTCGATGAGCTTGGTATGGTCCGAGTCGCCCTTAATCTCGAGCATGCCCTCAAAGTTGGCCTGGTTGTAGTCGGGATCGTCGGCGAGCTTAATGGTGTCCTCGTAGCGATAGAACTCAAAGTTGTTCACCTTGTACAGGTGTCCATTCTTATCTAGGCCATGTGCCTTAAGCGCCGTCTTATTAAGCTGCTCTACCTGTGTAAACAGGCCGTAGTCCTCAAAGGTGTCGTTGGACTTTTCGGTCTGGTCGCACACCCACAGATGCACAAACTGCGTACGCAGGCCCATCATCTGGGGAATCCCGCGGATAAGGTCGTAGGCCATCTTGTTGCGAAAACGCATACCCTCGGCCATATGTTTGTTGAGTGCAATCGCGCGCTGCTGGCGCCAGGTCCCCTTTCCTTTTTTGAGCTCCACCTTGTAATTCTTCTGCGTATAACCGCTCGACGTCTGGCCGCGCACCTGCACGGTAGCATTGGGCGCTTCCTCGCCATAGCCAACCTCGCCGGCCACCGGGCCGTCTTCGTCGCCCGCCTGCAAAAGGCCCATAACCTGATAGCGCGCCACGCCCATGTCGGCGTAGTCATAAACCGAGTACGTATTGATCTCGGCCCAGCTATGATCGGTGTTCTCGGAGCTGTTGCCGCGTGAGACCGTCAGGTACATGATCACAATGCCCGAGTCATCGTAGACCTCGTAGAGCTCGTCCTTGTCGCGCAGGTGCTTGGCCCCATTCGAGGCCTCGGCCTTTTTAATCTTGTCCTGCTTTTTGACCTTTTTGGTCGAGGAGTCTTCCTGCACCGAGCAGCCCGAAAGCAGCAGCGCACCGGCAGCCGTCTCAATCAGGCGACGACGAGACATCATCCTATCGGTCATCAGAACCTCCCCAATGGTTGCGATACACACGGACCACCGTGCGCTCAAAAACGCCATGCGGCTCACCCTTATGCCGGCCTTCCTCATAGCGCTGCTCGGCACGTTCGAGCAAGCGGCCCAACTTCGTAAAGTGACCCGTTTTGTCGGTCGCCACCATGGGCTGCTGACTCAGGATACGATACGGTAAGTTGGCGGTATAGGTATCGAGCCGCAGCAGGGCCACGATAAAAAACACCGCCGCACCCAACAAAAAGCCAAAGCCGTAAAACTGCTGCGGCAAAAGCAACGACACGGCGGCCGCCAGCCCGGCAACACCGGCAAACAGGCCCGAGGCCAGCACAGCCCCCTTGTAGTCGGTAAAGTACAGCAAGATGAGCATCACCGTATTGCCCACGGCATACAGACCATAGCCCACGCACAGCGTACGGAAATACCCATGCATAAGGCTGTTAAAGCCCAGCGGCAGGGCCGAGAGCACCGTGGTCTCGAGCGAAATGACCGTCGCGGTCACAAACAGCTGCTTGAGCGCGCAAAAGCGAAGTTCGCTGTTGAGCGTGGAGAGCATCTCCTCCTCGGCCACCACAATGTCGCCCACCACGCCACCGTCATTGAACAGGCTGTAGTAGTCGCGGTAGCGCGGATAAAAGTTGACCTCGACCGAGACCACAAAGTTGACGGTCGTGACCAGGATCGTCAAAAATGCGATGAGCGCCGGCACATCGTGGTAGGGCGCGCCATAAAACAAGCCCTTGACCTGCACGCCAATGGGACCGGCCCAAATAATCACTAGGTGTGCAAAGAGCCCCAGGTTGGTAAACAGGCCCGTGAGTGCCAGCGGCATAAACTGATCGAGCCACCGCAAAAAGAGCCAGGGGCTGCGGTCGCTCTGCGGAAAATACCGGTACAGCAGTACCACGTCCCAGGCGAGCATGACGCCGTAACCCAGGGCGATTGACGCCAGCAGGCCCTCGACCGGCGGCAGCCCCAGCGCCAGCACGGCCAGGGCGCACAGGCACGCCACGACAATGGCAGCCGCAAAGCTGCACAGGATACCGCGGTAGTCCTTGATGGCCGTGAGATAGCTCATGCCATTCCAGTTGACGATCATAATGTTGAACAGCCACAGGCACAGCAGCCCCTGCAGCAGCGTGGCGCCCGAGAACAGCAGAAAGACGCCGTAGAGCACGGTGCCCGCAACCAGCATGATGGCGTTGGAGCCCCAAAACGAGGGCAGAATCTCTTCTTCGCGCTCGGCAAAGAGCGTGTCGGCCAAAAAGCGCGTGACCGGCATGGAGAAAAAGCTTGTAAGCGTAAGCGACGCCAGCAGCGTATAGGTCACCATGCACACCAGCAGGTCCTGGTTGGCACGGCCCACACCCCACAGACCGCACAGCACCAAGATACCCACCTGGAGCAGCACGCCCAACAGCATGGGGCCCGTGCACACAATGCCGGCGTAGCCATAGGCGCGCATCGTGGCAAACAGACCCTTGCGCCTAAACAGGCGTTTGAGCTCAAAACCGATTCCGGCCACCGGCTACTCCCCCTCTCTGGGCAGGTCAAACGCACGTGCCGTCTCGTCGTACAGCGCGCGATAGTTGGCGAGCATCTGCTCGTGCAAAAAGTACGTGGCAACGCGACGCTGGCCGCGCTCCCCCATCTCGATACGACGGGCGCGGCTTGTGCACATGCGCTCCATGGCGTCGGCCAAGCCCTTGCGATACATAGGCGGCGTCACAAAACCCGCCACCCCAAATTCGTCGCCCGGGGCGCCTTCGAGCAGTTCGCGGCAGCAGCCCACCTCGGTCGTCACGCAGGGGCGACGCGCGGCGAGCGACTCCAGCACGCTCAGCGGCTGGCCCTCGGAGATGCTCGTCAGGATCGTAAAGTCGAGCTTTTCCATGTACTCGACCACGTTGACGCGACCGGTAAAGATCAGGTCGCGCACGCCCAGGGTATCGACGAGCGCGTGGCACTCGGCACCGTACTCCTCGTCGTCCACGCCGCCCATAATGTGCAGGCGCACCTGGGGCAGGCGCTCGTGCAGCTCAAAGAACGCATAGATCATGGTCTTGACGTCCTTGATGGGCGCCAGGCGCACCACCGCTCCAATGTCCACCCAGCCGTCATCGGGCTTTAAGGGAATGTCCTTAAAGCGGTCGAACTGGATGCCGTTGGGGATGACCAGGCATTTGTCCGCATCGCAACCCATATCGATCTGCGTCTTGCGGGCGTTGTGAAACAAACTCGTCACGCGGAAGGCGCGGCGGTAGATCTCCTCCGAAAGCAGGTAGAAAAAGCGGATCCAGCGGTCCTTAAACGACGGCACCACCCAGTCGGCGCGAATAATCTCTTCCTCGCGCTCGCGGGTATAGATGCCGTGCTCGGTCAGCAGCACCGGCGCATGGGAAACGTTCGAGCCCAGGCAGGCGAGCAGGCCGCCGTAACCGGTCGAGATGGCGTGGTACACATCGGCCACCGGCACCTCGCTGCCCAGCAGGTAGAGCACGGGCAGCAGCATGGAGCGCATGGTGTGGAATGCGTCGGCAAAGGGCGTGTAGGGATACTCGGCCAGACACACGTCGCGAAAGATATTCATAAACGTGCGGCTCTGCAAAAACGAGAGCGGATGCACGCGGCGGCGCTGGAAGATATCGAACAGCACGTCCCAATCCGGATTGGAGAGCGACACCAAGCGACGCAGCGCCTCGCGCTCGCGGTCGTTAAAGTCGGCCTCTCCCTGCTCGCCCGAAAGACGCAGGGCATCGTCCAGGAACACCTCATGCACCTCGACCACGTTGCCGGGCAGCTCGTAGACAAACTTACCGCGGTCGGCAGCATGCGCGCCGATCACCCACAGCACAAACTCGTGCTCGGGCATGGCCTGTATATAGCCGTGCATCCAGGTAGACACGCCGCCGTGCACATAGGGGTAGCAACCCTCGAGTACCAAGCAGATTCTCATTTGTCGCCACCCTCCTTGCGCGCAATGGTCACCGTCTTGTCCGTGGCTTTGACCAGGTACAGGTCGCCCGTCAGATGCGTCATCTCGCCACCCGTGACTGCGCCCGGCGCGCCGTTGTTGGCACGGAACATGAGCCACGCTTCGTCGTGGAAATTGCCCAGACTGAGCGTCCAGGCATCCGCGTCTGTATCCACACTCACCGTCACGGACGAAAAGCGCTGGATGGCGCCCGAGCATTCCGAGCCGGTCTGACGACGCAGGTCGGGCGCCGACTTGGTAAGCCAGTCCAGGTATTCAGTCAGGCCGCCCTTGTAGACCTCCCAGCCCTCCGTAGCGCCGCGATCGGGATCGAGCAAGTCGTCCGGGTGCATAAAGTGCGTGCTCACGTAGTGCATGTTGAGCTCGGACACGGCGGCCAGGCGCATATAGGAATCGTCGACCATGCCGCCCGAGACAATGCGCGGCTGCTCCACAATGCCGTCGCTCGCCACACCAAACTCCTGCACGTACGGAAGATCGGTGCCATCCTCAAAATACGTACTGGCAATGGTCTTAATGCGCGGAACATCACAGCCGATAATCTTGCGCGCGCGGGCCGAAAGGATATTTGACGGTGGCACGTAGACCGAGCCGTGCGCGTTGGGCAGCACCTCGTCCTGAAAAGCGATAAGCTCGTCGAGCGATGCAACAAGCGTTTCCTTGTTCTTCCACGTCTTATAGTCGTACAGCGTGCCATAGTCGGTGTCCCAGAGTGCCAGCGGCTGATGGTTGTAGCCGTGAAAGCCCAGCTCTCCGCCCATCTGCAGCAGCATGCCGCCAAAGTAGCGGAACTGCGTGGCATCGGCCTGACGCGCGGGCTCGGTCTGGTTGACGGCATCCTCATAGTTTTCGATCATCACGCCGGTATAGCGAATGTCGTATTTTTGCGCGAGCTTTTGCAGATCGGGCCACCAGACCTTGGCATAAAAGTCGGCAATGGAAAGGCCGTAGTCGCGCTTAATGTAGGTGCCGTCGCCCGAGGGCACGGGGCTGGGAAAGTCGTCCAGATAGAAGACAGCGCTGTTGATAACGGGGTAGGCCGTGGCATCGCCGAGCAGGCTGATCGCCGCGGCGTAAAACCCGCGCATGACCTTGTCGTAGACACCGATATTGCATACCACGGTGCGTCCGCTACCACAGTCATTGGACCAAATGAGCGGGGCGCCCGCATCGCCGGTCTTAGCCCACACACGCGCCGACTCGCGCAGCGAAACCGAAAGCGACGAATCAAAGGGATCCGAGAGCTCGTAGCGCTCTCCCCCGCCCAACATAAAGTCCTCGCTCGGCACAATGCTTTCGGCTTTTACATAGTCATATCCGGCCGATTCAATGCCAAGCTTGGGAGCAATCACTTGCAGATAGCTCGAATTATCCGGCGGCATGGCGAGCATAAGCGAACCGCCGGCACTCACCCAACTCATAATGTCGGTCAGGTGCGTACCGAGCCTATCGAGCGACGGCATGAGCAAAATCACGCGATCGAAGGACGTCAGTGAGGGAATGGCATCCGCGCCGTCCAGGGCAAGGTCCACGTCGCGGTGCGCGATCTTCATGTCGAGCAGGATCTGGTCGAACTGCTCCTTTACGTCCTCGACGCCCGCTTGGTCGGTATCGGTAATGACCAGGCATCTGGGCTTTTGGCCAAATATCGCCGAGGAGGCCGGCACCGCGTCGTTGGCGGCAAGCATCCCCAGCTTATGCTGGCCCGCACTGTACTGCACGCCGGCACGCTCCACCAGCAGCACGGCGGCCATGGCAATAAAGACCGCCCACACCACGAGCAGTCCCATCCAGCGAAAATGGCCCGCACGGTCGCGGATATGCTGCACCACGTTCATCGGGCCTCCTCTCCGTTGCGCCAAAACGCCAGCTCCTCGCGGTTGGCAGCGCTCAAGTACACATGCTGCTTGTCAATCGCATCAATCACGCGGTGGACCTCGTCACCGTCGCGGCGCATCACCGCCAGGCGCAGGCAAAGCATCCAAACCTCCTGCTCCTCGGGCGCGTCGAGCACCAGCTGGTCGGTCACGGCCTGCGCCTCGTCGATCTGTCCAACATCGACCAGCGCTGTCGCATATCGAACGCGCAGCTCAAAGGAGTCCTCGCGCTCGCAGCGACGCGCAAGCAAGCGCGCATACTGCTGACGCTGAATCTGAGCCACGCGCCCCTCAGCCAAGCCGGAGTTCAAGTATTCACCAAGAAAATCGCAGTATTCATTGAGATTATGCGCGCTCGGATCGGTCTTAAAGGCGTGCTCCAGCTGCTGCAGTTTAAGGTCGGACTCCTTGGAGATCTGCGCCACCGCCGTCGCGGCATAGTGCGCCACCTCAACGTCATCGTTAAGCTTAGCCGCCTGCAGCTGCGCCAGATACGCATCGGGCTCCTCGGTAAGCATGGAGAGCATTAGGCGGCGCCGGTCTGCCGGGTCGTTGACGATGAGCGCCTCCTCGAGCGGGATCAAGCCTGCATCGGCTTCACGGTCGTGCACCAAGATACTGCGATGCAGCTCATCGTTAATGCGCAGCGACTCCAACGTGGCGTCCTTGAGGTCCGCGCCAAACACGGCGCTGCGCGCGATAAGCAGCACCACCAGCAGCGGGCCCCACAACGGCACGAGCACCATCACGGCCAACATATGCCCGCGCACCGGCAGCAGACCCAACTTCATAAGCGTCCACAGTACCAGGCAAACCAGCGCATGAATCAGCAGCAAAACGGCAGCAACGACAAGCGAGATCAAGCGACATCCCCCTCGCCGTTACCGGCGTCGGCAATGTGCTGCAGCAGCGCCACAATGTCCTCGCCGTCGACGAGCTCCACCGCAATCTGCTTCGCGCTCAGGCGCTCGCGGATAATGGGCAGGTCGCACGCCTTTGCCTGGCGCATGAGCAGGTAGAGCACGTCACCATCGACCAGGCCCGCCGCATCGCTCTCGCGGATTGCCGAGCCAATCGCGCCCACCAGCTCGCCAACAGGCTCCATGCCCGGCACCACGCGCAGGAGCAAAAAGCTCCCCATCTTGTTGTCTGTCAGCGCCTGCGCGGCCGCAAGCTCTTGGCCAAAGGCCGCCTGCTTGAGTACGCACGTACCGGCAACGCAGCGCTTATCCTGCGCCACCGCCTCATAGTCGAAGGCACGGCCCAGCGCGCTTTCAACCAGGCCGCACAGGATGCGGAACAGGTTTTGGTAATAGAGCGTCATTTGGTTCTGGGCCGCACGACGCACAAAGATCAGCACGGCGGGCGCCCCGTCGCGCTCAATCGTGTATCCAAACATGGGAAGCCCCGACGTCAGCTCGCGGTTCACCCACAGGTTCAAACGACCGCCTTCGCCCAAAAGAGGCGCAAGCTGCTCAAGCGCAAGCGAGCGCGGGGCGTCTTCGGCAACCACGGGACTAGCCGCCACCAGACGTGCAAACGCCCCGCCCGAAACATGGTAGATCGTCACCGAATCGTTTTCGAGAATCTCACCCATGAGCTCGCAGCACTTGCGGTAGATATCGCGCGGGTTGAGCACGTCGAGCTCTTGCGTCACGGCAAAAATCTTGCCAAAGCTATCGTGGCGCCCCACAATCTGGCGCTTATATGTGCGCTTGTCCTCGATGGCATCGTGATAGAGCTGCGTGAGGAACGTATTGCGATTACGCACGAGCTCGTTTTGGTCGCGCTCCACCTTAATGGCCTCGCTGTTGCGCAGCTGCACATAGCCGCACACGGCGCCCACCACAAAGTAAGCAATAAACGGCAGCCAGTTGGACGGCTCGTAAAACAGACCCTGGAAGGTATAGCCATACTGGGTAAAGTAGCTCACGGCCAAGCCCGCCGATGCCAGCAGCGCCGCAACTAGGCCAAAGTCCAGGCCATACAGTGTGCCGATGAGCACGACGTAGAGCAGGCGATAATCGAGCACGTTGAGCTGCGCCGATTGGGAGAACAGATGCTCCAGAACCTCGAACAGGACCCAGGCAACGCCCGTCTCCAGGCATTTAATAGGCAGCGTGTGCATCTGGATGCGGTCGATGGCGGCGCGCAAGGGGTTGACCTTCCCTGCGCGGCCAGCATCCCAACGCGCTTGAATGGTCGAAAGATCACGAAGCAAATCGTAGCGCTGAAACCAGCCATAGCGAACGCGAACGATATCGCTGACGGGCAGGGCATAGCCGGCAGAATCGCCATAGGCAACTGAGAGCCCTGGGAACAGCGCCTTGAGGGCCTCGCACACCTCACCTGAGGTGTGATGGAAGGTATCGACAACGTCAAGCGTCTCAAAGGAGGCATCCCAACTGTCAAAGATGCGGTGCACCAGCACCGCGAGTTC
>CABUSR010000038.1 GCA_902494245.1 uncultured Collinsella sp.
CCCGGTCGATATGCTCGACCGCGCGGCACAGCTGCTTGGCGGGCTTGAGCCGGGTGAGGTCGATGGCGCGCTCGAGGCGCACGTGGACCGCAATCGATCTTTCGACGACATCCCGATGGCCGCTGGCAAGCCTGAGGCCTGCTCGCTGCTGCTGATGCTCGTTCGACAGGGTGAGGCTGCCCGCCGCATGTTGCCGATGGCGCCGATCGTCTCGGCCCGTTCGTTTGCCGAGCGTGCCTGGCCGTATATGCTCGCGTGGTCCGACCTGGGGCTTAACGGCAAGGAGCGTATGACGGTCGATTCGCTGGCGCGCGCCGAGGTGCGCCGTTTTGCTGACGAGGATACGAGCGAGCGCGTGCGAAACGAGATGATGGGCGTGCTGGGCGAGCTACTGGGTATTTCGCCCGAGCAAATGGAGGAGCTGCGCTCTGAGGACGGTCAGCGTCGTTTACACGAGGGAATGAAAAAGTTCGAGGGCGAGGTTCAGGACGCCATCGATAAGATGATGGGCGGCCAGGGTGGCCCGCAGGGTGGGCCCCAGGGTGGCCCGATGCCGCATCCGCCGGTTGATCCCCGACAATTTCCGTTCTTCTCTCAGAACTAGGTCGCTGCGCGCCCGCCAGAGCGGCAATCTGCCTTTCAATCGTCGGACATGACCGCCAGGTCAATGCCCTCCTCTTTCAAGGCACCTTGCTCGCTCTGGCGGGCGCTCGCTTGCGTATACTCAACCTACAATTCGATCTCGGCTGACTTATAGGGCTAGCGTTGTGTTATTCTAGAACAGACGTTCGTGAATGATGCGCGGGGCCTTGTCTTGCGCTGTGCTTGTGGCGAGGGGAGGTCGGCTTGGTTATCTTGGGCATTGACCCCGGTTTGGCTCATACGGGTTGGGGGATTATCGAGGAGCGGCGTGGCGAGGTTCGCTGCCGTGCCTATGGCTGCATCGAGACCAGTGCCGGAAGTCCGCTCGCGGTGCGCCTGTCGCATATCGCCCATGACCTTAAGGATGTCGTTGAGCGTTATCGACCCGACACGGCTGCTGTCGAGAGCATCTACTTTGGCGCCAACGTTCGTTCGGCCATCCCCACGGCGCATGCCCGCGGTGCTGCACTCGTCGCACTTTCGGAATGCGCGCTCGAGATTGGCGAGTACACGCCCATGCAGATCAAACAGGCTGTGGTGGGCACTGGCGCCGCGGACAAGCGGCAGGTCGCCTACATGGTACGCACACTCACACAGCTCGATCACGACCCGCATCCCGACCATGCCGCCGATGCCCTGGCCTGCGCCATCTGCCACGTAAACCTCAGCCGCACCCGCGCCCTCACCGGTGGCGAGTTCTATCAACAGAGAGGAACCGGATACTGATGATTTCCCAGCTCCACGGAACGCTTGTCGAGGCCACGATGAGCTCTGCTGTCGTCGATGTGTCGGGCGTTGGCTTTGAGCTCGGCATCTCGGGCAGCACTGCGGCCACGTTGCCGACGCCCGGCGGCGAGGTCCGCCTCTACACGCGTATGCAGGTGCGCGAGGACGCCATGACACTTTTCGGTTTTTCCTCAAAGGATGAGCGCACGATGTTCGACCGGCTCGTGTCCGTTTCGGGCGTTGGCCCGCGCCTGGCGCTCGCCGTGCTTTCCACCTATACCGTGGGGCAGCTGTATTCGCTGGTGATGGCCGAGGACGACAAGGGCATGGCCAAGGTACCCGGTGTGGGCAAAAAGACAGCTCAGCGCCTGATCCTGGAACTCAAGAGCACCTTTGCCAAGGATAAGGGCTTTGTGCCGGTCGACGTGATTCCCGGCCAGGTTGCGATGCCGGTTCCCGCCGCCGCTCCTTCGGCGATCGATGATGCCCGTGCGGCGCTCCTTTCCATGGGCTTTAGCCTGCAGGAGACCGATGTTGCCCTGAGCGGGTATGATGGGCAGAATATGCGTGTCGAGGATCTGCTCGGCGCGGCGCTTAAGCGACTCGGAATGGATGCGTGATGTGGGAAGCCGATGACTCTCAGGACCTGTGGGCGACGCCCGGCAACTCGCCGGCGGCATCCATGGCGCACGGCGAGCGCATGGTGGGCTCGGAGCTGACGGCCGAGGACCTCGATGTCGACCGCACTTTGCGCCCCCAGCGCCTGGACGATTACTGTGGTCAGGAGCACATCAAGCAGAGCCTGCGCGTGTTGATCGAAGCGGCGCAGAGCCGTGGCGAGACGCTCGACCACGTGATCTTCTCGGGTCCTCCGGGCCTGGGCAAGACCACGCTGGCCACCGTTATCGCCAACGAGCTGGGCGCTCAGATCAAGACCACGAGTGGCCCTGCCATCGCGCGCACGGGCGACCTGGCGGCCATCCTTACTAACTTGCAGCCGGGTGATGTGCTGTTTATCGACGAGATCCACCGCCTCAACCGTTCGGTCGAGGAGGTCCTGTACCCCGCGATGGAGGACTTTGCCCTCGATATCGTGATTGGCAAGGGTCCGGCGGCGCGCTCGATTCGCCTGGATATTCCCAAGTTTACGCTGGTAGCGGCAACGACCCGCTCAGGCATGTTGACCGGCCCGTTGCGCGACCGCTTTGGCATTTCGTATCGCCTGGATTACTACACGGTCGAGGAGCTCGCGCAGATTGTGACGCGCTCGGCGACTATCCTGGGCGTGACGATCGACCATCCCAGTGCACTCGAGATCGGCTCGCGTTCGCGCGGCACGCCACGTCTTGCCAACCGCCTTCTCAAGCGCGTGCGCGATTACGCACAGGTGCGTGGCAGCGGCCCTATCGAGCTCGATATCTGCCGCCAGGCGCTCGAGTTCTTCGAGATCGACGAGCTCGGTCTGGACTGGATGGATATTCGTATCTTGGAGACGCTTGTCAAGACGTTCTCCGGCCGTGCTGTAGGCCTGACGACCCTTGCCAGTGCGGTGGGCGAGGACCCGGGCACGCTCGAGGATGTCTATGAGCCCTATTTGCTGCAGTGCGGGTTGATGATTCGTACGCCGCAGGGCCGTCAGGCAACCCTTCGCACCTTTGAGCACCTGGGGATTGAACCTACCGTTTAGGGCGCTTTGTTTTGGCGGGCTGTTGGGCTATCGCTGGGCATCGGGTAAACATATCGCCGTTCATCGGTTATGGGCGTTTTACTATTGCGCGCCCGTGCTATGCTGAATTGGTCTTTTTCTCATTCGGTAACGAAAGGACCGCCCATGCCTACTGACATCGAAATCGCACGTTCTGTCACGCCACTGCCTATTACCGAGGTGGCCAAGAACGCCGGCGTCGACGTTAAGCACCTTATTCCGTACGGCTTCGACAAGGCTAAGGTCGACTATTCACTGCTCAACGAGCCGACTGATCACCAGGCCAAGCTCGTCCTCGTGACCGCTATCAACCCAACGCCCGCGGGCGAGGGCAAGACCACCACGACCATCGGCCTGGCCGACGGCCTGCGTCGTCGCGGCGTCAAGAGTGCCGTTGCCCTGCGCGAGCCTTCGCTCGGCCCCGTCTTTGGCGTTAAGGGCGGTGCTGCCGGCGGCGGCTGGGCTCAGGTCATCCCCATGGAGGATATCAACCTGCACTTTACCGGCGACTTCCACGCTATCGGTGCCGCCAATAACCTGCTGGCCGCCATGCTTGATAACCACATCCAGCAGGGCAATCAGCTCGGTATTGACGTTAAACGCATCACTTGGAAGCGCGTCGTCGATATGAACGACCGTCAGCTGCGCCACGTCATCGACGGCATTGGCGGTAAGGCCCAGGGCGTGCCGCGCGAGGACGGCTTCGATATCACCGTCGCCTCCGAGGTCATGGCAATCCTGTGCCTGTCCACGAGCATCAACGATCTTAAGGAGCGCTTGGGCGAGATCGTTGTCGGCTACAGCTATGCCGGCGAGCCCGTCCGTGCCCGCGACCTCAAGGCCCAGGGTGCCATGGCCGCGTTGCTTAAAGACGCGCTCAAGCCCAATCTGGTGCAAACGCTCGAGGGCACGCCCGCGTTTGTCCACGGCGGTCCCTTCGCCAACATTGCTCACGGCTGCAACTCTATCATGGCCACGCGTATGGCGATGCGCTTTGGCGATGTTGCCATTACCGAGGCCGGCTTTGGCGCCGACCTGGGTGCCGAGAAGTTCCTCGATATCAAGTGCCGCATGACGGGCGTTCGCCCCAGCGCCGTCGTGATCGTCGCTACCGCTCGTGCGCTTAAGTACAACGGTGGCGTCGCCAAGGCCGATCTCAACGAGGAGAACCTCGAGGCACTCAAGGCTGGCATGCCCAACCTGTTGCGTCACGTCGACAACATCCAGAACGTATATGGTCTGCCCTGCGTGGTCGCCATCAATCGCTTCCCGACGGACACCGAGGCCGAGCTTGCTCTCATCGAGTCCGAGTGCCAGAAGCTCGGCGTCAACGTTAAGCTTTCCGAGGTCTGGGCCAAGGGCGGCGAGGGCGCGCTCGAGCTTGCCGATGAGGTCATGCGTCTGATTGAGCAGCCGAGCGAGCTCAAGTTTGCCTATGAGGACGGCGCTGATGTCGCTGATGCCCTCGAGGCCGTTGCCACCAAGGTCTACCGCGCCGACGGCGTTGACTTTACGCCGGCCGCCAAGCGCCAGCTCGCCGAGCTGCGCGAGAATGGCTTTGGCAACCTGCCGGTGTGCGTCGCCAAGACGCAGTACAGCTTTAGCGACAACGCCAAGGCCCTGGGCGCTCCCGAGAACTTCCGCATCACCGTGCGTGAGCTCAAGGTTTCTGCCGGCGCCCACTTTGTGGTCGCGCTGACCGGCAGTGTTCTGACCATGCCTGGTCTGCCCAAGGTGCCCGCGGCCGAAAACATCGACGTCGACAACGACGGCGACATCACCGGCCTGTTCTAAGCCTGCTGTCCATAGCTGCTAGCCCGCCCCGTCGCGCCTACCAAGGCTCGGCGGGGCTTTTTGATCCTTAGGCACGCGCATGTCTTGTAGATACCGGCGGGCTTTGCCCATCATAGGCTTTTGCGCGGGTAGAATGCATGGATAACTTGATGCTTGCAGGCGACGGAAAGGAAACGTTGCATGGACCAGGACAAGACGACCGTGATGGGCGGCTACGGTTCCGCGCAGGCTGGCGATAGCGCCGATGCGACTCGCGTTGTTTCCAACCCCGGTTATACCGACCCCGCCGCGACGCAGACGTCTGCCGAACCCACACGGGTTATAGGCTACGGCGATACACCACGGGATCCGTTTGATTATGCACCGCAGGACCCGTATGACAATGCGGCGCCGGACCCGTATGGCAATGCGGCGACAGATGCTTATAACAACCTGCCGCATAATCCCATTCCGCAGCCTCAGCAGACGACGTATATGCCGCGTACGGCGCAGGTCCAGTCTCGTTATGAGTCGCGCGATCCGCATGCGTGCCAGCCGTATCGCGAGTATCCCAAATCGATTCCGCAGTATGGTGAGGACGAGGAGAAGGCACCGTCGCGTTCGTCGAGCGTGATCAAGAAAATCCTGATTGTGCTGGCGATCTTCTTTGCCTTGTCGATCGTGTTCGCCATCGTGTCGGGCATGCTCAACAAGCGGGGCGCCACGACCGATGCCACGACCGAGCAGGCCGAGACCACCCAGTCTGCTGCCGTCGACCTGAGCGATATCCCGGGACAGTACTGGTCCAACGCCAAGAAGCTCCTCAAGTCGCGCGGAGCCGACCTTTCGAACGCCGTGATTCTGACCGACGATGGCTCAACGCCCGTCATCGATTCCAACTGGGTTGTTACGAATGCCTACTATAACGACAACGGCAACCTGGAGATTCAGCTCACGCACAAGAACAGCTATGGCAACTCGTCCGGCGGCCAAAGCGGTACCGACAGCTCGAGCTCCAATACGCTGGAGGACTTGAGCAACAAGGCGCAGGAGTTGGGAGATAAGGCGCAAGAGCTGGGCGATACGGCACAAAACCTGGGTGATACTGCTCAGAATCTGGGCGATATGGCTACCAATGCCTGGGACGCTCTGCAAAACGGCATTTCGGGCGCACAGGGTAACTAGCTGTTAAGCGGGCTACAGCTGCTCTGCCGGACGGTCGGGCGAGCTAAAGCCCGAGTCAAACGTAACGACGCATGATGCATCGGGCCGGCGCTCGTGCACGATGCGCGTGACGAGCTCCAGTAGCTCTTCGTCGGATATGTCAAAGCCGTCGGGACGCACCAGGTCAAACGAAACAAAGCCGTCGTGCTCGTGCAGGTCGTGGATGGAAAGCGCAGGGTCGATCTGCGCTACGCCGCGCTTTACCCAGCCGCGCAGGTCGTCACCGGTTGTTGCAATGGGGTCGCAGTGCAGCGTAATGCCAATGCCCATCTGGCGTTTGATGTCGTGTTCGATGGTGTCCAGAATCTCGTGGTGCTCAAAGGCATCGCCCTCGCCGGGCATTTCCACGTGTGCGCTGGCAAACTGACGGCCGGGGCCGTAGTCATGCACCATGAGGTCGTGCGTGCCTAGAACCTGGGGGTATGACATGATCCTGTCGCGGATTTCCTGGACGAGCTTGGGGTCGGGCGCTTGCCCCAACAGCGGGCTGATGGCGTCGCGCACCAGGCCCATGCCGCTGATGCAAATGAAGATGCCCACGCCCAGGCCTGCCCAGCCGTCGAGATCAAAGCCGGTCGCTTGCGAAATAAGCGCCGCCGCCAAGACCGAGCCCGAGGTGATGACGTCATTCTTGGAGTCCTGTGCCGTGGCGATGAGCGTCTCGGAATCGATGCGGTTGCCCAGCGTGCGGTTGAATGCCGCCATCCAGAGCTTAACGAGCATGGACAAGACGAGGGCGGCTAAGGAGAGCACCGAATATGCAGTGGGGGAAGGCTTGATGATCTTAGTGACCGACTCGAGAATCAGGTTGATGCCGACGGCGCAAACCAGGACGGCGACAAACAGACCGGCCAGGTACTCGTAGCGGCCGTGGCCATAAGGGTGGCCCTCGTCTGCCGGGCGGCTGGCAAGGCGGAACCCGAGCAGACTCACGATGTTGCTCGAGGCATCGGAGAGGTTGTTGAAAGCGTCGGCGATGAGGGAGACGGAGCCGGCGAGCAGACCCGCGATGCCCTTGGCCAGGCACAGGGTGATGTTGAGGCCAATGCAGACGAGGCTTGCGGAAAAGCCCGCGTTGGTGCGGCAAGATGCATCGACCGGCTCGCCCTCGCTGCCGGGAACAAGCGTATGTACCAGCCGATTTACAAATAGCATAGCGGTCGTCCTCACAATCATGTTTAAGGGGATAGTGTAGCTCGCACGGGGGCGCCGTGCGCCGATGCTCAGAAAATGCAGCAATAGTCTGCCGGTGCTAACGAGCGAGACTTCTCGTCTGCCTGGGTGGTCCATTTTGGGCCACATGGGTATGGGCATGTGCCTGCTTGCTCGACATACTTAATGTCGACAGCCCCTGTGCAAAGGAGGACGTTTCCATGGACGAGATGTTTGCCATTAAATGTCAAAACTGCGGCGGCCCTATGTACTCGCACCAGGCTAAGCGCAGCTTTGAGTGCGCCTATTGCGGCACGGTGGTTCCGTGGCAGGCGGACGCCGGAGAGCCCAAGAGCGCTTTGGGTATTCGCCATACGCCGTTGACGGTGGTGGATGGACTGCTCAAACTCACGCATGTGTCGCAACTCGAGCGCCCGCAGGACCCGGACTGGTATTTCTTCAATGCGCACTGGCGCAATCAGTCGGTCCTGGAACATCTGCTGTGGGAGGATCGCGGCACGGCGCAGGAGTTCCAAGAGGCCACGCATGTGAGCATTCCTTGCCCCTTCTGCGGAGCGTCCTTTGAGGGCGAGTCAACGCAGCGTGTGTTTGAGTGCCCGTCCTGCGGCAACAAGATCGGCATTGCCGACCTGCTCAAGCCCGGTACCTTCAGCAAGCGCCTGACCATGGGCGTTGGTGCGGAGTATGTGCCCGAGCAGGGTATTCCCTGCGAAATCTCGCCGCAGCAGGCACGTGCCAACGCGCTGCAGCTGGTGCGCCAGTATCCGGATGCCTTTGCCGGGCACGACGTGGAAGACGCGATCCAAAACGACATGATGCTCTTCTATTTCCCCATGGCGCTGGCGGACTTGCGCATGATGGCGAGCTTCCCGGGCAAGGGCCTGAGCAAGGAGGCCTTGGTGTACTACGAGGTGCTCGACTGGGCATACCCCAGGGCAAACTACCTGGACGTTCGCCTCATGGGCATTTTGGAGCCGTGGGACTTTGCCAAGGTCGGTCCGTTCGATCCCGCCATGCAGGAAGGTGACTTTCGCGTTGTCTCAGTCGATGCGTCTACCAAGGACCAGGTGGTCATTGATAAGTTGGCGCTCGACGTTGCGGGCAACGACGCCGAGGCTGTACTGGGGCTCAATAAAAAGAGCATTCGCATGTGGGCGCGCAAGGCCCGCAAACATAAGGACGGCCTGGTGATGGTGCCGGTCTACTTTGTCGATCGTCCGGCGACAGACGGCCGCGATGGCGAGCAGGTGCGCATTGCCGTAAACGGCCAGACGGGCCGCGCGGCCGCGGTGGTGTTTAGCGACAAGCGCGAAACGCATATCGTGGCGTCGCTCAGCCCGAGCCTGCATCTGTCCGGCGAGAGCACCGTGCACGCCACGCCCGTCGAGGTCAAATACGTTAAATCGCCCTTCCTGTACCAGATCGTGCGCCGTGGAGGCGGCGAGCAACCGCGCCAGGTTGCAGCCGCCGTCGAGGGTTCCTACCGAGAGGAGAAGCCCAAACGCCGCGGTCTGCTGGGTGCGCTATTTGGGAAGTAGGGGAGTAGCACCGGTTGTTGCCGTAAGGTGATGGCCGGGGGTGCGGGGCAGCTCTCAGGAGTGCGGGCTGCCGTCTGATTGTTTGAGGGTGCCAGATGTAAATAAACAGTGGAGCGGCTGCAAAAGAGCCTCCTCACTGGGTAAAATCAGATTGTGCCGCGGAACCCGCTCTTCAGCTAGTCACACTTCGGAAGCGCGGGCAACGCAGGTATTATCGTCTAGGGCCGGCTGCAACCGGCCCTTTTCTATGACTCCCTTCGCTATCCGTTACTGCTTATATTCCCGCCAGATCGCGTAGAGGTTCCGGGCAATGCCGGTCGCGTACATCGAGAGGCGTAGGATTTCAAGAAACAAGTTCATAGGCTTCACCCCAATCGGAGATCGGAGCGTTGCCCGCAGGCGGATTCCGCGGCAGACAAGATTTTACCCTATACGCCGCAGCGGGGGATATCTGACCCCAGTGTTAGAGTGGTGTCCATTTGCATGGATGACCGGGCATGATCGCGACATGTCCTGGAGTTGAAATGCCGCTGGGGATACGAGGGGGAGCCGGGGTCGGATGTTGGGGCTCAACGAAGCAAGTGGCGCTTCTGTCTTTTTGGGATCGGGGATGCGAATCAGCCTGCAGCAATGGGCCCAGCTCGATTCGGGGCGCAGTGAGTCCCGAATCGAGCGTTCCTGGCTGCCATGCATGTCAGGTGATGAAAGCCCACAGCGGCATCGCCTTACACGGCAACGGGGGCCTCTTTGGGGCGTCCCACCCTTGGTGCATCGGCGAGTCGTGCCTCGATGGAGGCTTTGGACATCATGTGCTTGGTGCCATCCTTCCATGAATCCAGCAGTCCTGCATTTAGCAGTTGTGACACCCGTGCTGAGCTAACACCGAGCATACGCGCGGCATCCACTGCGGTGACGGCGGGAATGTCGCCGAGTTCGCGGTTGACGGCTACAGCGATAATCTTGCCGCCGTGTCGCGGCTCATGTCCGAAGTCTGGCACGGGAAGTTCAATGCCGTCCGAATCAAAGAACTCGAATTCCCATACGTAAACCAGGTAAGACCTCCTCTAATGGCGAATAATACGAGGCGTGCTCCTAGAATATTCCGGTCGCATCGATGCAGCTGAGCATACCTATCTTAAAGCCTCGCGCGGACACGAATTGCTGTGCTGTCTGACATCATCGCATGGGGCCTTGCGGTGGTTAAAATGTGACCATAGAGGCAGTTTTAGCGAACCCCGCGGGAGTGACGCGTATGGACAACAACACGCTGCTGTTCCAGGACAAAGGTTCGGGTAGGTTTAAAGACGTCAAGATCTACCTTAACCGCATCGAGGTGCTCAAGAAGGGCACTTTTGGTGGCAAGCACACCGAGATTGTTTATCTTAAGGACATTACGGGGGTCAGCAGGATCAAGGGCCGCGACGTTTTCCTACGTAACAGGCTGTTGACTGCCTGTGTCTTTAGTCTGAGCAGCCGCTCCCAAGCTCAGGAGTTCGTGAATGCGCTGAACATGGTGATGTAGCCGATAACGGTGTTCGGGCTAAGGTAAAAATCGGGGCGCAGAACGGTATTCTGCGCCCCCCCAATTGAGTCGATGTGTCTAAAAGGCGGGCTTGCCTATTCGCTGTCGTCCCCAACGTTTTCGCGGTCATTGGCAAGCATCGCCGCGCCGGCGACCGTTGTCGCCACGGCGGCGGCAGCGAGCCCGGCGGCAACGCCAGAGCCGTCGCCCGTGTCGGCGAGTTTTCCGGTCGAGCCCTTGCTCTTGTTGCCGCCGCCGTTCTTGTCGGCGCCGTCTGCGTTGGAACCCGTGCCGCTACCGGTGCCGCCTGCACTGCCCGAGGCCGCTACGGTAAAGCTTGCGGCTCCATCGCTGGCGAGCGTGTAGTTTTGCGCCGCGTCGCCCAACAGACCTTTCGCACGCACCCAATACGTCCCCGCGGCAAATGCCTCGCCCTCGGCCATTGCCGTGCCCGGAGCGCCGTCCGCGTCGTGCACAAACTCGAGCTGGGCGGTGCAGGCGTCGGTTTCGAGCTTGCCCTCGAGTGATGCCGCAATCTTGGCGCGCACGTCTTCGCCGGCCTTAAGGCCTTCGAGTCCCTCAAAATGGGGCGTCAGCGCGAGCGGATCGATATCGATGGGCACAGAGCCCTGCAGCCCCGTAACGGTCTCGTTGCCCAGGGCGTCGACATCCACGTATTCAATGGCAAACGCATGGCCCGAAGCTGTCGCGTTGAGCGCGTTGCTGCTGTCGGCAAGGCGGAAATGACCCTCGCCAACGGTCTTGCCATCCTGGAATGAGGCATCGCTCAGCGAGTCGCCGTACGTCATGCGCATGCGGGTCGGGAGATAGTACGGGAGATAGTACGAAGCCGTCTGCTTGTGCTCCGTATCGTAATTGCGCTGATAGATGCTCCGGGCCAGCGCCGCATCAACAAAGTCGGATGCGATGATGCCAATGTGCTTGAGGTAATCTGACTTTGTATCCTCGATGCCGCTGGGATTGATGTACGGGCTCTTATACAGATGCTCGTTGACTACTCGTGCCGAGGTAAAAGGATTGCCTCCGTGCGACAAGCCCGTGCAGCTGGTGTAGTTGATAGACCAGCAACGCTCCAGGACTTTCTCCTTGGCCCCGTTATCGTCCTCGACATCTACCTCGTTGCGCGTGCGCCCGGACGTTTCCTTCAGCGCATTATCGACCCAGCTGAGCTTGTCGGTTCCCGTGAGTTTGTACTTGTCCTGGGCGTATACCTTGGTGCAATAGGGCTCTTTATCGCCTGTTTCCCCCGCGGCTTCAAAGCCCCGCGCGTCTTGGACGAGACACATAGTGGCGCTGTCGGAGTGAGCCTTGATCTTGTCATCCCATTCGGTAAGGTCGAGGCCCCACGTGTGGCCGCTTACACTGTTGCCGGCGAGCCTAAATCGACGCAGCAGAACGATCTTTCCGCGCACCTCGTGTAGCGTGGGGATTCGGCTCGACGTATAGAACAGTTTGGGGTTGTCGTCCAAAACCTTGGCGAAAGCCGTCGTAACACTTTCGTCGGTAGCCTCGTCGTTGCCTCGTGATACAAGCATGATGAGCGCTTCTGTCGGGTTTTCGTTCAAAAACGTTTTAAAGTACCCGATGACATCGGAGAGATGCAGATAGTCCCCGTCTTTTTTGAATAGGTAGAAATCCCCGTGGCAGATGCCAGGGTTGTCGCCCTTTCCGAGCCGGATATCAAAATAGCGAATGCCTTCGAGCAACTGCGTGGGAATGTAATCCTGCTGGCATTTTACTTGCGAGGATTGGGGCTCGGTGTCGTTGTCCACGCTACAGGTGCCCGAATCGTGCGTACCCGGGATGCTCAGCTCGTCGAGGAACTTGTTGTCGTCGACGTATTTCATCCAACATGGCCCATCGACGTAGCTGCTGTACGTGATCCAGTCGAGGCTGCTAACCGTGGCATCGTTCTTTTTCATGTCGTAACCGATAAGTTCGAGCTCCCACGGAATGCTCTTACTCTTATGGCAGATCTTATTGTTGTCCTGGTCTTCGCCGTTCGATTCTATTGCCAGGTACTTAATGTCTTTTTTCTCGGTTTCTTTCTCGACCGTGCGGTCTCGGATGATATAGGTTCCGTTTGATTGCCGCTCGAACGCAAAAGCGCGGCTGGGCTTGTTGTCATACTCGCCGCTCCATACGTGGATGACCTTTCCGTCTTTGTCCGAGTCGCCATCGACCGACCAAATGCTGTAGCCCGTCTTTTTATGCTATTCGAAATTGAGCAAGGTGCGGATAGCATACCAGTTTGTATCGTCATTCTTGGTCGTTACGTTCTCAAGGATGAGCTTGCTGGACGTGCCGTCATTAAACAGATGGCAGACGTTGCCGATGACGTTGCCGTCTTCGTTAACGCTTGCGGTACGAAAATAGCCCGCGGGGCGAAGGCGAATGACGAAATTGTCGAGGCTGACTGCTGGCCCGGCCGTGCTGTCCGCAAAGGCTGCCCGCGGGCTAATGCCCAGCATGGCGGTTTCGGGCAGGCTTGCAAGTGGCGACAACGCCGCGAGTCCAAGGCCCAACGTAAATGCTCGGCGGCTGATGGCGCGGTGTTCGGTCATAACTTCTCCATTCGTAGAGTGCGGTTATGCGATAGTTTTGGTCACTATACTGCTCAGATGTTTAAAGATGCTGGTTTAATTGTCTGCGCGGCGCAATAAATCGGCGGGCGGACGTGTTGGGGTGCTCGTCGTTTTCGTACTGTTGCTACATTTGGAGCGGTTCCGGCGTCCGGCATCCTCGCGTTCGTTGGCTACCGGCATAAGAAAGGGAGGGTCGGTTTACCGGCCCTCCCTGGGTACGAAGCTCTGGGGTACCGTCGCTTGTTTGCACTGCGCCTGTGTTTCCCGCTGCACTCGCCAGTCGCTTAACGCTTGATCTCGATATCGTCGAGCTTGACGTCCATGGCCTCGGTCTTGGCCTCGGCGATGTCGTCGGCAAACTCCAGAGACTTCATCATGGTCTCGACGGCGTCCTTGTGTTCCTCGACGTTGTCGATGCGCACATACACACTGCCACCGTCAACGTCGGTGAAGTGCTCGGTCGTCACGCCGCCCGAGTGCGTAAAGTAGGCACTGCGCCAGGTCTTGCCGTTGTACTTAACGGGATCGCTCTCGGTCCATCCGGAGTTGGCCTTCCACTTTGCCTCGTAGTCGAACAGCTCGTCGGCGTTCTTGTCAGGATCGAAGACGGGGATGAAGCGGTCGCTGGCGTGCTCGCTCTCGGTGAACTTAAACTGGGCCCTATCGGCCGTGTCGCCTGCGACGTCGGTGATCTCGACGCCCTCGGGGACCTCGACCTTAAACCAAATGAAATCGGTCCTCATATCCACGGCTGGCTTTTCTGCTCCGCCGCCACCGCCGCTTCCGGTAGCGCCGCCGCTGCCACCGCAGCCCACTAGGGAGACTGCGGCTAAGAGGCTTATGCAGAGGGTGAGAATCGCAAAGGCCTTCTTTTTCATGGTCGTGTCCTCCTCGATCTGTAACCGCCCATGGATTACCTGCCTTTACTGTACGCGCGAGCGGCTCGTTCTGGTGGGCCATGTGTCCCATTCTGGGGGCTGGAATTGCGCCGACAAGTGGCAATATACGCGGGTCCAAAAGAGGGGAGGGCCGATGCTGTCGGCCCTCCCCGGGGTTGGGTGCCCGTTGTTTTAAAAGGGGCGCGTGTACGCGGGCGTTGCCCCAACAGGTTCCTTGTTTATAGATATGCCCCAGTTTGTGACGTCCGGAAGTCTCGAAAGGTGGGCCATGTGTCCCATGCTTGCGTTGTCGACGCCTATCGCGTGCCATAGAAATCCGCGATGGCCAGATGCGCTGACGCTCGCGTACTTATGGGCTAGACTTAGCACCATTACGTGATCGATGCGGTCGGCCGGCGTCGGCCGCCCGACCGATATATATGACTTGAAGGTGCGTGTGCGTATGAGCCAAGAGATGATGGATAAAACCTGTCGCGGTTTTGCCGAGGCGCTGGCCGCGCGCGAGCCGGTTCCCGGTGGTGGCAGCGCGAGCGCTTTTGTGGGCGCGCTGGGCGCCTCGCTGTGCGGAATGGTTGCCCGCTACGGTGCGACCAATCCCGCGCTTGCTGATCGTGCGGATGACCTGACGCGTGCGTTTGCCCAGGCTGATGAGCTGTCCCAGGAGCTTGTCGAGTTGGTTGCCGAGGACGTTCGTGCCTACGGGCAGGTGTCCACGGCGTACGGTATTCCGCGTGACGATCCGGCTCGAGCAACCGCGATTCAGGATGCGCTGCATGTGGCCGCTCTGCCGCCGTATCGCATTATGGATGCCTGCGGGCGTGCGCTGGCGCTGCTCGAGGACATGGCCGACAAGGGTTCGCGTCAGCTGCTGTCCGATGTGGCGTGCGGCGCCGTGTTCTGCCGTGCCGCTATGCAGGGCGCGAGCTTGACGCTCTTTGCGAACACCACGTCTATGAAAGATCGCGCTCGTGCTGAGGAGCTCGAGACGGCGTGTGATGAGTTGCTCGACACATGGTTGCCGCGCGCCGATGCGCTGGCGCGCCGCGCCTCCGACGCTGCGAGGAAGAGAGGATAGCCATGGCTGAACTGCTGAAGGGTGCTCCCGTTGCTCGCGCTTTGACCGAGGAGCTCGTTGCTCGCTGCGTTGCTTTGCGCGAACGCGGCGTTGTGCCGACGCTGGCCATTGTTCGTGTGGGCGAGCGCGAGGACGACCTGTCCTATGAGCGTGGCGCTCTTAAACGCTGCGAAAAGGTTGGCATCGAGGCTCGTCGCGTTTTGCTTCCTGCCGACGTCTCGCAGGACGAGCTGCTGGCGGCTATCGAGGGCATTAATGCCGACTTGGCTGTTCATGGCTGTCTGATGTTCCGCCCGCTGCCCGCCGGCCTTGACGAGAACGCCGTCGCCGCAGCGCTCGATCCCGCCAAGGACGTTGACTCCATGACGCCGGCTTCGCTGCTCACCACGCTTTCGGGACGCGGCGAGGGTTTTGCCCCCTGCACAGCCGAAGCCGTGCTTGCTTTGCTGGATCATTACGGTGTTGAGCTGGATGGGGCCAAGGTCGCGGTCGTTGGTCGGTCGCTGGTGATTGGCCGTCCCGTTGCCGCCATGCTTACGGCTCTCAATGCCACGGTGACGACGTGCCATACGCATACGCGCGACCTTGCTGCCGAGTGCCGTGCGGCTGACATTGTGGTTGCCGCCGTTGGACGCGCGCGTACGATTGGCGCGGATGCCGTTCGCGAGGGCCAGACGATCATCGATGTTGGCATTAACTGGGATGAGGACGCTGGCAAGCTGGTGGGTGACGTCGATTTTGATGCTGCGGAGCCGGTCGTTAACGCCATCA
>CABUSR010000039.1 GCA_902494245.1 uncultured Collinsella sp.
CAGCGAGCGAGCACCAGAGCGAACAAATTGGCATGAAAAGAGGACGGCATAGACCTTCTGGTCATGCCGTCCTCTTTGAATGACAAGTTGTCGCTCTGGCGCCCGCGCAGCGTCGACTGGTCCGCCGTTCGTTAGAACGGCGGAACTGAGGGCAGCGTCGAGCTGTTACGCGGTTTGGTAAAACCGCGTAACTACCCAACTACATCAAGTTGCAGACAGCCGCGGCGAAGGCAACGGGGTCCTCGGGGAGGATGCCCTCGACCAGCAGAGCCTGGTCATAGAGCAGACCGGAGTACTGCTTGATCTTGTCGGCGTCGCCTGCCTTCTGGGCAGCGACAAGCTTGGCAAAGACCGGGTGCTTGGCGTTGAGCTCGAGCACGCGCTGGCTCTTGGGCATGCCGTCGGGCGCGCCCTCGGGTCCCTTCTGGAGCACCTTCTCCATCTCGAGCGAAAGCGGGCCCTCGGTGGTGATGCAAGCGGGGGCATCGGTCAGGCGCGCGGAGACGGCAACTTTCTCGACCTTGTCACCGAGCGCCTCCTTCATGGCGCTAAAGAGGTCCTCGTTCTCCTTGGTGGCGTCCTCGGCCTCCTTCTTCTCGTCCTCGGTCGCCAGGTCAAGATCACCGGTCGCAACGTTCTTGAGCTCCAGATGACGATCCTCGACCTCGGGCTCGGCACCGTCGGCCACAGCCTTCTCGGCAGCCTCGCGGGCAGCATCGTCCTCGTAGATCTTGGGCATATCGGCGGCAACGTACTCACGCATAGCCTGGAACGTGAACTCATCCACATCCTGCGTCAGCAGCAGCACGTCATAGCCGCGGTCGAGCACGCCCTTTACCACGGGCATCTTGGCCAAGCGCTCACGCGAGTCACCGGCGGCGTAGTAGATGGCCTTCTGATCCTCGGGCATGCCCTTGGCATACTCGGCCAGGGTAATCATCTTCTGCTCCTTGGCAGACCAGAACAGCAACAGGTCGGCGAGCTCATCGGCCTTCATGCCATAGCTCGAGTAGATGCCGTACTTAAGACCGCGGCCAAAGTTCTCAAAGAACTTCTCGTAGGCCTCGCGGTCGTTGTCGCGCATATCCTCAAGATCGGCGGTAATCTTCTTCTCCACGCGCTTGGCGATAGCCTTGAGCTGACGGTTCTGCTGCAGCGTCTCGCGCGAGATGTTGAGCGACACGTCGGCGGAATCCACGACGCCGCGGACAAAGTTGTAGTAGTCGGGCAGCAGGTCGTCGCACTTCTCCATAATCAGAACGTTGGAGCTGTAGAGCGCCAGGCCCTTCTCGTAGTCCTTGCTGTACAGATCGAACGGCGCGCGTCCCGGCACAAACAGCAGGGCGTCATACTCGAGCGTGCCCTCGGCGTGGAAGCTAATGGTGCGCGCAGGATCGTCAAAGTCGTGGAACGTGGACTTGTAGAACTCGTCGTAGTCCTTCTGCTCGACATCGGAGCTGCGCTTTTTCCAGATCGGCGTCATGGAGTTGACGGTCTCAAGCTCCTGGTAGTCCTCGTACTCGGGCTTGTAATCGTCGCCAGCATCCTCGGGCTTGGGCTTCTGGCGGCTCTTGGACACCATCATCTGGATCGGGTAGCGCACATAGTTGCTGTACTGCTGAATCAGGCTCTTGAGGCCCCATTCGGTCAGGAAGCGATCGTAGGTCTCGGCCTCGCCGTCGGCATCGAGCTTCTCGTTCTCGCGCAGCGTCAGGATGACATCGGTACCGTGCTCGGCGCGCTCGCCGTCTTCGATGGTGTAACCCTCAAGACCGTCCGACTCCCACACATGGGCGACATCCTCGCCATAGGCGCGGCTCACGACCTTCACATGGCTGGCGACCATAAAAGCCGAGTAGAAGCCCACGCCGAACTGGCCGATGATATCGACATCCGAACCCTGCTGCTCGGCATTCTCGGTCTTAAACTCCTCGGAGCCGGAGTGGGCGATGGTGCCCAGGTTGCGCTCGAGCTCCTCGGCGGTCATGCCGATACCGTTATCCGAAATCGTGATGGTGCGGGCATCCTTATCGAAGGAGACGCGAATGGCCAGGTCGCCCTGGTCGATCTTAACGCTCGGGTCCTGCAGGCTCTTAAAGTTGAGCTTGTCGACGGCGTCGCTCGCGTTAGAGATAAGCTCGCGCAGGAAGATTTCCTTATTGGTGTAGATGGAGTTGATCATGAGGTCGAGCAGTTTTTTGCTCTCGGTCTTAAATTGACGCATATGCAGTCCTTTCGCGCTACCCCCGTCCGCAAAAACGGCCCGGTTGCCCGAGCCGCATCGCAGACCTGCTATGTTCAGACTTAGATTTTATAACCCATTAGCGCGCATATATACATACGGAATCGAAAAACTGTATGTCTAAGCGCTCCGATGCGCCAATTGCCAAGGAGTGTCCCCAGCTGCCGGCAGGAAAGGAACGTCCCTATCTGCCATCTACGCGCTTGGCCATCCAGGCATGAGGCTGGCCTTCATCCTCATAGTCCACCGGGGCAATCTGCGTGTAGCCCGCCTTGACATAGAGCGGTAGCACGTATTCCTGCGCATGCAGCTTAATAAGCTTAGCGCCGGCATTGCGTGCACACGAAGCACTGGCCTCGACGATCGAACTCGCCAGTCCGCGACGACGCATAGCCGGCAGCACGGCGACGCGCCCCATAATGTAGGTCTCCCCCGCCGCAACGCCTTCGTCCATGTCGCATGCCGGCAACACCGGGGCTTCTGCGTCAGCCGCACGCTCCAGCTCTTCGGGAAACACGCGCGAGCAACCGGCAAGCTCGCCGTCTACATAGAGCGTCACATGAATGCAGTTCGGATCCTCGTCGATAGCGTCGAACTCATTCTCGTAGCCCTGCTCGTCCATAAAAACGACGCGGCGCACCAACGCCGCGTCATCAAAGCATCCCGTCTTAAGTTGGATATCCATGGCTGCCCTTTCATTCAATGCGAACGTTAGGGACAGATATTAGCGAAAATGAGCTCCGCGCACACTAAACTTCGCGCGAGCCTTCGCCAGGCAGTCGTAATGACCCACGTTATGGGCATCGCTCGCGATGAAGCTGTACAGGTTCTGATCGAACAGGCGCTGTGCCGGCTTTTTCTCGCGACCAAAGCGGCCGCCGGCAATAAAGTCCGCCGAAGCCTGCAGCTTGCACCCCATATCGACCAGGCGCTCCGCCACGCTTACATCCTTTTGAACCGCACGATAGCGCTCAGGATGAGCGATGATCACCTGGTAGCCACGGCACTGCAAATCGTAAATCGTGTTCTCGTACTCTCTAAACGCATACGCATCGGCATGCGTCGAAAGCTCGAGCAGAAACTCGTTGGTCCCATCGAAATGCAAGTGCTCCGCGGCATCGATACCAAGCTCAACGAGCTTTCGATGGTTGACCTCGAAGCCCATCTGGAGCGGAAAACCGTCAGCGTTATCGCGCAGCAGCTCAAAGGCATCCCACATCTTGTCGTAATCAAAATAGGGATCACGACAGTGCGGGGTGCAAACGATTCTGGTTACACCGGCCCGCTTGGCAGCCTCGAGCATCGCCAAGCTCTCATCGAGATCGGCGGCGCCGTCGTCTACACCCGGCAAGATATGGCAATGAATGTCACGCATAGGTCAGCCTTAATCAACTAAACGTTTGCTCGGTTGGTGAAGATGCCCTTTTTGGAAGTCCCCTGATCGTCGGAGCCCTTCTTAACCTTCTTACCGTCCTTGGTGTAGTAGGAGTAGTAGTACTCGCTGGTCTCGGTCTCGCAGTAGTTCATAACGGTACCGATGAGCTTGACCTTCTCGGACTTCTTAAGCTGACCGATGGCGTTGAGCGCCTCCTCGCGCTTGGTGAAGTCCTCGCGCACCACGAACAGCGTGCCGTCGGTCAGGCTGGCAATCTCGGCAGCATCGATGAAGGTGCCGACCGGGGGAGCATCAAAGATGACGTACTGGAACTTGGCGGACAGCGCCTTTACCAGCTTGGCAAAGCGGTGAGAGACGATGATGTCGGCAGGATTGGGAATATGCGGCTCGGCATCGAGGAAGTAGAAGTTCTTCTGACCCGTCTCGACAATTGCCTGGTCAATGGAGATCTGCTCGGAAAGGACCGCATAGAGTCCGCCGCGCGAACGAACGCCGAGCATATCGGAAAGGGACCTGCGGCGCATATCGGCCTCGACCAGAAGCACGGACTTGCCGCTCGTGGCGATTGCCTGAGCAAGGTTAATGGAAACCGTAGACTTGCCCTCGTTGGGAATCGAGGAGGTAACGGTGATGGTGCGAATGGGGTCGTCCACGCTCGCAAAGCGGATGTTGGCCAGAAGGGTCTTGGCGGCATTCTGTACAACGAGCTTGTCGGTGTTCTTTGCCTTAGCCATGCCTATTTACCACCTTTCATAGCCGGAATTCGGCCAACAACGGGAATGCCCAGGAGCTCTTCTGCCTCTTCGGCACCGCGGATGCGGGTATTGAGCATGTCTGCCAAAACGACATAGGCAACTGCGATAAAGATGCCAGCGAGGAACGCGACAGCAACGTACAGCATACGCTTGGGACCACTGGGGACTTCGGGGGTCTTAGCCTCGTCGATAACGTTGATGCTCTGGGCAGCGCCGACGTTCTGAGCGACCGTACTCACCGAGCTGGCCATGGCCTTTGCGACCTTAGCCGTCTCCTTGGCATCGGTGCCGGTAACCGAAAGCGTAATGACACGCGTGGTGGTCTCGGAGGAAACAGACACCTTGTAGTCATCCAGATCGGTGAGGCCCAGTTCATTGGCGGCGCCGCTCTTAACGCTATCGCTATCCAGCAGCGTGGCGATATCGTTGGAAAGCATCTGGCTCGCCGAGAGATCGTTATAGCTCATCTGACCGCTATCGTCGGTCTTGGCGAGAATGTACATGCTCGTCGTCGCGGTGTAGGTGTTGTCCATCGCAACAAAGGACACGATGCCCATGGCGATCGCGCAGACCACCGGAAGGGTGATGACCAGCTTAAGGTGCTTTTTGAGCAGCTGGAACAGTTCGAGAAGGGTCATGCAGCTTGCCTTTCATTTCCCCAGTTCGGATTGACAAAACTGTCCGTATGTTATCGCATCTTTTTACCGAGACCAAACTCTATACATAAGAAACAGGCTCTCCTGTAAAAATGTCGGAAGCAATCGTAAAATTGCACAACAACGCCGCACCCGAAAGTCAAATGCGGCGTCTACATCAATATCTATGTTGTATCGCTATGCGAATGGCTCGTCCTGCTGTATGGGAAACGTCACCGTAATGGTGGTTCCCACGCCCAACTCGCTCGACAGATCGAGCGTGGCGTGATGATACAGGGCCGCATGCTTGACAATGGCAAGCCCCAGACCGGTTCCGCCGCGTGCCTTGGACCTACTCTTGTCCACGCGATAGAACCGCTCAAATACCTTGCCCTGTTCTTCAGACGCGATACCGATTCCCGTGTCGGCGACCGCAAGGAACGGATGGCCTTCGTCGTTGGTGCCGCACTGCAGCGTAACCGTACCTCCGGGTCGATTGTAGCGGATGGCGTTGCTTGCCAGATTATAGATGAGCTCGTCGATCAAGCGCGACACGCCTTCGATGACCACAGGCTTGGTCTCATGACTTATCGTCACATTCGCCTGACGGGCGACCTGTTCAAGACGCTGCTCAACCGCGTAGATGGCACGCGAGAGCTCAATAGGCTCCGTGGACCCAATGGGCACCGCCTCGCCCTCAGTTGCACGCTCGGCCTCGTCCAAGTTAGACAGCGTAAGGATGTCGTTGACAAGCGCTGCCAAGCGGCCCGCCTCACGATAGATGCGGCCGCCAAAGTTGCGCAGGTCGTCCTCGCCCTCGACCATGCCGTTTGCGATGAGCTCGGCATAGCCCGAAATCGCCGTAAGCGGCGTCTTGAGCTCATGGGTGATATTCGCCGTGAACTCGCGACGCATACGGTCGTTGTCCGCTAGCACCGCCATTTGGCGCTTGAGTTCCTGGCGCTGTGACTCGATACGCTCAAGCATGGGGACCATCTCGGCATAGGCGTGCTCATAGCTACGGCGCGGGTGGTCCAAATCCACCTCTTGCAACGGCGCGATGATGGCACGGGACTCGCGACGCGCCATAAAAAACGAGAGTACCGCACCCGCTGCTGCGATAAGCAGCATCGGCGCCACCATCGACAGCAAAATCGCCGCAACGCCAGGCTGGGCCTGCGCCAAGCGGACAACCTGGCCGTTATCAAGGGCGACGGCGCGATACAGCATAATCTCGTCGAGCGTAGAGCTTGCGCGCTCCGCGGAACCCGAACCACTCTCAAAGGCCTCGATGACCTCGGGGCGATCGCCATGGTTGGGCAGCGTGGAAGGCGACGCCTCGTTGTCGTAGGCAACCGATCCATCCTTGTTAATCAGCGTGATGCGCAAGTCCTCTCGATCGAGGCTACGCAAGAACGGGATGGGCTCCTGCTGCTCGTCGAGGGCGGCAGCAATGAGCTCGGTTTCCTGCGCCAGATTGGCACTCGTGGCATCCGCCAAGGTGTTTTGCACAAAGAACGCACCCAGCACCGTAAACGCCACGATAACCGCCATGGCGCAGACAAAGATCGTCACAAAAACGCGGTGCGACAGCGTATGTTTTCCCTGGGGGGCGAAGACCACGGGTTACTCCTCCGATGCGGTGGCCGCGGTGTCGTCACCTTCGGCACCATCACCGGCAGAAGGCTCGGCCAAGCGGTAGCCCACGCCGCGCACGGTCTCGATGGCGCTGGCATGCTCGCCCAGTTTTTGGCGAAGCGTCTGCACGTGCACGTCAACGGTGCGCGAACCGCCGTCGAAGTCCCAGCCCCACACGCTCTGCAGCAACGACTCGCGGGTAAAGACCACGCCGGGCTTGCGCATGAGGTACTCGAGCAGGTCGAACTCGCGCAGGGTGAGCTTAAGCGACTCGCCGGCAACAGTCACCTCACGATGGCTGGGCGAGAGCACAATGTCGCCCACGCTGAGCACATCGCTTGCCTGTTTGACCATGCCGCCGCGACGCAGCAGTGCGCGGCAGCGGCTGGCGAGCTCCATGAGCGAAAACGGCTTAGTCAGGTAATCGTCGGCACCGCCATCGAGCGCCATCACCTTGTCGAGCTCGGTATCCTTGGCGGTAAGCATCATGATGGGCACCGTCGCCGTCAGGCGATCGGCACGCAGTCGACGCATAATCGCCAAGCCATCGGTATCGGGCAGCATGATATCGAGCAGGACAGCATCGGGTACCCGTCGCGCCACGGCGGCCTTAAACTCGCCATCGCACGAAAAGCCCTCGGCCTCGATTCCCTGCTTGCGCAGCGCATAGACCGTCAAATCCCTGATGTTGTCATCGTCCTCGACGTAATAGATCATGTTGAACCCCTTTGCGGCCGGCATGACCGCATCTTAACCCTAAAGGTGCCTGTACTAGATGGTATCAGCCAAAACGGCCCGTCAAATAATCCGCCGTGCGCGGATCAGTCGGATTCTTGAAGAGTTGCGCGGTGGGCGCGTGCTCCACCAGCTCACCCAGCAAAAAGAACGCGACCGAATCGGAAATACGCGCGGCCTGCTGCATGTTGTGCGTCACGACCACGAGCGTGCAGGTCTCCTTGAGCTCGCAGGCCAGCTGCTCCACCACCAGCGTCGATACGGGGTCGAGCGCCGAGGTCGGTTCGTCCATCAGCAGAATGTCGGGCTGCACGGCCAGCGCACGGGCGATGCACAGACGCTGCTGCTGGCCGCCCGAAAGACCCAGACCCGATTCTTTGAGCTTGTCCTTGACCTCGTCCCACAGGGCGGCGCGTCGCAGGGAGTCTTCGACCAGCTCGTCGAGCACGACGCGGTCGCGCACTCCCATGCCGCGAGGACCGTAGGCGACGTTGTCGTAGATGCTCATGGGAAACGGGTTGGGGCGCTGAAACACCATGCCCACGCGCTGGCGCAAACGGCAGATGTCGTAATCGCCCAGGATATCTTGACCATCGAGCGCAATCTTGCCCTCGATGCGGCAATCCTTGATGCCGTCGTTCATGCGGTTAAAGCAGCGCAGCAACGTGGACTTTCCGCAGCCCGAAGGCCCGATAAACGAGGTGATCTGCTTGTCGCGGATCTTGATATTCACGTCCTTGAGCGCATGATGGTCGCCATAGAACAGGTCGAGGCCCTCGACGTCGATGCGCGTCGGCGAGGCGGCAAGATCCTCTGCCGTGGGGCGAGTCGCATCCCCAACCTCGCGCTCGTACGCGGCCTCGGCCTGCGCTTTCATGAGTTCTTCAAGCTCCGTGGGCTCCACAGCCGCAGCAGCCGTCATACCGCATACCTCCACATCGATATCAATTCAGCAGTATCGATAGTAGAAATCGCGGCTCATATGCACGTGAGCGCATTGTCAAGTGTTTGTAAGGGCACGCTGGCTATGCGGCGGGCAGCTCGATGGTGAATATCGTGTGTTCGGGCGTCGATTCACATGCAACGGTACCGCCGTGTGCCGCGATGATCTCCTTGGCAATAGCAAGGCCCAGACCGGCACCACCGCGATTGGTCGCACGCGCCGCATCCAGGCGATAGAACTTCTCAAAGATCACCTTGAGCTTAGCCGCAGGGATAGGATCGCCCTGATTGATAAAGCGCACGCGCACGCCGCCATCGTCTTGGCGCCCGGCCTCGATCGTGATAGTCGAGCCCTCATAGCTATAGGCGACGGCGTTTTTCATGATGTTGTTAAACACGCGGGCCATCTTGTCGCCATCCACGAGCACCGTCAGGTCCTCGCGAATATCAACTTGGACTTCCTTATGCTGCTCGTTGAGGATGGGATAGAACTCGTCAGTCACCTGAGCCAGCAGCAACCCCAGATCAACATAGCCGCGCGTGAGCACGATATCGTGGAAGTCAAAGCGCGTGATATCGAAGAACTCTTCGATGAGTGCATCGAGCCGGTGCGCCTTGTCGAGCGCCACGCCCGTAAAGTGCGTACGTTGCTCAACCGGCAGCTCGGGAGCCTCTTGCAGCAGCGAAAGATAGCCCACCACGCTGGCAAGCGGGGTGCGCAGGTCATGTGCCAAGTACGTGACCAGATCGTCCTTGCGATGCGACTCGTCACGCAGAGCTTGCTGCACCTTGCGCTCACGGTCACGCACGCGGTTAAGGGCGCCCTCGGCCTCCAAGAAGTCGCCGTCGATGTTGTCCCAGGTGTCGGGGTGATCGATCAGGCGATCTTGAATACGAGCGGCCAGCACACAATCGGCATGCTGCTCGCCCTGCTCGTAGCCCTGGTAGTACAGGGCGCGGCCGCACAAGAACAGCACGCACACGGCAAGCGCCAGCACAAAGCCAAGCATGTTGAATACAAAGCCGGCATCGAACAGCACCGGCCCTTCAATGCCGCCGAGCGCCATGGCGCCAATCGCCAACGTCATGGCCCACGCGGCGCCGCCAATCACCACGCAGCGGCGAACGATTTCGAATCGATCGATCAGCAAAAAGCCGATAAGCAGCACCGCCAAGATTCCGGCGATGTTATCGATGCCAATCAGCAGCAGGCTCAGCAAAAAGAGCAGCACCGTTGCAAGCGCGCGGTTGTCGACGACCGACCTCACGTATTCAAAGAGTCGATCGGGCACCTCGAATGCCTGCCTATCGTCTTTTGTCATATCCACTTCCCCACCATCAAAGGCGCTATTCGATTATGTAGCCGACGCCCCAGACGTTTTTGATAAAGCGCGGCTTTTGTGCGTCGTCGCCGATCTTTTCGCGCAGGTGGCGAATGTGCACCATCACCGTATTGTTGGAGCCGGGCATAAAGTCCTCGTTCCACACCGCGCGGAACAGGTCCTCCACGGCCGCCACGCTGCCGCGATGCTCGACCAGATACAGCAAGATGGAATACTCGATGGGCGTGAGGCGAACCGATGAACCGTCCACTGTCACGGAACGAGCATCGCGGTTGATCTCCAGGCCGTCGAGCTGGAGGGTCAGCGACTCGGCCGCCTGTGCGCGGCTACCGTAGCTGGTGTAGCGGCGAAGTTGAGCGTGCACGCGCGCGATGAGCTCCAGCGGACGGAACGGCTTAACCACGTAATCGTCCGCGCCAAGCGAAAGACCCTCGATCTTGTCTTGCTGGGCATCGCGCGCCGTCAGCATGATCACGGGATAGGTATGGCTGGAACGGATCGTACGCAGCAGCTCAAACCCATCGATATCGGGCAGCATGACATCCAGCAGCGCCAGATCGAACTCCTGCTCCAAGATTGCCTTGGCCGCATCGGCCCCGCTATAGGCAATCTGGACATCAAAGCCCTCTTTTGTAAGGTAGATACCAACCAAGTCGGCGATGGCCTTTTCGTCATCAACTACCAAAATGCGCTCGTTCATGCGTGCTCCTCTCGCGCTCCATTATGCCCGAGGCGACGCATGCCACACACAACAAGCGTGGGTGATTAAGTCGGCCTTAAGCACCCTTGTGCCCGTTCGGGCGCGGATGTGGGCCACGCACGCACGCGATGATCGCCGACGCCGGCAAACGATATACTCTAGTTCCAGAAGAGACCATCCCGTCGAAAGCGAAATCCGTGAAGTCCCTCACCTCTTTTGCAAAGCGCTCAGCCCAGCTTGCCGCCGGCTTTGTCTGCGCTATCGCCCTTGCCGCTGGCGTGCCCACCGTCGCCGGCGCCCAAGTGCTCACGACCGACAATGTTTGCGGCAAAACCGCCGATGCGCGCGGCATCACGGCCGAAAACCTGCCCGATATCGATGCGACCAATGCCCTCGTCATGGGCAAAGACGGCACCGTCTACTATGCCCGTGGCGCCGATGAGCAGGTCAAGATCGCCTCGATCACCAAGGTCATGACCGCGATCCTAACCGTCGAGAATTGCAAGATGGACGAGAAGGTCACGGTAAGCAACGCCGCAGCCACCGTGGGTAATTCGACCGCCGGCTTGCTCGAAGGCGACGAGCTTACCGTGGAGCAGGCACTGCGCGGCCTGATGATTCCCTCGGGCAACGACGCCGCCATCGTGCTCGCCGAATATGTGGGCAAGAAGATCGACCCTAAGACCAAAGACGCCGAGGCCACATTTGTGAAGGCCATGAACGAGCGCGCTAAGAAGCTCGGCTGCACCGGTACGCTTTTTGAAAACCCGCATGGTCTGGACTTTGATGAGTGGGCTGGCGATATGCACTCAACCGCACATGACGTAGCGCTAATGATGCAGAAGGCCATGAAAAACGACACGATCCGCGAGGTCGTAGCGAGCGAGGATTCTTGGATCGAGGTCACGGGCGCCGACGGCACCGACCATTCGCACTCCATGGACACGCATAACTATTTGCTGGGCCAAGATGGCAACATCGGTGGCAAGACCGGCACCACCGACGATGCAGGCTATTGCTTTACGAGTGCCTACAACCGCGATGGCGACGAGATCTACACCGTCGTTTTGAACTCCACCACCACCGACCAGCGCTTTACCGATACCGCAACCCTTGCCAATTGGTACTACGGTCACAAGGTGACGGTCGCGATCGCCAACACGCAGGAAAAGACCGCCAACGGCAACCCGCTTATGGCGCGCATTGGCCAAACCGACTGGACGGATAAGACGATCGACGCCACACTCGCCGATCCTACGGCGCAAGCGACCGTGTTTTCCCTTGCCGGCGAGGTGACCGAAAAGGTTAGCTACGACGATCTTTCGGGCACGGTGCATGTGGGCGACAAGGTGGGCAGCGTTACGCTCAAGCAGGACGACACCAAGATCGCCGTCATGGACCTAGTTGCCGACGAGGAAGGTGCAGGGCCGAATCCCATTGAATGGCTCCTTGTGAAGCTCGATCGCTTGGGCCGCCGCATCGACAACCGGCCACTCACGGCAGAGAGCGAGACCGTAGCCAAGGCACCCGAGGTGTAGGGTCGAAGAACAATACGCTCGCTGAAAGGAGGTGTCCGAAAGGACGCCTCCTTTTTTGAGGGTTCGAATCCCCAGCTAACGTGGTTCAACTAAAAAAGGGCCCCTTTCGGAACCCTTCTTTAAAGTCTTACTGGCGGAGAGCTGGGGATTCGAACCCCAGATGCCCTTTTGGGGCATACTCGCTTAGCAGGCGAGCACCTTCGGCCTCTCGGTCAGCTCTCCGTAACAGCCGTTCTATAGTAACCAAACAGCCAAGGATGGGCAAGAGGAAATTTTCTAATTGCCTAGCATCCTTTCCCCCTTGGAGGCTTCGCCTACCCCAGCGAGCGGTTGAGGGAGCCGAGTTCGTCGTTGCCCATGGTGCGCCACATTTGATAGATGCAGCCGCGCGCCAGGAAAAAGAAGCCGTTATCGACGAGTTGCACGGCGGCATCCGCGAGTTGATTGGTCACGGCGGGCACCGGCGGCAGCTCAAGACCTGCCTTGCGGATGGTCTCGACAGCCTCCTCAAACGTGGGTGGTTTGATGACGCCCATCTCGTTCATAAGGCCCTGCATTTCCTCCTGCGCACTGCCGCCCGACTCCTCGCCGCGCGGCACTAGGCGGTAGCACGCCAGCGCCAGCTCGAGCTGGTCGCAGTTCCAGTAGGCGAATGCCAGGCGATAGAACAGGTAACCGATCGAAGGCCGGTCGCTGGCAATGCGCAGGCCGTGGCGCGCCACCTCGATAATCTCGTCATAGCGCTCCAGGCGTGCTAGCACGTTAATCAGGGCAAAGTGAGACTGCATGGACGAGCGCGCCAAATCGTAGAGACGACGCACCTCGGGCAGTGCACGCTCAAAGTCCTCTTGTTCGGCGTAAAAGCTGCAGATCTCGTGCTGGGCAAAATACAGCGCATCGGGAGCGCGAAGGATACGCACGGAACGGTCCTCCTCCATCACCGGCAGCACCATGCGCACCAGCTGGTTGTCGCAGAACTGGGTCTGCACTGGGCCCGTCGCCAAAAGCTCAGCAACCGTACACTTGGCTTCCAGCTCCTCGACAAGGCGAGAAAAGCCCTCGAAAGCACCGGCTCGGTCAACTTTGGATTGCTCGCGCAGCTCGACGACACGGGCGACATACGGATCGTTGTCCTCCTCCATGACCTCAAGCTCGTCAGCCGTATCAGCGAGCAGCAAATCGCGAAGCGCAGGCGGCAATGGACGATGGTCATCGCGTGGTCGGGCGTGAACCTCTGCAGGCTCAATCATGTCCGGCGCATCTGCCTCATATGCCTCGAGCAAATGCTTGCAGGGCATGTCGTCCATATCCATGCTCTCAAGATCCTTGGCGACAGAAACGCAATCAGCCAGATAGGCCGCACGGCCAAAGGAATACGTTTCGACAACGCGCTCGCCCTGCTCGCCGTCGGGAACCGCAATCTGCACGTAGCAGCGCGTGATGCGAGTGCCCGAAGCAAAGCAAGCCGCCGCGAGTGTAAGCGCAATACGCGCATCGTGCTCAGTGGCCCATGCCGCGCGCTTAGGCTCATCCACCTCGCGCCAGGCGTCATCTTGAGCATCGTATTCGCGCTGCGGCATAGCATCGACAACCGTGCGGCCAAATCGCACCAGCATGATGCCTTCGGCGACGTTCGCTCGATAGGTGTAGTCGAGACGCGTGACCACGTTGAGCGCTTCTACGATACGTGCAAAGCGGGTGCGAACGTCCCACTCGCCACCCGGCTGGCACGCAACCGTCCCCGGCTTGGCCCACGGGTTGTCATTCGACAGCGTTTCGAGCAAGCGAGGAACGTCGTTTGTCGTCTTGCTGATATGCCATAGGTCAAAGAGCGAGCAGCCCTCAAAGCTTGGCGACGAGGCAACGGGGCCCAACCCTGCCCCAATACGCTCAAGGATGCCCGATAAGCGGTTCAGGCGGCACTCGACGGCAAGCAGGGCATCAATCTCGTCCTGGTCCAGCAGGCTACGGTCAAAATTGAGATAAAAGAGCCTCGAGCGATCGATGCGCGCCAGGCTCATTTCGGTTTTGGCCGCGATGGTGCGCAGGCGAGACAGATTGACTTCGCCCATCAACGCGGCGGCATAGCGCTCAATGCCACTTGGATTATCTGTATGGTCAATGCGGTAGAGCAACGTTTCGATTGCATCGGGCAGCGGCGTGGAATCAAAACCCAGCAGTACCTCAACCGGCTCGGGGAGTTTTACAAGTTTGATCTTGTCGACGGCATTTTTCATGCCCTCGTCGAGGCCGTCACCGTCTGCCTTGGTTGCGACGGCGTTTTCGGAATCGGCAAATATTACGTAACGCAAGAACATCGAGGCCATGAACTCGCCGTAGCGAAGGCTGCGCGTCGAATTCCACGTCTCGCGATCGGATTGTTCGCGCATGGGGCCTTCGGGAGAGCCGATGACTCGCGCCCGGGAACGCATCGTCCCATCGGCGCCCCTGACCGCAATCTCACCGATGCTGGAATCGGACTCGCCAAGAATCAGTTGCATGTCGGGATCGTCGGGCAGCGATACCTCGTTAACGGGACGGTCCACCTTATAGACCTCACCCGAAACGCTCACGTAGCCCAAAAGCGACACATGGCTTTTGCCGACGAATTCGACGACATAGCATGATTCATGCACGTCCTCGCCAAAGAGCTTCCAAACCACGCCATACGAGCGTCCCGCAGGCTGCTCGGGCATGGCCGGAAAGCGCTTTTTGGAATCGAGAAACCTGAGCTTGTATGTCGGACGCTCTGCCACGAAATATCACCCTGATCGGTCGTCTAAAGAAAGAGCGCGCCACGGGCTCACCGAGGCGCATACTCGAAATCTTACACGAGTCGATGAGAAATAGTCCCCTTTGACCGAGGTTCGAATCCATGCGGTGTTTACGCAAAAGAAAAGCCCCCGTTGCCGGAGGCTTTCAATTTCAATTGGTGCGGCGTATAGGATTCCGCGTATCCGCTTCGCGGATCCGCACCGGCTTCGCCCGCCTGCCGGCGGACTCGCCCGCGGGCTAAAAACGCTCCGCGTTTTCTTGACGCCCGCGCCTCGACCGAGGTTCGAATCCATGCGGTGCCTACCTAAAAGAAAAGCCCCCGTTGCCGGGAGCTTTAATCTCAAATGGTGCGGCGTATAGGATTCGAACCTATGACGTTCTGATTCGTAGTCAGACCCTCTATCCAGCTGAGGTAACGCCGCGACTTGTTGATTATTATGCACATAGACTGAATATAGGTCAAGCGTTTTTTCAAAAAAAGTTATCGAATTTGATTTTTACTCATTTGGAGGGCTTGGCACGATCTTCGGTGCATCGCGATATAAGAAAAGCCCCCGTTTCCGGAGGCTTAAAACTCAATTGGTGCGGCGTATAGGATTCCGCGCATCCGCTGCGCGGATCCGCACCGGCTTCGCCCGCCTGCCGGCGGACTCGCCCGCTCGCTAAAAACGCTCCGCGTTTTCTTGACGCTCGCGCCTCGACCGAGGTTCGAATCTCCGCAATGCCCCCGTAAAGGAAAAGCCCCCGTTTCCGGAGGCTTTAAGTTCAATTGGTGCGGCGTATAGGATTCGAACCTATGACGTTCTGATTCGTAGTCAGACCCTCTATCCAGCTGAGGTAACGCCGC
>CABUSR010000040.1 GCA_902494245.1 uncultured Collinsella sp.
CCCACGCGCGGCTTGTCGCCGCGCTTCCCCCCCCGTCCCCCCGGCCCCTTTGCCGGGCGCACCTCCGTTGCGATTTCGAAAGGTTGGGTTCACGAGCCATGCCAAGTGCTCAGGAGCTACAACAGCAATTTGGTGAATATCGAGGCGCTATGCCCCGTCCATCGGATTTCGATCTCTTTTGGAAGGACCGCATGGCCGAGGCCGACGCCGTCGAGCTCGACTATGCGATTGAGGCGGCTTCGGTTGCGGATTCCGCGACCTGTCGGTTTTTCGACCTCTGGTATACCGGCATGTGCGGTGCACGCCTGCATGCCAAGTATCTCCAGCCGGTTTCGGACGAGCCCGTGCCGCTGGTGCTACAGTTCCACGGCTATCCGGGTGCAAGCCACAGCTGGTTCGAGCAGGCGTCGTTTGCGGGCATGGGCATGGCACTCATCGCTCTCGATTGTCCTGGCCAGGGTGGCCCCTCCGAGGATATTGGTGGATTTGAAGGCACGACGGTTGCTGGGCATATCGTCGCCGGTATCGACGGCGACCCGGCCAATCTTTACTATGTCCGCTTGCACCAGGATATCCGCATTCTGTGCCGTATTGTTCGCGAGCTCGAGGGCATCGATCTTTCCCGCGTATTTGTGAACGGCGCATCGCAGGGCGGCGGTTTGGGCATTGCGACCTGCGCGCTTAATAGTGAGCTTATCAATCGCGCTGCCATCCTCTATCCCTTCCTGTCGGATTTCCGCCTTGTTTGGGATCTGGATGCCGACGATATCGCTTATGAAGGCCTGCGTTATTGGTCGCGTTGGTTTGACGAGGACTCGACTCGTATTGAGGAGGCCTATGCCAAACTGGCGTACTTCGATTCCAAGAACTTTGCCCCCATGGTCAAATGCCCCGTGCTGTTTGGCACGGGCACAGCCGATATCGTCTGTCCGCCGGCGACGCAGTTTGCGGTCTACAACAATCTGGCCTGTGAGAAGCGACGCGAGTTCTTTGAGGGCTTTGGCCACGAGGAGATTCAGGACTTTGACGATCTGATCATTCCGTTTTTCTGCGAGGGAGGGGAGGCTCATGTCTAAGTGCGAGAGCAATATCGACGAGCTGATCGTCCCCGGGCTCGCGGAGATGCCTGGAACGGTTTCGTCAAGGCTCGCAGAATATCGGGACTGGCGCGGTGATGTCCAAGCAGATGTTTCTGATTTAGAGACATGCGCTTCGAATCTTGAGATTCAAGGCCTGGCCATTACGGCGATTGACTTTGTTAACCCCTGCGCCCGTTACTCGGAGGTCTCCTTTGAGCTCGGTGACGATGCGATTCACGCTCGTTTGATCGAGCCTGTCGGTCGTGCCCGAGTGTCTGAGCGCGTGCCGCTGTGCCTGATGTTTCACGACATCGATCGACCCGTGCGTGGATGGCATCACATGACGAGATTTGCCGCCATGGGGTATGCCGTTCTCGCGCTGGATGACGATGTTGCTGGTGCGGACGACCTGCAGTGGGGGATTGCTTCGCCCGCTTTTGTCAAGCGCGTCCGTTGGGGCTGCGCGTTGGCGAAGGTCGCGCGCAATCTTGATGGCATGGATCCCGATCGCATTTTTGCATGGGGCGAGGGTCTTGGCGGCGGTGTCGCGCTGGCGGTTTCTGCTCTGGACGAGCGCGGACTTGCCTGCACGGCGGTTGCCAATCCAATTCCCGGTGGCCTCGAGGCTCTGTCGTCTCGGGTGCGCGGATCGGTGCTCATGGGCACGTCGCTCATGGATACCGTGAGCGACCCCAAGGGTCAGTTTGCCGTATTCAACGGTCTTGAGTGTGACCGGAGGCATATCATCTATGCCAAATACGCTCATGAGCGTATTAACGCGTTCGAAAACGAAGTCGTCGACTTCTTTAACCAAACGTTCTATCCGTGTTCTTTGGCCTAGACGGCCTGGACACTGCCAACAAGAGTGAGCGGCATAGGGCCGCTCGCCAGACAGCTAAGGAGATTCTTGTGGCAACTCAGAAATTCACCGGCGTTATCCCTCCCGTCGTTGTTCCCGATACCGAAGACCACCAGCTCGACGTTGCCTCCTTTGAGCGCAGCATCAACCGCATGATCGATGCCGGCGTCGATGGTCTGTTCTTCTTGGGGTCTTCGGGCGAGGTCGTCTTCTCCACCGATGAGCGCCGTCGCCAGATTATCGCCGAGGCCGTTCGTATCGTCGACCACCGTGTGCCTGTTCTGGTCGGCATCATCGATACCGAGACCGAGCGCATGATTGAGCACGGCAAGGTCGCCCAGGAGCTGGGCGCCGATGCCCTCGTCGCCACCTGCCCGTTCTATGCCCTGCAGGGTATGACCGAGGTCGAGGAGCACTTCCGCATCCTGCACGAGGAGCTCGACCTGCCCATCTTTGCCTATGACATTCCCGTCTGCGTTCACACCAAGCTCCCCTGGAAGCTCCTTGCCAAGCTCGGCGCCGAGGGCGTCCTTGCTGGCGTCAAGGATTCCTCGGGTGATGACATCTCGTTCCGCTACCTCGTTCAGGAGAACGAGAAGAACGGCCATCCGATGAGCATCCTCACCGGTCACGAGGTTGTTGTCGACGGCGCCTATCTCGGCGGCGCTGACGGTTCCGTCCCGGGTCTCGCCAACGTTGAGCCCGAGGGCTACGTGCGTCAGTGGAAGGCCGCTCAGGCTGGTGACTGGGCTACCGTCAAGGCCGAGCAGGATCGTCTCAATGAGATCTCCCACATCTGGGATGTCACCTCGGGCGTCCAGGGCTATGCCGGTGGCGTCGGCGCCTTCAAGACCGCTATGAACCTCATGGGCATCTTCGACAGCCCGACCATGCCGCGCCCGGTGAAGGCCATGACCGGTGAGAACGTCGAGGCGATTAAGAAGGTCCTCCAGGACAACGGCCTCCTTTAAAGCTTTCCCAGGCACCCGACCTCGCCGTTCAACCGTGCGGCCATGACCCATTAGGTCAATGGCCACACGGCTTCTCGGCGATCTCGGGCACCTGGAAAACCTTTACCGCGCTGTGACGGCTAGCCTGACGGCGCATTTCCTGTAGTTGTTTATATCTCCTAAGGAGAGCGACATGGAGAACAAGTACGTTTGCTCCGTCGATATCGGCGGCACCAAGATTGCGACTGCCATTATGGAGTATCCGGCTGATGGCGGCGTGCCCCATCCGGTCTTTGAAGCCGAGGTTCCCACCGAGGCCCAGGAGGGCGGCGAGGCCGTCTTCCAGCGTATCGAGGCGTCCATCAAGGCTGCTCTCGAGGCGAATCCCGATGTCGAGGTCCTTGGTGTCGGTATCGGTGCCGCCGGCGTCGTCGATCCCAAGACGGGCGCCATCGCGTATGCCAATGAGATCATGCCCGGCTGGTCCGGCGTTCAGTTGGGGCCGCGTCTGCGCGAGGACCTCGGTCTTCCCGTTGCCGTCGTAGGCGACGTGCAGGCTCATGCTCTGGGCGAGGCCCACTGGGGCGTCGGCAAGGGCAAGTTCTCCGTCTTGTGTCTTGGCATCGGTACGGGCATCGGCGGCGCATATGTCGAGAACGGCCGCGTGATGCAGGGCTTCCATGGTGCTGCCGGCCATATGGGCCACATCGAGTGCTCGGCTGCCGCCGGCATTCCCTGCGCCTGCGGGCGTTCCGGCCATCTGGAGTCGGTTGCTTCGGGCACTTCCATTGGTCGTATGTACGATGAGCGCTTTGGTCGCGTCGACCCCAGCCGTCCTTCGGTCGGTCGCGATGTGAACGACCTGTGCCGTGCGGGCGACGCAAAGGCGACCGAGGTCATCCATGACGCCGGCTTTGCGCTGGGTGCCAGTTTGGGCTCGCTTGCCAACATCTTGGATCCCGAGGTCATCGTGCTTTCGGGAGGTGTGATTCACCAGGGTCCCGATTGGCGCTCGCAGACGTGGAAGGACTCGGTGCACGAGGGCTATGCCAGCCAGGCGCTCGATCCGCTTCAGAACACGCCGATCCTCATCGGTTCTCTGGAGGGCGACGCCCCGCTCATCGGCGCCGCCGAACACCTTCTTGCGTCGTTGAAGTAAACATAACTACCAAGTGCGCCTTCTGGGGTGCCGCAGATTGACGTGAAAGAGGAGCGAAGCGTACTTCGGTACGCGAGCGACGGTTTGAACGTCAAGGTGCGGTGTCTCAGAAGGCTGTTTTGAGAAAGGTTGAGTCGCACATGACCGTTGATCCTTTGATTCAATCCCTGAAGGGCAAGCTCGTCGTGAGCGTTCAGGCGTATATGGGCGAGCCGCTTCGTACGCCCGAGACCATGGCTCAAATGTCTCGTGCTTGCGAGCTCGGCGGCGCCGCCGCCATTCGCTGCCAGGGCCTTGCCGACATTGCCGCCATTAAGGGTCGCTGTGAGGTTCCTGTTATCGGCCTGTGGAAAGATGGGCACGAGGGCGTTTACATCACGCCGACGCTGCGTCACGCTCGCGCCTGCGTTGCTGCGGGTGCCGATATCGTGGCGATCGACGCCACCGATCGTCCGCGTCCCGATGGCAAGTCGGTCGAGGATACCTTCCGCCCGCTGCACGAGGAGGGTGTGCTCCTGATGGCGGATTGTGCCACCATCGAGGATATTCGCCGTGCGGTTGATATGGGCTTCGACCTTGTATCCACCACGCTTTCTCACGGTGTTGCCGCTATCGATTGCACCATGGCCGATGGCCCCGATCTGCCGCTCCTGCGCCAGGCGACCGAGGAGTTTCCCGGCCTTCCCATCATCTGCGAGGGCCGCGTGCACACGCCCGAGGAGGCCCGCGCCGCAATCGACGCTGGCGCCTGGGCAGTTGTCGTGGGCACCGCCATTACGCACCCCACGAGTATTACGAGTTGGTTCAAAGCTGCGCTCGAGGCGTAAAACGGACCTCGTATCCGCTCAGGGCGGTATACTCATTTAAAGGCAATTGACCGCGCGGGATCCGGGTTGCTGGGTCCCGCGCTTGTTTTTAGGAGGCAGCACATGCAAAAGGGAGATGCCATGGATGCGGCGGAGCGCTCGGAGCGCATCCCCGATATCGTCATCATCACCGGAATGTCCGGATCGGGCCGAACGCAGGCCATGCATGTGTTTGAGGACATGGGTTATTTTTGCATCGACAACTTGCCTCCGCGCCTGATCGCCCAGCTTGCCGAACTCGTCGGCATCAATACAGGCGTGGGCAGGCATCTTGCCGTCACCTGCGACCTGCGCAGCCAGGGACTGTTTGACGAGTTGCTCGATGCGGTCGCCGCGCTCGAAGAGCGCGAGATGAGCTGCGACATCGTGTTCCTGGAGGCTTCTGACGAGGTGCTGATTCGTCGCTACAGCGAAAACCGTCGCCGCCATCCCATTGCCAAGCCGGGGGAGACCACGGCCGACGCTATTCAGCGTGAACGTCTGCAGCTGCAGGGCGTTCGCGACCGAGCTGACATGATTATCGATACGAGCCGCTTGCGTACTTCTGCCTTGCGAAACAAGCTACGTATGGCATTTTCCGAGCTGTCCGACCAACAGCTCATGGACGTCCACGTGTTCTCGTTTGGCTTTAAGCACGGGATGCCCGTCGAGGCGGACATTATGATCGATGTCCGCTTCCTGCCTAATCCGTTCTACGATCCCGAGATGCGCACGATGACCGGTCTCGATAAAAAGGTCTCCGATTTTGTTCTGGACCATCCCAAGACTCAGGAGTTTTGGAAGGCTTGGACACAGCTGCTCGATACGGTGATGCCGGGCTATATCGCGGAGGGCAAGCCGCAGCTTTCTATCGCCATCGGCTGTACGGGCGGCCAGCACCGCAGCGTTGCCATTGCCGAGGCCACGGCCCGTTACCTGGAAGGCGCTCAGTACCACGTGAGCATCTCCCACCGCGACCTGTCGCGCGCCAACACGAAGGCATAGGCCTGCATGTCGTTTACCGCTGAGGTGCGCGACGAGCTTGCGCGCTGCGAACCCGAATGTGAATACTGCGATTTGTCGACGCTTGCCGCCCTGACGCGTGTGAGCGGTACACTTTCGCTGGCCGGCTCCGGGCGGTATCGTTTGACGGTCGCGACCGAGACGGGCGCCGTCGCGCGCACGATGATCACACTGACGCATCGCATCCTTAAGCTCAAAACGGAATTCACCGTTCGTAAATCTGTATTGCATAAGGTTCGAAACTACCTCATCACCTTGCCTGATCAGCCAGACCTGGATAAGGCTCTGGTGCTGCTGGGCATTCTCGACCGCAGGGGAGGGCTCGTCGCTGGTGTTCCCCGGCACATCATTGCCCGTCCCTGCTGCAGGCTTGCCTACATCCGCGGCGCGCTCATCGCCGGCGGTTTCGTGGCCGATCCCCGCGGCGATTTTCATTTGGAGATCGCGGTGCAGGGCGAGCAATATGCCAAGGGGCTTTGCGATCTGTTGGAGCAGATTGGGGTCCATGCTCGTGTTAATGCGCGGCGGGGGTCATATGCCGTGTACATTAAGAGCGCCGAGGAAATCGAGCATCTATTAAAGCTGATTGGTGCCAAGCGCAGCGTTGCCGAGATTGAGGAGGCGCGCGCGGTCAAGTTGGTTAAGAACGATGTGAACCGTCGCGTGAACGCCGAGCTCGCCAACCAGACCAGAAGCGCCGGTGCTGCCCAGCATCAGCTTGCGCTTATCGATGAGCTCGAGCAGCGAGGCCTTCGCGATACGCTTCCGGATGCCTTGGCGGTCTTTTGCGACCTTCGCGAGCGCTATCCCGATCTTTCGCTGCGTGATTTAGGGGAGATGGCTGACCCTCCCTTGTCGAAGTCGGCCCTCTACCATCGTGTTTTACGGCTTGAAAAGCTCATTGAAGCAAACGGGTAGGTTAAAGTATCGACTTATATACGGATTTAGCTGCTATTTTATTCTTTAAAACGTTTTAACGCAAATTTGATTTTCAATTTCGAGCATTCTCGTGAAATTCAAGTCAAAAAAAAGGTATATTAGGCGAGTGGTTAGTTTGTGGGCCTCAACGGCAGGCGCTGTAGCTTGCGGGGGCCTTACGAAAGGAGACACAATGGCAGTAAAGGTTGCTATTAACGGCTTCGGTCGCATCGGTCGTCTGGCCTTCCGTCAGATGTTCGGTCATGAGGGCTCCGAGATCGTCGCTATCAACGACCTCACCTCTCCCGATATGCTCGCTTACCTGCTGAAGTACGACTCCACGCAGGGCAACTACGCTCGCGATCACGAGGTCGTTGCTGGCGAGGATTCCATCACCGTTGACGGCAAGGAGATCAAGATCTACAAGGAGGCCGACGCCAACAACCTGCCTTGGGGCGACCTCGACGTCGACGTCGTTCTCGAGTGCACCGGCTTCTACACCAGCAAGGCTAAGGCTCAGGCCCACATCAACGCTGGCGCCAAGAAGGTCGTCATCTCCGCTCCGGCCGGCAGCGATCTGCCCACCATCGTGTACAACGTCAACCATGAGACGCTGACCGCTGAGGACAACATCATCTCCGCTGCTTCCTGCACCACCAACTGCCTCGCCCCGATGGCCAAGGGTCTGAACGACTTCGCTCCCATCGTGTCCGGCATCATGACCACCATTCACGCCTGGACTGGCGACCAGATGCCGCTCGACGGCCCGCAGCGCAAGGGCAACAAGCGTCGTAGCCGCGCCTGCGCCGTCAACATCGTCCCCAACACCACCGGTGCTGCCAAGGCTATCGGCCTGGTTCTCCCCGAGCTCAACGGTAAGCTCATCGGTGCCGCTCAGCGCGTCCCGACGCCGACCGGCTCCATCACCAACCTCTACGCTGTCGTTGACAAGAAGGTCACCGTCGACGAGGTCAACGCTGCTATGAAGGCCTACGCTGCCACCATCTCCGAGACCTTCGGTTACAACGAGGACGACATCGTCTCCACCGACATCATCGGCGAGACCCACGGCTCCATCTTCGACGCCACTCAGACCATGTGCTCTGACCTCGGCAACGGCCAGACCCTCGTTCAGGTCACCTCTTGGTACGACAACGAGAACTCCTACACCTCTCAGATGGTCCGCACCATCAAGTACTTCGAGAAGTTCGTTGCTTAATTTAGCTTTTAGCGAATAGCTCGTTGAGCGTCTAAAGAAGGGCGCGGCCTTATAGGGCTTACACCCTAGGGTCGCGCCCTTTTTATAAGAAATCGTCTGCCGTAATGGGAGGCAGACACGTACGAAAGGTAGAAGCAAACATGGCCTTTACCAAAAAGACCGTCCGCGACATCGATGTCGACGGCAAGCGCGTTCTCGTCCGCGTTGACTTTAACGTGCCTATCAAGGATGGCGTCGTTGGCGACACCACCCGTATCAAGGCTGCCCTGCCCACCATCAACTATCTCGTTGAGCACAATGCTCGCGTCATCCTCATGAGCCACCTCGGCCGTCCCGATGGCACCGGCTTCCAGCCCGAGCTGTCCCTCGAGCCCGTCGCCAAGAAGCTCGCCGAGCTCTCTGGTCTTGACGTTGCCTTTGTTGCCGACACTTACGGCGAGAAGGCTGCCGAGGCTGTCGCTGCCGTCGAGCCGGGCAAGGTTCTCGTTCTCGAGAACGTCCGCTTCGATAAGCGTGAGAAGAAGAACGATCCCGAGATCGCCAAGAAGCTCGCTTCCTATGGTGACGTCTTCGTTCTCGATGCCTTCGGTACCGCTCACCGCGCCCAGGGTTCCGTCGTGGGCCCCGCCGCTTACCTGCCCGCAGTCGCTGGCTTCCTGCTCGAGAAGGAGGTCGACACGCTGACCGGCATCTTCGCCGAGCCCGAGCGTCCCTTCGTCGCCATCGTCGGCGGTTCCAAGGTTTCCTCCAAGATCGGCGTTCTCGATCACCTCATCGACTCCGCTGACACCCTGATTATCGGTGGCGGCATGGCCTACACCTTCTTCCTGGCTCAGGGCCTGACCGTTGGTCAGTCCCTCAAGGAAGAGGACTGGGTCGAGCGCGCCGGCGAGATGCTCAAGAAGGCCGAGGAGAAGGGCGTCAAGATTCTGCTCCCCATCGACAACCGCGTTGCCGATCACTTTGGCGAGGACGCTGTCCCCGAGGTTGTCGCTTCCGACGCTATCCCCGACGATCGTGAGGGTATGGACATCGGCCCCAAGACCGAGGAGCTTTACGCCGAGGCTGTCAAGGGCGCCAAGACCGTGTTCTGGAACGGCCCCATGGGCGTCTTCGAGTTTGACAACTTCGCTCACGGCACCCAGGCTATCGCCGAGGCTGTCGCCGAGGCCGACTGCACCTCGATCATCGGCGGTGGCGACTCCGTCGCAGCTGTCAACAAGTTCAACCTGGCCGACAAGATGAGCTGGATCTCCACCGGTGGTGGCGCTTCCATGGAGCTCGTCGAGGGTAAGGCCCTGCCCGGAGTGGAGGCGCTTCTCGATGCCTAATCGCACCCTTCTTATCGCTGGTAACTGGAAGATGAACAACGACGTCGCCGAGGCCGCCAAGCTCGCCGACGAGCTGGCTCGGGCTCTGCCCGAGGTTCCGGCTGGCGTCGAGGTGCTCGTCTGCCCTCCGACCATTGACATCACCACGGTTCATGACCGCATTCAGGCTGCTCCCATCGCCCTCGGTGCACAGAACGTGTACTGGGAGGCCAAGGGTGCCTTCACCGGTGAGTCCTCTTGCGATATGCTCAAGTCTGCCGGCTGCACCTACTGCATCATCGGCCACTCCGAGCGTCGTGACTACTTCCACGAGACTGACGAGGACCAGAACAAGAAGGCCAAGGCTCTCGTTGCCGCCGGTCTTGTTCCCGTCTTCTGCTGCGGCGAGTCTCTCGAGGTCCGCGAGGCTGGCACCTATGTCGAGCATGTCGTGAACCAGGTCAAGGCTGGCCTTGCTGGTCTTGAGATCACCTGCCCCAAGCAGGTCGTCGTCGCCTACGAGCCCATCTGGGCCATCGGCACCGGCAAGACCGCTACCGCTGAGGACGCTCAGGAGGTCTGCGGCGCTATCCGCGAGACCCTCAAGGAGATGTTTGGCGAGGAGCTCGCTAACGGCATCCGCGTTCTCTATGGTGGCTCTGCCAAGCCCGGCAACATCGCCGAGCTCGTCGCCAAGCCCGACGTTGACGGCGCCCTCGTGGGCGGCGCTTCGCTCAAGGCTGCCGACTTTGCCTCTATGGTCGTCAAGGCAGGCGAGTAGGACATATGGCACAGCGTCATCTTCCTGCACTCCTGATTATCATGGATGGTTGCGGCCTTGCTCCGGCTGATGGCGAGAACGCCGTTGCCGCTGCCAAGACGCCCTTCCTTGATAGCCTGTACGAGAAGTACCCCCACACCACGCTCGGCGCTTCGGGCGAGGACGTGGGTCTTCCCGATGGCCAGATGGGTAACTCCGAGGTGGGTCACCTCAACATCGGTGCCGGCCGCATCGTGTTCCAGGAGCTTTCGCGCATCAATAACGCCATCAAGGACGGCTCCATCGCCAAGAACGAGGTCTTCGTCAAGGCTATGGACGACGTCAAGGCTGACGGCAAGACTCTCCACCTCATGGGCCTTATGAGCCCTGGCGGTGTTCATTCTCACATGAACCACGTCGAGGCCCTGGTCAAGATGGCTGCCCAGCATGGCGTCAAGACCGTTCGCGTCCACGCCTTCATGGATGGCCGCGACGTGGACCCGCAGTCCGGTGCCGGTTACATGAGTGAGTTCTGCGCCTTCCTGGCTAAGATCTCCGAGGAGACCGGTTGCGACGCTCGCGTTGCCACCGTCTCGGGCCGTTATTGGGCCATGGACCGCGATAATCGTTGGGAGCGCATCCAGCGCGCCTACGACGTCATGGTCAACGCGTCCGATGCCGATACCGACCCCGTTGCCGGTATCAAGGCCTACTACGAGAAAGATCCGCGCGGCGACGAGTTCGTCGAGCCTTTCGCTGCCCACAACGAGGGCATTCACGAGGGCGACGCGGCCATCTTCTTTAACTTCCGCCCCGACCGCGCTCGTCAGATGACCCGCGTGTTCACGGACAAGGAGTTCGACGGCTTTGAGCGCGAGCAGATCAAGCTTTCGCACTTTGTGACGATGACCGAGTACGATCCGACGTTTGACGTCGAGGTCGCCTTCCCCAAGACGTTCCCCGAGAATGTCCTGGCCGACGTTATCGCCGCCAATGGCCTGAAGCAGCTGCATACCGCCGAGACCGAGAAGTACGCCCACGTGACGTTCTTCCTCAACGGCGGCATCGAGGAGCCCAAGGAGGGTGAGGAGCGCGTGCTCGTCGCTTCCCCCAAGGTCGCTACCTACGATCTGCAGCCCGAGATGAGCGCTCCCGAGGTTACCGAGAAGCTTGTCGCCGCCATCAACGAGGATCGCGCTGATTTCTACATCGTGAACTTCGCGAACTGCGACATGGTTGGTCACACCGGTGTCTTCGACGCCGCCGTTAAGGCCGTCGAGGCTGTTGACGATGCCCTATCCAAGGTTGTCCCGGCGATTCTCGCCAAGGGCGGCTTTGCGCTGATTACCGCCGACCACGGCAACGCCGATCACATGTTTGACGTTGCTTCCGACGGTTCCAAGCATCCGTTTACGGCTCACACCACCAACCGCGTGCCGTTCATCATCGTTGATGAGAAGGCACAGCTCACCGGTATCGAGGACGGTCGTCTTTCCGATATCGCCCCGACTATGCTCACCATGGCTGGTCTGGAGCCTTCCGCCGAGATGACGGGCCGCGTGCTCGCCACCGAGGCGTAATAGAAAACAAATAACGTTTTCTAGCAAGGGGGTTGTCCACAATCGGACAACCCCCTTTTTGGTATTTCTGCCATTTCCGCCCCGTCCCCGAGTGGCAGGTAGGGGAGAGCGGGGGATTGTGGTACAGTACTGGAGTTTGAATTGTTCTATTAAGGAGCTTATCTATGGGTCCGTTTCAGATTCTTCTGTTTGTCGTTTGGGCTGTTTCTGCCGTGGCGTTGACGATTCTCGTCCTGATGCATTCCGGTAAGGGTACCGGCGTTTCGGATATGATTGCTAGCTCGCTGTATAACTCCAGCTCTGCCACGGGCGTCATGGAGCAGAACCTTGACCGCCTGACCGTCATCATGGCTGTCGTGTTTGCCGTGTGCGTCGTGCTGTGCATGTTCTTCTTCCCGCAGGGCATCGTGGGCTACTAAGCACGAGCTGCATAAAATACTTGAAAGGGGTTTCGCAAGTGCGGGACCCTTTTTGTTTACATATTTGTAACAGAGTCAAGAATATCACCACATACTTCGCCCAACTAAAGAAATTCTTGACCGTTGACCGGAATCAGGCCCAATTTGTGCATAAAATGCGCTAATGTATTGCGAAACGTTGGCCTGTTGTGCATAACCAGCCATAGCAACGGGCGGCGTTTTGATGGTTCGGATCGGATTGTCTCGACATGTGTCCGACTGAACATTTCTTTGTCCTATCTCATAAGGAGGATGGCATGGCTGATTCTATGTTCCACCAGCCCGTTATGGGTCGTCGCGCCTTTGTTGGCGGCACCCTCGCTGCGAGCTCCATGGCTTTTCTTGCCGCATGCGGCAAGAAGGGCGGCGACACTTCCGGTTCTGAGTCCGGTTCGACGCTGAACTTCTACATCAACAACCCGGTCTGCATCGACCCCTACAATGTCCAGGAGGACCAGGGCACTCAGGTCGAGTACCAGCTCTTTGACGCTCTGACCACTTATGACGCCGAGAAGGGCGAAATCGTTCCGCTGGCTTGCGAGTCCTTCGAGGCCAACGACGACGCCACCGAGTTCACCTTCAAGATCAAGAAGGCCAAGTTCCACAACGGTGACGACGTTACCTCCAAGTCCTTCAAGCTCGGTTGGGAGCGTCTGGTTAATCCCAAGTCTGCTGTTGCCGTTGAGTACACTCCTTCCGAGGTCTCCTATCACCTTTCCATGGTCGAGGGATATGACGATCTGCTTGCCGGTAACGCTACCGAGCTCAGCGGTGTTACCTGCCCCGACGATGAGACCCTCGTCGTCAAGCTGTCTTCCGCTTACGCCGACTTCCCCTTCGTCGCCTCTCACCCGGCTCTGGCCCCGGTTCCCGAGTGCGCCGAGTCCGATGTCAAGAGCTTCTACCTTGCACCGGTCGGTAACGGCCCGTTCATGATGGACGGCAAGTGGGAGGATGGTCAGGAGATCAACCTCAAGAAGTTCGACGATTACTATGGCGACAAGGCCAAGATCGATGGCATCCACTTCCAGGTCATCAAGGACATGGAGACCGCTTACAAGGAGTTCCAGGCCGGTAACCTCGATGTCTGCGACGTTCCCGTTGCTCAGATCGATGCTGCCAAGAAGGATCGTGGCGTGTCCAAGGACGGCTACACCATGGGCGACGGCGAGCGCATGCTGCTCGGCGCCGAGCCTTCCACCTACTACCTGACCTGCAACAACACGGCCGAGCCGTTCAACAACGCCGACCTGCGTAGGGGCATCTCCCTGGCCATCAACCGTGAGGCTATCTGCAAGACCATCTTCAAGGGTACCCGTACCCCCGCCGACGGCATTGTTCCTCCGGGCATCGATGGCTACAAGGAGGGCGCATGGGAGTTCTGCGCCTACGACGTCGACAAGGCTAACGAGTACCTCGACAAGGTTGCTCCCGCTGACGCCAACGGCGATCGTGGTATTAACGTGCAGCTGTCCTACAACCAGGACGGTGGCCACAAGGAGATCATGGAGTCCATCATCGGTGACCTTGCCAAGGTGGGCGTTAACGCTACTTCCGATACCCCCGAGTGGTCTGCCCTGCTCGAGCAGTATCAGAACTTCGACTATCAGTTCGGTCGTCTGGGCTGGATTGCCGACTACCCGATCATGGATAACTTCCTGTATCCGCTGTTCCACTCCGACTCCCTCGGTGGCGACAACCGCTCCGGTTACAACAACCCCGCGTTCGACGCCAAGGTCGACGAGGCTCGCACCACGGTTGACGACGAAGAGCGCGTCGCTAAGATGCAGGAGGCCGACGCAATGGTCGCTGCCGACTGCCCGGTCATCCCGGTGATGTTCTACACGCACACCATCGTTGGCTCCGATCGCATCAAGCACCTCTATGTTGATCCGCAGAAGCACGCCGAGCTGGGTACCGCTGAGCTCGCCTAAGAGTTTGCAGCTTCCGTGAGGGTCAAGTATTTACGTAGACCTCATGGGAAACATACAGTTCTCCCTAACCTGGGGTAAACTGGCTGATGGTAATTTTGGGATGCCGGTCTGGCGATCGGCATCCCATTTAGGTTAATCCCTAGATAGGGGAGTGGTATGGGTAAGTACATCGTTAAACGTGTGCTTCAGTTCATCCCGGTATTTTTGGGCGTTACGCTGATTCTGTTCGCCCTCCAGAATATCGTGCCGGGAGATCCGATCAAGCTGATCGGTGGAGACAAGGCTCTGTCCCCCGAGGTGGAGCTTCAGCTTCGCGTCCGCTATCACCTGGTCCAGTCGGACGAGGACGGCAACGCGATCCTTGACGAGAACGGCGACCCCGTTCAAACGTCGCTCGTGGACCGTTACTTGTATTACATGAACGGCCTGCTTCATGGCGATCTGGGCAATTCGTATCAGCGCAAGCTGCCGGTTACGGAAATCTTTGCCCAGAAGTATCCGTATACGGTCAAACTTGCCGCGTGCGCCATCGTGCTCGAGGCAATTATGGGTATCGGTGCGGGTATCATTTCGGCGGTAAAGCGTTATTCCTTCTGGGATATTTTGGTAACGCTCACCACGTCGATCCTCGTTGCGGTCCCGGCCTTCTGGCTCGGTATGTTGCTGCAGCTGTTCTTTGGCGTCATCCTCAAGGACGCCACGGGTGGTGCAATCTCCATGCCGATCTCGGGTGCCGGCGGTTCCAGCTCTCAGTATCAGGATTGGATGCACTATGTGCTTCCGACCATTACGCTGGCTTCGGTTTCGACCGCTTATGCTGCGCGCATCATGCGCTCGCAGCTGCTTGACGTCATGAACCAGGATTACATCCGTACGGCAAAGGCCAAGGGTCTCTCCAATCGCGCGATCATCATCAAGCATGCGCTTAAGAATGCACTCATCCCCGTCGTTACCTATATTGGTGTCGACTTTGGCGGCATGCTTTCGGGCGCCATCCTGACCGAGACGGTCTTCAACTGGCCCGGTATCGGCTATGAGGTCTATCGCGCCATTAGCATGCGTGACTGGCCCATCGTTATGGGCGGCGTTACGCTCATCGTCGTCGTCGTCATGGTGATCAACCTGCTCGTCGACATTAGCTATGCATTCCTCGACCCGCGCATCCGCCTTGGCGGTCCGTCGGATAAGGCCTAAGGGAGGTACGTCTCATGCAGGAAACTGATTCTCAGTCTCAGGAGCAGGCTACCGCCACCAAGGCCGCATCTGCTCCCGCCAAGTCCCGCACGCTGTGGGGCGACGCTTTTAAGCGTCTTCGTAAGAACAAGCTCGCCGTTATCGGTGTCTGCTGGATCATCATTGTCGTTGTGGTTGCCCTGACCGCAGATCTGTGGGCTAAGCCCTGGCTCGGTTCGCCGACGGCTTCCGACTCGACCACCATGGCTC